>DASVEW010000098.1:0-12606 GCA_036380355.1 Gaiellaceae bacterium | reverse complement strand
GTGGCTGTGGCTCGTGCCGATCGCGCTCTGGGTGCTCGCGGTCTGGCTCGCCGAGGGGCGGCGGCGAGACGTCCTGCGGATGATCGGGATCTCCACGATCGTCGCCGGCCTCATCGTGCTCGTCGTCAGGCGCATCGCCGGCTCGGTCGTCGTCGACGAGCTGGCAACGACCGAGTCCGTGGAGCGGGCTGCGGCGAACGCGTGGGACATCCTCACGGCGCAGCTCCGCGACGGCGGGCTCACGCTCCTGGGCATCGGCGTCCTCCTGCTCGTGGCGGTCTGGATCGCCGGCCCGTCCGGAACGGCCAGGGACGCGAGGGGGTGGCTCGCTCCGCACATCGCCCGCGCCGAGATCGCGTTCGGCGGCGCCGCCCTCCTGCTCGGTCTCCTCGTCTGGTGGGGGCCGACGATCCAGACGCAGCGCTGGCAGCTCGTCCTCGCCGCCGCGGTCGTCCTTGCGTTGGGCGTGGAGGTACTCCGCCGTCAGACGGCGAATGAGTTCCCGAACCCCCCAACGAAAGGAGCAGGGCGTGTCCACCATGGACAGGACTGACCACGCGGTCAGCGGCTGGGCGTACGGCTTCGCGGCGTTCGCGGGCGCCATCATGCTGCTGGTCGGCATCTTCCAGACGCTCGCCGGGCTCGCCGCGATCTTCGAGGACGAGTTCTTCGTCGTCGGCCCCAACTACGTCTACGACGTCGACGTCACCGCCTGGGGCTGGATCCACCTGATCCTGGGTGTGATCCTGATCTTCGCCGGCATCTCGATCTACAGCGGTGCCCTGTGGGCCAGGAGCATCGGCGTCTTCCTCGCGATCCTGAGCGCGGTCGCGAACTTCTTCTTCATCCCGTACTACCCAGTGTGGGCGGTCCTGATCATCGCCCTCAACATCGCCATCATCTGGGCCCTCGTCGTCTACGGGCCGGAGGAGGCGAGGGGCTAGTCGCGGTTGCCGAAGAAGATCAGCGCGTAGTAGAGGAGCAGCGAGAGCGCTGCTAGTGCGCCGGCGACGTAGGTGAGCGCTGCGGCCGTGAGCACCTTGTTCACGCCCTCCTGCTCGCCGGCGCCCACGATCCCGAGCTCACGGAGCTGGGCCGAGGCCCGTCGAGAGGCGTTGAACTCCACCGGCAGCGTGACGATGTGGAAGGCGACGGCGACGGCGTAGAGGATCAGCGCGAGCGCGACGAGGTTCAGCGCGTTCAGCACGGCGCCGATGATCAGGAGCCAGATCCAGGCATTGGAGGCGAAGGCCACGGCCGGGTACATCGCCGAACGGATCTTCAGCGGGACGTAGCCGCGCGCGTCCTGGAGGGCGTGGCCCGTCTCGTGGGCGGCGACCGCCGCGGCCGCCACGCTCGGCGGCCGGTAAACCGGCTCGGAGAGGAAGAGCGCCTTCTTCCGCGGGTCGTAATGATCGGACAGCGGCCCGCCGGGTGAGACGTCGACCGGTACCTCGGTCAGCCCGTTCTGGTCGAGGATCCGGCGTGCGACCTGTGCGCCGGGCAGCCCGCTACTGATCTGAACCTCCGAGTACCGCGCGAACGTCCGCTTGAGCCGCCACTGGATCACGAGCCCGAGAACGAGCGGCGGGATCATGAAGGCGAGATAGAGACCGAAGTCGCCCATCTGCGCGAAGCGTACCGAAGGGCCAGGTCCCGGGGTCAGACCCCAGGACACGTCCGAAGAGGACGGTACGGTCGCGCCGTGCGCCTGATCGTCGCCCGCTGCGAGGTCGCCTACACCGGCCGCCTGAGCGCCTTCCTCCCTGAGTCGACGCGGCTCCTGATACTGAAGGAGGACGGCTCGGTGCTCGTCCACGCAGACGCCGGCGGCTACAAGCCGCTCAACTGGATGACCCCGCCGACGATCGTGGAGGAGGACGGCGACCGTCTCATCGTGCGGAAGCGCGCCGGGAAGTCGGAGGACCGGCTGGAGATCCGCCTCGTGGAGGTGCTGAGCGACGTCTCGCACGAGATGGGGGAGGCGGCCGCCCTCGAGAAGGACGGCGTCGAACGCGACCTGCAGGAGGCCCTCGCGGCCGACCCCACCCGGCTCGGCGAGGAGCTCCGGCTCGTCCGCCGTGAGTGGGCGACCGACGTCGGTCCCGTCGACCTGATGTGCCGCGACGCCGGCGGCGGCTGGGTCGCGGTCGAGATCAAGCGGATCGGGACGATCGAGGCCGTCGAGCAGCTCTCGCGCTACCTCGAGCGCATCCGGGTGGATCCCGCCAAGGCGGCGTGCCGCGGCATCCTCGCCGCCCGGACGCTGAAGCCGCAGGCGGTCGCCCTGGCGACCGCTCGGGGAATCGCGTGCGTCGAGGTCGACCTCGAGGTCCTCCGCGGGCTCCGCGAGCCCGAGCTGACGCTCTTTCCCAGCTAGCCTCTCGACAAGGCTCGTCTCGCCGCCGTCCTGGTCGCGCTCGTCGCGGTCGGCGCCGGCTCGTGGGGCTCCGGCTCCGACGCGGCGGCCCGGTGCGCCCCGACGAGAGCCGATGCGCTCGGGCCGTTCTACGAGCCCGGAGCGCCGATCCGGTCGAAAGTCGGCACCGGCTACGTCCTTCGGGGCCGGGTCCTGACGACCCGGTGCCGGGCGATCCCGCGAGCCCGCATCGAGCTCTGGCTCGTGAACCGGCGCGGGCAGTACGACGACGCGCACCGGGCCACCGTCGTCGCCGCCCGCGAGGGCCGCTACCGCTTCCAGAGCAACCGGCCGATCGCCTACGGAGGCCGCCCGCCGCACATCCACGTGCGCGTCAGCGCCCGGGGCTTCCGGACGCTCGTCACCCAGCACTATCCGAGGGCGGGCCGCGCGAGCGCCGTGTTCAACCTGGTGCTCGTGCGCCGCTGACCGCCCGGTCCTAGACTCCCCTCGACATGGCGAACGGATCGCGGAGGCCCGTGCTGCTCGAGCTCGCCGTGGCCAACGCCCTCGCGAGCCAGGTCTTCGTCCGCGAGCTCCTCCGGGCCGGCTACCCGCCGACGCAGGTCGGGCTGCTCACGCTGATCCAGATCCACGGCCCGATCACGCCGAGTGACCTCGAAGCCGAGACCGGCATCCCCAAGACGACGCTGAGGGGACGGGCGCAGGGGCTCCACAGCCGCGGTCTGATTCGGCGCGTGCCGAACGAGGCCGACCGCCGATCCCACTTCCTCGAGGTGACGCCGAAGGGCCGCGAGTTCCTCGAGGCGATGGAGCCGGTGCTTGCCGCCGCAGAGAAGGCGATCGAGGCGGAGCTCGGCGTCTCGCTGGAGGACTACCGCGGCCCGCTCGAACGGCTCCGCAAGGCGAACCGCGCCCTGTTAAGCCGAGATTAAAAAGGGCCGATCGGCCCTAGATTTAGGGCGGATCCGCCCTTTATGCTCGCGGAGGTGATCGCGATCATCTACGCGCCGGGGCTGCACGTCGATCTGCCGCCCACGCTGCCACGGCCGTCCGCGACCGCTCGATCAGCCGCTCCTGCTTCTCGTCGGGCTCCTCGGTTCGGATCACCTCGACGATCAGCCGATCGAACCCCGGACTCTCGACGTACTCGACCGTAGCCTCCTCGAGGTGCGGGAGCGCCTCGGCGCAGAACGCCTCGAAGAGCTCGGTCTGGAAGTAGTCGTCGGCGAGCGCCCGGTAGCGCTCGAGCTTCTCCTCGTACGGGAGATCCTCCCGGTCGCCGATCTCGAAGTAGGCCCGTGTCGGCTGGTAGACGCCAACCTTCCGGCCGGTGGCCGCACAGAACATGCACCAGGCGGCCAGGGACTGGATCGCCCAGGGGAAGTAGTAGTGGAGGCTCACGAGCGCGAGGTCCGGTGAGGCGTTCGCGTAGTCGATGGGGTGCGCCTCGCCGTCCTTGACGATCACCTCGCAGGAGTTGAACTCCCAGCGGAAGAAGGCGTTCACGAGCTTCCCGATCGTCTCCACCTCGCGCAGCTGCTCGGGCGGCAGGAAGTCGTCGCCGACCTTGTAGCGGTAGTGGCCGTCGGCGGCCGGGTCGTACTCCATCACCGTGGTCTGCGGCCCGATCGAGAGGCTGCGGGTGAAGACGTCGAAGTCCTCGACCGCCGCCTGGAGGTGCATCAGCCGCTCGCCGGACGCGTCGTAGCTCCTATGCAGCTCCTCGCTCGAGCCGATCCGGGTCACGCCGACCCACATGCCGCCGTCGAACGGCTTCATGTACAGCGGGTAGCCGACCTGCTCGGCGACGTAGTCGAGGTCGAATGCCGGGCTGTAGCGCTCCGCCATCGGGACGTAGCGCGGGTTGTCGGGCGGGAGCTTGTGCGGGATCAGCCAGGTGTCCGGCACCTTGAGCCCGAGCCGCATCATTGCGCAGTAGGCGGAGTGCTTCTCCATCGCCTGGAACGTGAACGGGTTGTTGAGGAGGTACACCTCGTCCATCAGGGCCAGCTTCTTCAGCCATTCGCGCGGCACCTCGTACCACCACGCGAGCCGGTCGATGATCAGCGCGTGCCGCGGCCTGTAGCGGAGGTCGAACGGCTCGTGGACGATCCGCTCGGTGGGGAACTCGTGCGTCTCACCGTTCCACCGCACCGGGCCGAGGCGCTCGAGCAGCGTCTGGAAGGCCGTCGGCCAGTCCTCCTCGGTCGCGAGGAGCAGCCCGATCAAATGTCGGCGTGCCGACATTTCGCTGGAAGTCTCACGACTTCCAGCGACCCTGTCGAGCCGGGTGGCGCTGCGCGCCACGCGGCGAAGAATGTTCGCGCAACTTCCCTCTCCGGGAACCAATCCGGCGGAACGGGCGAGGCCCGTTCCGCGGCGGGTCATGGGGTCAACGAGCTGAGGATCTCCGCAGTGTGCGACCAGAGGATCAGGTGGCCCGCGCCCGGGATCAGGTGCAGCCGGCTGTCCGGGATCGTCTCGGCGAAGAACTCGGCGACCTCCGGCGCGACGGCGTCGTCGGCATCTCCCTGCCAGATCTCCGTGGGGACGGCGATCTCCTCCGGCCGGAAGCCCCAGGGCGCGAAGTACAGGAGGAAGAGGTCGCGGGCGTACCCCTCGGGGCCTCGCGCGACTGTCTCCAGAGTTGCGGCCTCGAAGCGGGCGCGCACATCGGGATCGGCCATGACGGCCTGGTCGGACGCCGGGGTGTCGGCGCCGTTCCGCGACCCGCGCGTGATCTCTTCGAGCTCGGTTCGGCAGTCCTCGAGCAGCCGGGTCGCGACGATCCCCGGATCCCGCTCGGCGAGCTCGATCATCGGCCGGCGGTGGGGTGGGGCGGAGAAGCGGAGCTCCGGCCGGTCCCACACGGGCGCCGGCGAGCTGACGAGCCCGAGCGCAGAGACGCGGTCGGCCAGCGCGTGGGCGCACGCCGCCGCGTGCGGGCCGCCGCCCGACATTCCGAAGACCGCGAACCGGTCGAGCTCGAGTCCGTCGGCGAGCTCGGCGATGTCGTGGGGCCAGTCGAGGAGCGTTCGCTCAGGCTGAAGGTCCGAGAGCCCGTACCCGGGCCGGTCGACGAGGATCAGCCGGACGCCGGCCGCCCGCGGCGCGTCGGTGCCGAGGTGCGCGAGCCACGAAAGGCTCGTGCCGAGGAACCCGAGCACGGGGAGACCGTCGGAGGCTCCCCACTGGGAGTACCCGAGCGCGCGTCCGTCGGGGAGCTGGAAGACCGCCGCCATGGCGGCGGGACGTTAGCTCGCGAGGGTGAATCGCGGGTGGGCCCACCGGCCGGCGGGCCCACCCGCAGGGCGGACTAGGTGTCGTCGCCGCCGCCGCCGCCGGTCCCGCCGCCCGTGTCGCCGCCGGTCCCCCCGCCCGTATCGCCGCCTCCGGTGGCAGCCGCGCGTGCGGGCGCGCGGGTGTTGTCGCCGCCGGAGGTGCCGTCGTTGCCGCGGGTGTTGTCGCCGTCTCCGGCCGCGCGTGCGGGCGCGCGGGTGTTGTCGCCGCCGGAGGTGCCGTCGTCGCCGCGGGTGTCGTCGCCGTCTCCGGCCGGCGCGGCCGGTGCGGGTGCCCGGGTGTTGTCCCCGCCCGCGGTGCCGTCGTCGCCCGCGGTGTCGTCGCCGTCACCCGAGTCCTCGTCGTCCTCGATCGCGACGGCCTCGTCGTCGGCATCGTTCTTCCGGAGGTCGACGTCCACGAGCTCGATCGGGGAGCCGGCGCCTCCGTTCGCATCTCCGGCGAGCGCTCCGAGCCCGGCGCCGATGCCGCCGAGCGCGAGCATCGCCATGAGCAGAAGCAGCACGCCGATCTTTCCGGGGTTCATCGTTCCTCCTCGCTCGGAATCGCGTTCGTGTGGTCGAGCCAGCATTCCCGCGGCCGATGAGACTCCGTTGAGAGGGGCATGAGACTGTTCTTAGGCGGGTGCGAAGACGCTGCTGCGCGCCCGCCCGCCCGGCCGGAAGAGCCCGAGGCGAGCCTGCGGGAGCGCCGCGACCCACGGCTCCAGCGTGCTCGCGAGCTCCAGCGCGGTCGGGCGGTCCTGGGGGCGCTTCTCGAGGCAGGACCTGATCACCGCGGCGAGCTCGGAGCCGGGGTCCACGCGCATGGGAGTCGGCTCGTCGACCAGCTGCGGATATCGCTCCTCGGCCGGGGCGCCGTCGCCCCCGGCGCCCTCGCGGAAGGGGAGCGCCCTCGTCAGCGCCTCGTACAGCGTCACGCCGAGGCCCCAGACGTCGCTCGCCGGGCCGATCTCCTCGAAGCGGCTCGGGTCGCACTGCTCGGGCGCCATGTAGGCGTCCGTTCCGGTGGGGCTCGCCAGCCGGGTCACGTCCGCCGCCGGCGTCGCGACGCTCAGGTCGATCAGCCTCGGCGGTGCGGACATGATCACGTTCCGCGGCTTCACGTCCAGGTGGACGATCCCGACCGTGCTCATGTAGTGCAGCGCCGAGCACAGCTCGAGCGCGAGCGGCAGGAGCTGCTCGGCGATCACGCCGTGGCGCCGGATCAGCGTCGAGAGCCGGGGGCCGTCGAGGTACTCGAGGACGACGTGCGGCCGCTCGCCCGACAGGACGGCGCCGAAGGAGCGCACGATCGCCGGGTGGTTCAAGGCCTCGAGCGCGTGCACCTCGCCGGCGAGCCCCGCCAGCGTGCCGCGGTCGTCGACCAGGCTCGGCCGGACGAGCTTCGCGACCACGAGCGTCCAGAGCTCGTCGTCCCACGCCAGGTAGGCCTCGTAGCGACGGCCCCCGCCGAGCAGCTCCACCGCATGCCGTCCGGGAACGATCTCGTCGCCTTCCCCAAGTCCCCAGGTGTCCTGCGCGACCACAGGCTCGACCGTAGCCGGTCCAAGCGGGCGCGAACCGACGATGAGAAAGTTCTCAGGCTGGTCTTAGGTTCGTCTTGGCCGGCGCAGGAAGGATGGGGAGGTGCCAGGCGCCACGCAGCTGACGCGGAAGCCGCATCCGGAAACCGTCTTCCGCCTGGGGGACGTCCGGCGCCTCGGGGGCGTGATCCCTTCACGCTTCAAGATGCTCCCCGCCGGTCTGCGGAGCCGGGTCCTCGTCTGGTTCATCGGGCTGCTCGTCCTCTCGACGGTTGCGTCCGTCTTCGTGACGAGGGCGGCGCTGCTCGTCCGCCTGGACCAGCGAATCGACGCCGAGCTGACGCAGGAGGCCGCGGAGCTCCGCCGGCTGGCGTCGGGCAACGATCCCGAGACCGGCCGGCCGTTCCAGGGCCAGGTCGACCGCATCTTCGAGGTTTTCCTCGAGCGGAATGTCCCCTCGCGGCACGAGGCGCTGATCACGTTCGTCGACGGGGTGCCGTTCGAGCGCAGCCGCGCGGTCTTGCCCTACCGGCTCGACCTCGACCCCGAGCTGCGCTCGCGGTGGGGGTCGCTGCGCCGTCCGGAGCGAGGCCGCGTCCAGACGCCGGCGGGGCGAGTCGACTATCTCGCCGTTCCCCTGAACTTCGGCGAGCGGACGGCGGGGGTCTTCGTGGCGGCGATCTTCCACGACCGGGAGACGGACGAGATCGCCACCGTCGTCCGCTGGACGGCGGCCGTCGGTTTCGCCGTGCTCGTGCTCGGCTCGCTGCTTGCCTGGCGCCTGGCGGGCAGGGTGGTCGAGCCGATCACCGAGCTGACGGGCACTGCCCGAGCCATCTCGGAGACGGACTTGAGCCGCCGGATTCCGGCCACCGGCCGCGACGAGGTCGCACAGCTCGCCACGACCTTCAACGAGATGCTCGACCGGCTCGAGCGGGCATTCGAGTCGCAGCGGCGGTTCGTCGACGACGCCGGCCACGAGCTCAGGACGCCGATCACGATCGTGCGCGGCCACCTGGAGCTGCTGGAGGACGATCCCGACAAGCGCCGCGAGACCCTGGCGCTCGTCGTCGACGAGCTCGACCGGATGAAGCGGATCGTGAACAGCCTCCTCCTGCTGGCCCACCGGGAGCAGCCCGACTTCGCCGACCTCTCGACCGTGGACGTCGGGGCGCTCACGGACGAGCTGGAGTCGAAGGCCGCGCAGCTCGCCGACCGGGACTGGGTCGTCGAGAGCCGGGGTCGCGGCGTCATCGTCGCCGACCGGCAACGGCTCACACAGGCTGTTCTCCAGCTCGCCGAGAACGCCGTCCGCTACGGCCGGCCCGAGGAGCCGATCGTCTTCGGCTCGGCGGTCAACGGAGGCGAAGCGCGCTTCTGGGTGCGCGACCGGGGCCCCGGGATCGCGCCGGCCGACCACGAGCGCATCTTCGAGCGGTTCCGCCGAGGCTCCGCGAACGGGAAGTCGGAGGGTGCGGGCCTGGGTCTCGCGATCGTGAAGGCGATCGCGGAGGCCCACCACGGCCGCGTCGAGCTCACCAGCCGTCCCGGAGCGGGAGCTACATTCACGGTCGTCGTTCCAGTCGACCAGCCCGAGCAGGAGGTGCCCGCCCGATGAGCCGCATCCTCATCGCCGAGGACGAGGCACGCATCGCCTCGTTCCTCGAGAAGGGCCTGAAAGCGAACGGCTTCGGCACGCAGATCGCGGCCGACGGCGAGGAGGCGCTCCGTCTGGCGCGCAGCGGCAGGTTCGACCTGCTCATCCTCGACCTCGGACTGCCGCGAATCGACGGCTTCGAGGTGCTCCAGGAGCTGCGGCATTCCGACCAACCGCTCCCGGTCGTGATCCTCACGGCGCGGGGCAGCGTGAACGACAGGATCGCGGGGCTCGACGGCGGGGCCGACGACTACATCACGAAGCCGTTCAGCTTCGAGGAGCTCCTGGCGCGCGTCCGGGCTCGGCTGCGCAGCGAGCTGTCGAAGGAGGCGACCGTCCTCCACGCAGGCGACGCCTCGCTGGATCTGCGGACCCGGCAGGCGGTGGTCGAGGGCCGCGGGGTCGATCTCAGCGCCCGGGAGTTCGCGCTCGCCCACGTGTTCTTTCGCCACCCGGGTCAGGTCCTGAGCCGCGAGCAGCTCCTGAGTCACGTGTGGGGGTACGACTTCGACCCCGGCTCGAACGTCGTCGACGTCTACATCGGCTACCTGCGGCGGAAGCTCGGCAAGGACCGGATCGTGAGCGTCCGGGGGATGGGCTACCGGCTCGAGGAGCGCGACGCCGGCGGGCGCTGAACCGGGCCGCAAGCGGCCCGAGAAGTCCGGCAAACGCGGAAGGGCGGCCCGGAGGCCGCCCTTCCCGTCTGCTCGCTCCGCTTCGTCCGCTCAGCGGGTGAGGCAGAGAGCCGAGTAGTCCCACGTGAAGACCGGGTGGTAGTGGTAGCACCCGACACGCGAGGACACGTAGTGCCGATCGTTCGGGCTCGCGTAGGTGGCCAGCGGCGCACCGTTGCGAACCAGGTCCTGGTCCAGGTTCGAGAACGCCCGGTACCTCTCCGTGCCGACGAGAGTCTTCGCCCGGGTGATCTTCCGGTTGAAGGACGGCGAGTTGAAGTACGAGAAGTTCACGTTGTTGGCAGGCCGGATCGTCGAGCCGTCGACCAGGAAGATGAAGTCGTACGGATCGAAGTAGTCCATGTGCCAGCCCTCGAGCGTGAGGTCGAAGGGCTCGCCCTTGCGGCCGGCCAGCTCGAACTGGGTCGCCCGCGGGAAGAGCCTGATGTCCATGTTCAGGCCGATGTTCCGCAGGCTCGCCTGCACGACCTGGCACCGCTGCGGAGCCGGGGCCCTGTTGGCGCAGTAGAACACGCCGTCACCGCCGCGGGTCTGGCCCGAAGCGAGGCTGCGTGCCTGGCTCAGGTTCGGCCGCCGCGGGTAGATGGCGACGTTGCGGAAGCCGCGCATCGTCGGCGGCATGTACTGGTCGTTCGTGACGCCGGCGTACGCCCCGCCCTGGGCGAGGACCGCCTGCCGGTCGATCGCGAAGTTGACTGCCTTCTTCAGCCGCACGTTCCCGTTCCCGCCACCGCCGAACAGCCGGCGATCGTGGTTCATCGCCAGGTAGAGGATGGTGGGCGCGGGGTTCGCGAAGTAGCGGCCCGGCGACTGCTTTCTGACGCCGTACCGGCGACCGAGCTCGGCATGCGCTGCCGGCGGGAGGTCACCGAAGTCCGTCGCGCCGCGATCGATGTTCAGCTTGATCGTCTCGAGCGGGAGCCCGATGTCGATCTCGATGCGGTTGACGTTCCCGCGAACGGGACCGCGGTAGAAGCGGTTCCGCTCGAGGATGACGCGGCGGTTCTTCGTCCACTCCCTGATGTAGTACGGCCCGGCGCCGTGCACCGGAGCGCTGACGCCCTCCGAGTTGATCGGCAGGGCCGGCTGAGCGGCGAAGAACGGCATCGCGAGCCTGGCGAGCAGGTCCGGCGAACGCCGCGTGAGGCGGATCGTCAGCGTGTTGCCCCGAGCTGTGATCCCGCTGGCCCGCTGAGCGCGGCCCGCGATCACTGCCTGGGCGCCGGCGATGTCCTCGATGAACGGCTGCGCCGGCGAGCTCATCCGCCGGTTCAGTGCGCGGTTCAGCGCGTTGGCGAAGCTCTGCGCTGTGACGCGCTGGCCGTTCGAGAGGCGATACGTGTTCTTGAGCCGGAAGGTGTACACCAGCCCGTTACGAGAGATGCGAGGGAAGCCCTGCGCTACCTCGGGCGTGAGCCGCGACCCTCGCGGGGCGGGCGCATGCGGGTAGTTCATGAGCATCGCGCTCGTCGAGTACGCGATCGTCCAGGACGGCACGTAGTACCAGAGAGCCGGATCGACATAGTCGATATCGACCGTCAGGCTGTGCTTGAGCGTCCCGCCGACCCGTGCGTCCCCGGCGTCCGATGCCTGTGGTCCGGCGCTGCCCGAGGTGCCCGCGACCGCGGACGCCGCGAGCAGCCCGGCGCCGACGAGCAGCATCGCCACCGAGAGCGTGAGCCGTCTATGCACTGAGACTCCTTTCGCGGAATGAGAGCCGGCGCAAATCCGCCTGCACCGGCTCCGAGCGCCCGATTTGACGCTCCGACCGCTCAAACGGCGTGAAATAGCGGATGTTAGATCGAGTTAACCGACGTGAATTGCCCGTTCAGCGGCCGTAATCACTCGATCTGCAAACGAATATCGTCATTCTCCGTCAACGGTAAGCGGATGGGCCGTTCGACCCCCGCGCGCCCCCTTCACGATCGCTGCTCGACTCTGCTCCGGCGAGGAGCGCGATGCAGCAGCTGAAGCGCTGGCCGGGAATCGAGCTGCGCCACCTCGAGGCGCTCGCCGTCGTCGCCGACGAGGGGAGCTTCCGGCGGGCGGCGCGGAAGCTCGGCTACACCCAGTCGGCGATCAGCCAGCAGATCGCCGCGCTCGAGCGCGCCGTCGGCCACGCCGTCCTGGAGCGGCCGTCGCGGGGCAGACCGCTGGCGCTCACCGAGGTGGGCGCCCGCCTCCGCCGGCTGCACGACACGGTCGAGCACGCGATGGCCGCTGCGCGCGCAGACGTCGCCGCAGCGGCTGCCGGCGTCGGCCATGTGGTGCGCGTTGGCACGCCCTTCTCCTTCCCGCATCTCTCCGAGGCGGTGGTCGCCATGCGCGTGCGCCACCCGCGCGTCGTCGTCGAAGTGGTGAGCTCGGTCGAGGACGATCGGCTCTTGCGGCTGCTCGAGACCGGTGCCGTCGACCTGGCCGTCGTCCGCTCGGCGGGCGTTGCGCCGCCGGTCGAGGTGCGGCAGGCGGCGATGTGCTCGTACGCCGTCGCGATTCCCGCCGTCTCGCCGCTGGCCCGGAAGCAGAAGCGGATCGCGCTGGCCGACCTCGGTGCGTTCGCTCGGATCGCGACCGCCGACGGAACGGCGTTCGCGGACGATGTCTCGGCGCCCGTCGTCGCGTCGGATGCCGAGATGGCGCTCGGGCTCGTCGCCGCCGGAGCCGGGGCGGTCGTCCTGCCCTCACTCTTCGCGTCCGCGCCGCCGGCGGGCGTCGCCGCCCGTCCCCTTCGCGACATTCTTCCGCCCTTCCGGCTCTCGATCGCGACGACCGGACGGCTCGTCCCGCAGGCGGCGGACCTCGCAGACCTGCTCCTCGCGGCGATTTCGGGCTGGCCCAACGCGGGCACCGCTGAGGCAACGGGCGGCGCCGGCGGCGCCGCGACCTAGCTCGTCGCCGGCGCGCGCGGTGTCAGGAAGTGATCTCAAATTGAGCAGGGACCGAGGGGTGGCCGTCGAACGCCGCTGCTATGAAGAGATCAGATGCTCGACCTCGTCGACGGCGGGTGGGTCGTTCGAAGCCGCTGAAGTGGCGCGTCTCGGATGAG
>DASVEW010000097.1:0-15466 GCA_036380355.1 Gaiellaceae bacterium | reverse complement strand
GTCCGGTACGCGATGGAGCGAGGTCTCCTGACGGATTAGGCTGCGCATCGATGGCGACCGTCCTCTGCGTGCTCTACGACGATCCGGTCGACGGCTATCCGTCCTCGTACGCACGCGATGCCGTCCCGACGATCGAGAGCTACCCCGACGGCCAGAGCACACCGACGCCCGAAGCCGTCGACTTCACCCCCGGCGAGCTCCTCGGCAGCGTGTCCGGCGAGCTGGGCCTGCGGAGGTTCCTGGAGGAGCGCGGCCACCGGCTGATCGTCACGTCCGACAAGGACGGGCCCGACTCGGAGTTCGAGCGCCTGCTGCCGGAGGCGGACATCGTCGTCTCCCAGCCGTTCTGGCCGGCATACCTGACCGCCGAGCGGATCGCGAAGGCGCCGAACCTCAAGCTGGCGCTCACCGCCGGGGTCGGCTCGGACCACGTCGACTTGCAGGCCGCGATGGACAGCGGGATCACCGTGACGGAGGTGACCTACTGCAACAGCATCAGCGTCGCCGAGCACGTCGTGATGGCGATCCTGGCGCTCGTCCGCAACTACATCCCCTCCTACAAAGTGGTCGTCGACGGCGGCTGGCACATCGCCGACTGCGTCGAGCGGTCGTACGACCTCGAGGGCATGCAGGTCGGCACGGTCGCGGCCGGCCGGATCGGCTCGGCGGTCCTTCGGCGCCTGAAGCCGTTCGACGTCGGCCTTCACTACACCGACCGGCATAGGCTGCCGGCCGAGGTGGAGGAGGAGCTCGGCGCCACGTTCCACGACGACGTCGAGTCGCTGGTGTCCGTGTGCGACGTCGTCACGATCAACGCGCCGCTCCATCCCGAGACCGAGCACATGTTCGACGCCGAGCTGATCTCGAAGATGAAGCGCGGCGCGTACCTCGTGAACACGGCGCGCGGAAAGATCTGCGACCGTGACGCGGTTGCCGCGGCCTGCGAGTCCGGCCAGCTCGCCGCCTACGCCGGAGACGTGTGGTTCCCGCAGCCGGCGCCGCAGGACCATCCCTGGCGGACGATGCCGCACCACGGGATGACGCCGCACATCTCGGGCTCGAGCCTCTCTGCGCAGGCGCGCTACGCGGCGGGCGTGCGCGAGATCCTCGAGTGCTGGTTCGACGACCGCCCGATCCGCGAGGAGTACCTGATCGTCGAGGGCGGCAGGCTGGCGGGCGCCGGCGCGCATTCGTACAGCGCGGGCGACGCCACGGGGGGATCGGAAGAGGCCGCCCGCTTCAGGGGCTGACCGCGGCCGCCGGCAGCCAGGCGAGCAGATCGAAAGGCTCCCTTCATCCGATGCGGCGTTGCGCCTCGCCGTCGACGAGCTGGGGTCTGACCCCAAGCGCGCGCCGAGCGCTTCGCCGGCCGGGCGGTCGCTCCTGCGAATCGGCTCTGCCGGCCGGGTTCCGGCTGTTCGCGGACGTGGCCCGATCTGCCGGTTGAGTCGGGCGCTATCAAGGGGTCTGACCCCACGCCGCCGGTAACGTCGGCGCCGTGGAGCACGCGGCGGGGGACGAGCGGACCGTCAGGGTCTCGACCCTCGAGCTGTTCTTCGACCTCGTCTTCGTCTTCACCCTGACGCAGCTCACAGGCCTGCTGGCGGAGGACTCGGACCTGTCCGGGCTCGCGAAGGTCGTGCTGCTTTTCTCGGTGATCTGGTGGATCTACGACGGCTACGTCTGGCTGACGAACGCACTTACCGTCGACGTGCTCGGGAGCCGGCTGTTGATGATCGGCGGCATGGCCGGCTTTCTCATCATGGCGCTCGCGATCCCGACAACCTTCGGCGACGGCGGCGTCGCGTTCGGGCTCGGCTACCTGGCGGTCGTCGCCCTCCACAGCGGGCTGTACATGCGCGCCACCTCGGCGCGCGACGCCGCCGCCATCCGCGGAATCGTGCCGTACAACCTCGCCGCGGCGCTGCTGCTGCTCGGCGCCGGGTTCGCGGGGGGCGCGCTGAAGTGGGGGCTGGTCATCGCCGCCGCCGCGCTGCTCTGGTCGGTGCCGTTCATCGTCCCGCTGGAGGGTTTCCAGATCACGGCGTCGCACTTCGTCGAGCGTCACGGGCTGGTCGTGATCGTCGCGCTCGGGGAGTCGATCGTCGTCCTCGGCGCCGGGGCGGCGGGGGCCGAGGTGGGGCTCGAGCTCGCGTTCATCGCCCTGCTCGCGCTCGCGCTGAGCGCCTCGCTCTGGTGGACGTACTTCAGGGACGAGGGGCCGTTCGAGCACGCCTTACTGTCGGCGCCGGCGGCCCGGCGGCCGCGCCTGGCGATCGACTTCGGCTACGCGCACTTCTTCCTCCTGCTCGGCGTCGTGCTCGTCGCCGCGGGGCTGAAGAAGGCGATCCCGGACCCGTCGGGCTCGCTCGACGATTTCACGGCGGTTGCGCTTGCAGGTGGCACGGCCATGTTCCTCGCAGCGGATGCCGGGCTGCGCGGAGTGCTCGGCATCGGGCGGAGCCGCGCCCTCGCCGTCGCGAGCGTCGTAATGCTCGCAACGGTGCCGCTGGGAACCGCGGTGTCAGCCGCCGCTCAGGTGGCGGCGATCGTCGCGATCGTGACGCTCGCCCTGGTCAGCGACCGACCGCGCGCCGGTACCGCCACACGGACAGCACACTGAAGACGGCGATGATCACGAACGACCAGACCACGGCGCCCCAGACGTCGTTGCCGGCCGGCGTGCCGACGAAGAGCGCGCGGGCCGCGTCGACCATCGTCGTGAAAGGGTTGTACTCGGCGATCGGCTGAAGCCAGTCCGGCATGGTCTCTGGCGGGACGAACGCGGACGAGATGAACGTGATCGGGAAGAGGATCGTGAAGCCGTACGCGTTCGACGCCTCGGGCGAGGATGCGGACAGCCCGATGAACGCGAACACCCACGAGAACGCGTAGCCGATCAGCAGCAGGAGCGCCATGCCGGCGACGATCTCCGCGGCGCTCGCGTTGAACCGGAAGCCCGCCGCGATCCCGACCGCGAACATGATCACGAGCTGGATCACGTTGGTCCCGACGTCCGCAAGGATCCGCCCGGAGATCACCGCCGGGCCCCACATCGGGAGCGACCTGAACCGGTCGATCAGGCCCTTCTTTAGGTCTTCGGCAAGCCCCAGCGCCGTCACGAAGCCGCCGAAGACCATCGACTGGACGATGATCCCCGGCATCAGGAAGTCGACGTAGTCGAGCGGCCCCGTGTCGATCGCGCCGCCGAAGACGTAGACGAACAGCAGGACGAACATGATCGGCTGGACCGTGAAGCCGAGGAGCAGGTCCGGCTGCCTGGGGATGCGCTTCAGGCTCCGCTTCGCCAGCACGAGGGTGTCCGAGAAGGCGTAGGCGACGGCGGTCATCCCTCGTCCTGCTCGGCCGCATGCCCGGTCAGCTTCAGGAAGACATCGTCGAGCGTCGGGGTTCGCACTGCGATGTCGTCGATCGCGATCCCGGCGTCGTCCAGCCGACGGACCGCGTCGGCGATCGTCCCGCGGCGCTGCGCGACCGGCACGCTGACCGAGCCGTCCTCGACGAACGGGTGCTCGCTGGCGATCGCCGCCAGCGCCGCGGCCGCCGCTTCGCCGCGGCCGCCGCTTCGCCGCGGTGGCCGTCGCAGAGGTGGATCTCGAGGCGGTCGCCGCCGACCTGCGCCTTCAGCTCGTCCGGCGTGCCCTTCGCGATCACGAGCCCGCGGTCGATCACGGCGATGCGGTCGGCGAGCCGGTCGGCCTCGTCGAGGTACTGCGTCGTCAGCAGCACGGTCTCCCTCCGGCGACGAGCCCTTCCATCGCTTCCCACAGGCCCATCCGGCTCCGGATGTCGAGGCCGGTGGTGGGCTCGTCGAGGAAGAGGACGGGCGGCCGGGCCACGAGTGCAGCGGCGAGGTCCAGGCGGCGGCGCATCCCGCCCGAATAGGTGCGGACGAGGCGGTCAGCTGCCTCGGTGAGGTCGAAGTCCGCCAGAAGCTCGGCCGCCCGGTCGCCCGCCGCCCGCCGCCCGAGGTGGTAGAGGCGGCCCACCATCTCGAGGTTCTCGAAGCCGGTCAGGTTCTCGTCGACGGCGGCGTACTGGCCCGCGAGCCCGATGTGCTCGCGCACCTTGGCCGGCTGACCGACGACATCGAAGCCGGCCACCCGCGCCGACCCGTCGTCCGGGGTCAGCAGCGTCGTGAGGATCCGGACGGCGGTCGTCTTGCCGGCGCCGTTAGGCCCCAGCAGGCCGAAGACGCTCCCGGCCCCGACCCCGAGGTCGACGCCGCGAAGCGCGTCCACCTTCCCGTAGCTCTTCCGGAGCCCCTCCGTCTCGACGGCGAGCATCCGCGCCACGTTACCCGCCGGGAAGGCGCAGGATCGCCCGGGCGTACCTAACGGACTCGCGCAGCCCGAGCTCGCCGGGAACAAGCTCGACGACGAACGCGCGCGAGCCGGGGAGGGCTCCGTGCTGCCAGGCGGTCGCCGAGCCGGGCGGCCACGGCAAGCGTGCGAAGCGCATGCCGGCGAGCCGGGCGTAGCGGCGGCCGATGGCCACGCTCGGGCCCCACGCGCGCACGAGTCCCTGCGGCTGGTGGAACCAGATCGTCACGTCCGGGCGGAGGCGGCGGACGAGCTGCATCGCTAGCCGGGTCTCGACCTCCGACGACGGTGACGAGCCGGCGGTCGGGATGCGCCGCCAGGTCCCGGGGAAGTTGCGGTTGAGATCGACGCCGCGGGCGTTCCAGCGCCGCCCGGCTGCATGGCCGTCGGGGTTCAGATCCTGGACGACCGTCACGGACCCTCGCCTGGGCGGCCGCGCGTGCAGCAGGCGAGTGGCGACGACGCTCCCCGCGCACTCGTTACCGTGGATGCATCCGACAACGAGGATCCGCGGGCGGCCCGAGCCGAGCGTGAACGCGCGGATCGGCTGCCCGCGCGTGCTCTCGCCGAGCGCGACCGAGCGGACGCCGTCGCCCGCGAGCCGCACGTGCATGTGGTTGTCGTGGTGGGACGGGAGCACCTCGACGACCGCCGGCGGCCCTCGAAGGCCGGTGCGCGGGCCGACGAACACCTTCACGGCGCCGGCGGCCACGAAGCGATCGACGAGGTCCTGTGCGAGCCGGCGGTCGATCTGACGCGGAGTAGCCGGCGGGCGCTCGCGCCGGTCGCGCCGCGGGTAGTAGACGTCCACGTCGAGGCCGTTCTGGTGCGACGCGTGCCCGATCCCGCCGAAGCGCCGGCCGAAGTTCCCGCCGTGCCGCCGCGAGAGATCGCCGACGCCGACGCGCCCACTTCGAGGGTTGGCGGCCGCGTACTCGGCGAAGACTCGAAGCGTCGTCCTGACCAGACGCGCGTTGCCGTAGCGCCTCCAGGCCCGGTTCGGCGAGCGGCGGAGGACGTGGTCCCAGGTGAAGTGATGGTCGCCCGCCGCGGCGAGCTGGACGCCTCCGACGAGACGGCCGTCCCACGGGACGCCAAGCGACCGCGAGCCCGACTGCGCACCTGCGGTGCCGCCGGTAA
This sequence comes from Gaiellaceae bacterium, assembly GCA_036380355.1. Lineage (GTDB taxonomy): Bacteria > Actinomycetota > Thermoleophilia > Gaiellales > Gaiellaceae > JACDAN01. Next base: position 9,983 of record DASVEW010000097.1, on the reverse strand, counting down.
CGCTGACGGCGATCGCAACGCACACGGCGATCCGACCGAAGGGCATGCCCGTCAAGTAGCAGACGGGAGCACCGTTCGACGGAAGAACGCGTAGCGTGGAGGCGTGCCCTGGCGCGCACCCGATGACCTCCCGGTGAAGCCGTTCGCGAGCGCGGCCGCCTGGGAGGAGTGGCTGGCGCAGCACCACGGAAGCGCGGACGGCATCTGGCTGAAGCTCGCCAAGAAGGGCTCGGGCATCGAGAGCCTCACCTTCCCGGAGGCGCTCGAGGCCGCGCTCTGCCACGGCTGGATCGACGGGCAGCGGCGCGGCTTCGACGACGACTACTACCTGCAGCGCTTCACGCCCAGGCGCGCCAGGAGCAAGTGGTCGAAGATCAACTGCGACAGCGCGACCGCCCTGATCGAAGCGGGGAGGATGAGGCCCGCGGGGCTGGAGCAGGTCGAGCGGGCGAAGGCGGACGGGCGCTGGGACGCCGCGTATGACAGCCCGAGCAGGATCCAGGTGCCGCCCGACCTCGAGCGGGCGCTCGTCGAGAATCCCAGGGCCGGGGAGCTCTTCGGCCGGCTCGACAGCCAGAACCGCTACGCCATCCTGTATCGAATCCACGACGCCAAGCGGCCCGAGACGCGCGCCCGCCGGATCGAGGAGTTCGTGACGATGCTCGCGGAGGGTCGGAAGCCGTACCCGTAGGCGCGGCGGCGCGGCGACCCCGCCCGGGGATGGCATCCTGGGCGGATGCCGGCCGAGCTCGCCATCCGCCTCCGCGGCGCGGTCAAGCGCTACGGGCCGATCACGGCGGTCGACGGCCTCGACCTCGACGTTCCGATGGGGACCTGCGTCGGCCTCCTCGGCCCGAACGGCGCCGGCAAGTCGACGACGATGCGGCTGCTCACCGCCCAGTCGATCGCGGACGAGGGCGAGATCGAGGTGCTCGGGTTCCGGCTTCCGGGCGAGTCGAAGCAGGCCCGCGCACAGTGCGGGGTTGCGCCGCAGCTCGACAACCTCGACACGACGCTCACGGTGGAGCAGAACCTGCTCGTCTTCGCCCACCTGTACCGGATCCCGCGCTGCGACCGGAAGGAGGCGATCGAGCGAGCGCTCGTCATGGCGCGGCTCGTCGACCGGCGCGACTCGCGTGTCGACAAGCTCTCGGGCGGGATGCGCCGGCGGCTGCTGATCGCGCGGGCGCTCATCCACCGTCCGCGGCTCGTGCTCCTGGACGAGCCGACCGTGGGGCTCGATCCGCAGGTTCGGCAGGAGCTGTGGGCGCTCATCGACGCGCTCCGCTCGGAGGGGACGACGATCCTCATGTCGACGCACTACATCGAGGAGGCGCAGCGGCTCGCCGACACCGTGATGATCATGTCCTACGGGAAGGCCGTCGCTGCCGGCCCGCCGTCAGAGCTCGTCATCGAGCACGCCGGCCACGAGGTCCTCGAGGTGTACGGGCCGCCGGCACGTCTCGCGGAGGTGGAAGCGGAGGCGGGAACCGCCGGCCTCCGGACGCGCCGCACCGGGACGAGCGTCTCGATCCTCGGCATCGACGGGAACGGCTTCGCGGTCGACGGCGTCCGGCGCGCGGCAAACCTGGAGGACGTCTTCGTCCTCCTGACGGGCGAGGAGATCGGGTAGTGGCGGCGAGAGCGGAGCGAGCGCGGATCGGCCGGCTCGAGCGGAGCGCCCTGACCGGCGTGCTCGTCCGCGAGGTCGTCAACTACTCGTCCTACTGGAAGTCGAGCACCTTCTCGTCAACCGTCGAGCCGACGATCTACCTGCTGGCGTTCGGCTTCGGGTTCGGCTCGCTGGTCAGCACGATCGGCGGCCTGGACTACGTCGACTTCGTCGGCACCGGGACGGTCGCGACGGCCGTGCTCTTCTCGAGCGCCTTCCCCGGGATGTTCGGGACGTTCGTCAAGTACCAGTTCCAGCGCACGTACGACGCGATCCTCGCCGCGCCGGTCGACACGGAGGAGCTCGTCACCGCCGAGGCCGTCTGGATCGCGACGCGGGCCGGCGTCTACGGATGCGTGCCGATGCTGGTTGCGATGGCGTTCGGGCTCGACTCGTCGTGGGGCATGCTCGCGGTGCCGTTCATCGCCTGGATCTCCGGCTTCGGCTGGGCATGCTTCGGGATCTCGGTCGCCGGCTTCTCGAAGTCCTTCGAGAACTTCAACTACGTCGTCAGCGCCGTGCTGACGCCGCTCTTCCTCCTCGCCGGGTCGTTCTTCCCGCTCGACAACTTCCCGCAGTGGGCTCAGGTGCTGGCGCAGCTCAACCCGCTGCACCACCTCGTCGTGCTCGTGCGCAACGCTGTGATTTACGGGTCGGACGGGTGGACCGACGTCGCGCGCCTCGGCGTCCTCGTCGGCTTCGGGTTCGTCATGTGGCGGATCGCGATCATCGCGATGACCCGCAAGCTCGTCGACTGAGCGCCGGGGTTCTCAGCCGCCGCGCGTTGAACCGGGCGCTGCTCGACCGGCAGCTGCTCCTCCGCCGAGCCGACCTGCCAGTCGCCGACGCGCTCGAGCACCTGGTCGGGCTCCAGGCGCAGGAGATCATGCCGCCGTACTACGGGCTCTGGACCCGGCTCGAGGGCTTCGACCCCAACGAGCTCGGGCGGCTGCTGACGGAGCGCGAGGCCGTCCGGCTCTGGCTGATGCGCGGGACGATCCATCTCGCCACGGTCGCCGACGCGCTCGCGATCAAGCCGCTGACACAGGTCGTGGCCGAGCGGCAGCACGCCAGCGGCGCGTTCAGGCGCAGGATGGGCGGCGCCGATCTCGGCCGGCTCGTGCGGACGGCGCGCGAACTCCTCGCCGAGGAGCCGCTCGGGGCGCGGGAGCTGGGCCGCCGCCTCGTGGAGCGGGGGATCGGCGACGACCCGGAGGCGATCGGCAATGCCGCCCGCACGCACCTGGCGCTCGTGCAGGTCACGCCGCGCGGCGTCTGGGGCAGGAGCGGTCAGGCGAAGCTCGCGACGATCGAGTCGTGGACCGGGAGGGAGCTCGAGCCGAAGCCGTCGATCGACGAGCTCGTCCTCCGCTATCTCCGGGCGTTCGGGCCGGCGTCGGTGATGGACGCTCAGAACTGGTCAGGGCTCACGAGGCTCAGGGAGGTCCTGGAGCGGCTTCGCCCCCGGCTTCTGTCCTTTCGAGACGAGGAGGGCAAGGAGCTCTTCGACCTTCCCGATGCACCGCGGCCCGATCCCGGCGTCCCGGCGCCGGTCCGCTTCCTGGGGGAGTACGACAACGTCCTCCTCGGCCACGCGGACCGCCGTCGAATCATCCCCGAGGACTTCACCTGGGCGGCGATGCTCGCCCCGCGACGCTTCGTGAGCAACCTGCTCGTGGACGGCGCCCTGCGAGCGACGTGGTGGATCGAGCGGGACCCTAGATCGAGCGCGACGCTGGCAGTCCGCCCGTTCGGCAAGCTCTCGAAGCGCGAACGAGCCGAGGTCGATGCGGAGGCGCAGCGGTTGGTCGCGTTCGCAACGGTCGACGCGAACCGGCGCGACGTGCGCTTCGAGGACCCGGTCGGCTAGCCCTGGCGCCGGCGAGTGTGGTCTGCCGGCGGGACCACGAGATTGAGCGGCGCTGCGGCCGGTGCGGCCGTGCCGTCATCGCTCGCAGGCACCCGGAGGAGGTGAACGAGCGCGACCGTGGTCCCGAGCCCGATCGCCAGCACGACGATCAGCGACGCGAGCACGATGAAGATCCAGCCGGACGACGCGAAGGAGTTCCGTCGAAGCTCGATCGCGGTCACCGCGACGCGCTGGGCCTGGGCGAGCGCTGCTTCGTAGTCCTTTCGCAGGGCGCGCCCAGGCCCCAGTGCCGCCTGCGTTGCCGTCGTGCGGTCGCCTCGGCGATACGTCCGAAGCTCGCGTTGCAGCGCCGCCACCCAGCGTTCGAAGCCTGCCTCCGCCCTGGCCGCGGCCCGCAGCTGGATGTCATCCTCGGAAGTGAACGCCGCCTCGGCGAATGCGTTTCGGGCCTCGAGCAACCCCTGGTCGATCTCCACGAGGAACTCCCGCCTGCCGCTGATGAGGAAGCCACGCTCGTGATTCGCGATCGCTTTCGCGTTCAGCGCGGCCGTCGAGATCGCGACGGCGTATGGGACGTTGTGCTCCTGCAGTTCGGAGTGGTCGCGGCTGAGGCCGAGGACCAGGACGAGCGCGACGAGGCCGACCGACGCCACGACCAGGGCGACAACGAGGATCGTTCCCGCGAAGAGGAAGATCTTTGGCTGCTCGTGGCCACCGCTCGTGGGGTGCTTCACCGCACGTCACACGGTAGTCCGAGGCGGTCGTCGTAACAACTGCCGCGCCCGAGCTCAGGTGACCGGCGCCGTGCCGGAGACCCGCTCGTCCACCAGCACGTCGTAGCGGTCGACCCCGGTGCGCCGTCCGGAGAACTCAGCGTACGCTTGCGCCGTGGCGGTCGACCGGCGCCGGCCCAAGCATCTGACTCTCATCCTCGCCCGCGAGTTCATCTCGAATCTCGCGACGCCGGCCCTGATCGCCGACGCCGAGGCGCGCTTGGTCTTCTTCAACGAGGCCGCCGAGACCGTCGTCGGCCGTACCTTCGCCGAGGTCGGCGAGCAGCCCGTCGACGAGTGGGCGGCGAGGTTCGAGCCGCGGACGCGGGATGCGGTGCCGCTGCCGCCGGAGCAGAGGCCGCTGCGCATCTCGCTGAACGAGCAGCATCCGGCCCACTCGAAGTACGTCGTCACGAGCGCGGACGGCGTCGAGCGCGAGATCTCTGTCACGGCGTTCCCGCTGTTCGCGCACGCGGACGAGTTCGTCGGCGTCGTCGCGATCTTCTGGCGGGAGTAGCGTTGGGGCCGCGATGCGCCTGAAGATCTGGGGCTGCCGCGGGTCCGTGCCGACGCCCGGCCCGAGCACGGTCGAGTGCGGTGGCAACACCTCCTGCGTGGAGATAGAGCTCGACGACGGGGCGACGCTGATTCTCGACGCAGGCACGGGGATCAGGGAGCTCGGCGACGCGCTGCTCGAGCGGGGCAACCGAAGGATCCACATCCTGCTGACGCACCTGCACCTCGACCACATCGAGGGGCTGCGCTTCTTCGCGCCGCTGTGGGATGCGCGTGTGACAGTGGACGTCTGGGGGCCGCCGTCGCCCGTCCTCAGCCTCGAGGAGCGGATCTCACGGTCGTTCTCGCCGCCGCTCTTCCCGGTCGACCTGAGCGACGTTCCGGCGAAGGTGACGTTCCGGGACGTCCCGCGTGAGCCCTGGACGCTCGAGGGGGCGCGGGTGACCGCGGCCCTTGTCGCCCATCCCGGGCCGACCGTCGGCTACCGGATCGAGGCAGATGGACGGACTGTCGCGTACCTGCCGGACCACGAGCCGGCGCTGACGGGCATCGCCGACCGGCCGACCGACTGGATCTCCGGCGCCGCGATCGCCGAAGACGCCGACGTCCTCCTCCACGACGCGCAGTACTTCGAGGACGAGTACGCGAACCGGGTGGGCTGGGGCCACTCGAGCGTCGCGGACGCGGTCGCCTACGGCCGGGCCGTGGGCGCGCGCCGGACGGTCCTCTTCCACCACGAGCCGCAGCATTCCGACGCGGTCCTCTCCGGCCTCGAAGGTCGGGCGCGGTCGCTCGCGGCCCGCGCGGACGACCCGATCCTGGCGCGCGAAGGCATGGTCGTCGAGGTCCCGTAGCTACGTCCGGAGCGTCCGGAAGGTGATCGAGTAGCGCAGCTCCTTCGTCGGCGGGATCGAGTGCTGCCACGACGTCCGGGCCGGCCCCGTGAGGACGTACCCGGATCTCGGCTCGAGCAGCACCTCCCACACGCGCCGTCGAGCCCGAAGTGGCGCGCCGTCCGCCGCGCCTCCTGCCCGTGCATGACGATCGGGTCGAAGCGGAGCTCCTCGAGGATGCCGAGCAGCCGTCCCTCCTTGTCGTAGGTCAGGAGCTCCGGCCGGTAGACGAGACCCTCGGGCTCCTCGCTCGGCGCTCGCGCCACGCCCGCGACGCTAGCTGACGAGCCGACGCGCGCCCACGAGGCGGCTGCCGTAGTGCGACCGGGTGAGGGTGACGACTTCGACGTTCCGGCCCGACTGCGGCGCATGGACCATCCGGCCGCGGCCGACGTAGAGCCCGACGTGCCCGAGGCCCGAGAAGAAGAGGACGTCGCCCGCCTTCAGCCGGGAGCGCCGCACCGAGCGGCCGAGCCCGTACAGCGCGTACGAGCTGTGCGGCACAGAGACCCCGAGCCGCCCGTACGCCCAGTAGACGAGCCCCGAGCAGTCGAAGCCGCTCGCCGGCGACGAGCCTCCCCAGCGATACGGGACGCCGACGGCTTTGAGCGCGACCTTCGCCGCGCGCTGGCCCACCGTCGGCTTCGGCGCCGGACGCTCGCGCCGGGGCGGCCCGTCGAGCCTCGCGGCCGCGTCCGGAGCTGCGCAGCCGAAGGCGATCGCGGCAACGGCGAGCGCAAGCAGACGGCTGCGGAAACGGGGCGGCATAGAGGAGAGAGGAACCTGTCGGGCCGCGCGGAGACACGCGCGGGCGCAGCCCTGGCCTGTTCGTCAGCGCCGCATCGTAGTCACGAAACCGGATGTGTCTACCCCTGAGCGTCGAAATCGAGCGCGAGGGCGTGGAGCCGCCACTCTCCGGCGAGCCCCTTCAGCTCGTGCGTGCCGCGGTCCTCGAACGGGAGGCCGGACGTCAGCGCGAGAACCCGCGTCGTGTCGGAGACGAGGATCTCGTCCGCGGCCGCCTGTCCCATGATCCGGGAGGCCTCGTGCACCGCGACACCGCGGACGTCTCGTCCCACGAGCTCCACTTCGCCGACGTGGACGCCGGCGCGGACGCTGAGCCCGGCCCGGCGGGCGGCGCGCCGGATCGCCTCGGCACAGTGGAGCGCGCGGGCCGGCCCGTCGAACGTCGCGAACATCCCGTCTCCGGTCGTGACGACCTCGCGACCGCCGAACCGATCCAGCTCGGCCCTCGTCGCCTGGAAGTGGCTCGTGAGGAGCTCCCGCCAGGCCCTGTCCCCGAGCCGGGCGGCAGTCCTGGTCGAGTCGACGAGGTCGGTGAAGAGCAACGTCAGGAGCGCGCGGCCCTGGAGGCTGGAGTCCAGCCCGGCAAAGGTGTGCAGACCCGCCCATTCGATCTGCACGCACGGCTCGTCTCCGAGCGTCCAGCCGTCGTGGCCTGGAGGGATGTCGAAGACGTCGTTCGGCCCGAACTCCCGCAGCTCCCCGTCCTGCAACTGCACTGCCACGCGGCCCGAGAGGACGACGCCGACGTGACGGGCCCGGCACCACTCCCCGCCGACCGTGGGGCGGACGTCGACCGACCAGCGCCAGCCCGGCTGCGTGACCAGGTAGCCGACCGTCAGCTCGCCTATCTCCACGAGCTCGGCCGTCAGCCTCGGAAGGCGAAGCGTCTGGTCGGGCGCTGCGAAGTTCTTGTGCTGAAACTCGGCCATGTGCAAATGATCGTATGCCGGGCCAAGGAGGGCGAGGCATGCGCCTTCCGTCGCGATGCAGTCATCTGACTGATGCGAGTGCGGCCCCGCCGGCCGTAGCGTCGCTCGGTGGAACGACCAACTCGACGAGGAGGCATGACCGATGCGCACCGACGCGAACGGCCCCGACACGATCGTCCTGATCCACGGCTTCTGGGTGACGCCCCGGAGCTGGGAGAACTGGATCGCCCGCTACGAAAGCCAGGGCTACCGCGTCCTGGCGCCCGCCTACCCCGGCTTCGAGGTCGAGGTGGAGGCGCTCAACGAGGATCCCTCGCCGATCGAGGCGCTCACGGTGCCGGCGGTCGTCGAGCACCTCGAGGCGATTGTCGGCGAGCTGGACTCGCCGCCCATCCTGATCGGCCATTCCGCCGGCGGCACCTTCGTGCAGCTCCTTCTCGACCACGGCTTCGGAGCCGCCGGCGTGGCCATCAACTCCGCTCCGACCGAGGGCGTTCGCACGACTCCGCTGTCGCAGATCAAGTCGACATTCCCCGTCCTCAAGAATCCGGCCAACCGCCACCGCGCCGTCGGCCTCACCCACGAGCAGTGGCACTACGCGTTCACGAACACCTTCAGCGAGGAGGAGTCGCGGGCGCTGTACGAGCGCTACGCCGTGCCGGCATCGGGCGGAATCCTGTGGGGCATCGTTCTCGCCAACCTGCAGCCCGGTCACCAGGACGCGTGGGTCGACTACAAGAACGACGATCGCGCGCCGCTGCTCTTCATCTCCGGTAGCGAGGACAACCTCATGCCGCCGAAGGTCCAGCAGTCGAACGCCGAGCACTACAAGTCGAACACGGTCACAGAGATCAAGGAGTACGAGGGCCGGGCGCACCTTCTTCCGGCACAGGAAGGCTGGGAGGAGGTCGCCGACTACGCGCTCTCCTGGGCCGTCGAGCACGCGGCGGTTCCGAGCCGGGCGTGACCGGCGTGCGCATCACCCATATGGGCGGGCCGACGACGCTGATCGAGATCGACGGCCGGCGGCTGCTCACGGATCCGACGTTCGACCCGGCAGGTGGGAGCTACATGCTCGGGTGGGTCGCGAGGTTGCGCAAGCTGGCCGGCCCGGCGGTCGCGGCGTCCGACCTTCCGCCGATCGATGCGGTGCTGCTCACGCACGATCACCACGGCGACAACCTCGACGACGCCGGACGTGCGCTCCTCCCGTCGGCGGGCGTCGTCGTCACGACCGTCTCCGGCGCGGCGCGGCTCGGCAGCGATGCGATCGGTCTCGCGCCGTGGGGCTCAACGCGGCTCGAGGCGCCGGGGCGACCGTCGATCGAGATCACCGCCACGCCGTGCCGGCACGGCCCGCCGCTGAGCCGTCCGGTCGCCGGCGACGTGATCGGCTTCGCGCTCCGCTGGGACGGCCAGGAGCACGGTGCGCTGTGGATCTCCGGCGACACGGTGCTCTACGACGGCGTGCGACGGGTCCCCGAGCGCATCGATGTCGGCACTGCGCTCCTTCATCTCGGCGCCGTGCGCTTTCCGGTGACCGGGCCCTTGCGTTACACGATGACCGGGGAGGAGGCGGTCGAGCTGTGCCGCCTGATCAGGCCGCGCACCGCGATCCCCGTCCACTACGAGGGCTGGAAGCACTTCAGCCAGGGGCGAAAGGCGGTCGAGCGGGCCTTCGAGGAGGCTCCCGAGGACGTCCGGCGCTGCATCCGGTGGCTGCCCGTCGGGAAGGAGGTGGAGATCGCCGCGTGACGATCGCGGCAGTCGACGGGCCCGCCGTATGATCGGGCGATGGTTCCGGAGGCTCCGCCGGACGAGACCGAGAGCGGGCTCGTCGCCACGCGGGAGGGATGGTTCGTCCTCAACGCGCGGGAAGCCCGCTGGCACCAGGCCGAAGGGCGCGGCGCGCGCCTGACCTTCGACGGCGAGACGTCCTTCCCGCAGGTCGGCATCAACCTCTACGTGCTCGCGCCGGGCGAGCCGATGGGCATGTATCACTGGGAGGCCGATCAGGAGGACTTCCTCGTGCTCTCCGGCGAGGCGTTGCTGATCGTGGAGGGCGAGGAGCGGCCGCTGCGGCAGTGGGACTTCGTGCACTGTCCCCCCGACACGAAGCACATCATCGTCGGCGCCGGCGACTCGCCATGCGCCGTCCTGGCCGTCGGCGCCCGCGAGCACCAGGACGAGGCGGGCTGGGGCGGCTACACGGTCGACGAGGCTGCGCTACGGCATGGTGCCGGTGTCGACCGGGAGACGACGGAGGCGGAGAAGGCGTACGCAGGGCTCCCGCATCGCGGGCCGACGCGGTACCGCGAAGGCTGGCTTCCGTAAGGACGTCGAGGGCGGAACCGAGCCGCCGCCCGCGCTGGCGGCCGGCGCCGGTGTCTGGAAGTGATCTCAGAATGACCTCGTGAGGATGAGGATCATCCCGAGCTGGAGAAAGGCGAGGTAGTTGGCGGCTTTGCGGTCGCGGCGGGTGGCGATCCGGCGTTTGGCTTTCAGCCAGGCGTTCGTGCGCTC
>DASVEW010000096.1:0-13530 GCA_036380355.1 Gaiellaceae bacterium | reverse complement strand
GACTGCTCGCTCGTCGAGCGAGAGGTCCCTCCGGAGGTCGCCGCCCGCGGCGAGGACCAGCAAGGCCCTCCGGACCGCCGCAGCGAGTGCGTCCGCGTCGAACCCGACCTTCTCCAGCGCGAGGAGCCCGAGCATCGCTGCGGCGCCGTCCGGCTCCGTCTCCCGGAGGTACGGCTCCAGGTGCTCGAGGATCTGACGGTCGGCGTCCACGGCACGGAAGGGTACGACCGGGCGCCGGCCGCCTCCGCGACGCAGAGGCGGCCGCCCGCTGGTCGTCGCTCAGGCCGAAGCCGTGCGCTTCTCGTCCTTGCTGATGAACCAGCTGCCGAGCAGCCCGACGCCGAGCACGAGGTGGAGCCAGTCGTCCGCGTTGTTCATCGGGACGAAGTTCGCGTCGCTCGACTCGCTGACGAGGAGCCCGTACAGGAACAGGACGAGATAGATCACTCCTCCCCAGAGGAGATACGCCAGCGCGCCCGGGACGGTGCGCGCAAGCGCGATGCCTGCGATGCCGAAGAGCAGGTGGACGATGTTGTGCAGGATGCTGACCTGGAAGATCCCCAGCAGCTCCGCGGGAGAGTCCTTCCCGGCGAACTCGATGTCGCCGAGGTCCTGCGTGATGCCGGGGATGAACCCCAGGATGCCGGCGCCCAGGAAGGCGAGGCCGAACACGAGCGCCAGCGTCTGTGCGAGAGACCGGTCTCTCATGATTCCTCCGTCGCTTGGGAACGTTCTCGACGCATTCGAAACGGCTCCGTCATCGGTTCGGGACGCTTGGTGGGGCTCCTTTCCCTAGGTCAGGAGCGCGAAACTGAGCACGGCGGCGACGAGGACGCCCACGCCGGCGAGCGCGACCGTCCCGCGGTGGTGGACGAGCGCCGCGCCGGCCAGGGAGGCCCGCACCGGCTGTGGCATCGCCGCAACCGCCAGCAGGAGCACGGCGAGCAGGGCGAGGGCGAGGAGGGCCGGCGGGACGGCGTCTGCGGCGGCCTCGATCGCGCCGAGAGCGGCGCCGAGCGGGCCGGTCGAGTCGTCGTAGGGCCGCGCGCTCTTGGCCGTGGCCGAGACGCCCGCGACGCCTCCGTCCTTGCCGGCATCCGGAGTGGGCGCGGTCGGGCGCGCCGACGCCGGGACTCCGTCCGGGCACGTGTTGCGTGCCTGCTCGGCGGCGATCCTCGCCGGGCCGACTGGATGCTCGAGCATCACGACCGTCACGCCGGCGAGCCTCCGCGCCCGATGCCCCCGCGGGTGCGCCGTCAGGCGGTAGGTGGCGGGATCCAACGCGCGGCTGTTGAGCCGTCCACGGAAGCGAACGGCGTTCCTGCCCGCGCGGCCGCGGACGAGGAACCGGCCCACGTACCGGCACTTGGGCGCGAGCTCGTCGACGAGGAAGACGACCGTTCCGGCCCGTGAGAGCGAGAAGCTGATCCAGATCCCGTTGCCCGAGAGCGAGCCGTGGACCGTCACCCACGGACGGGACGCCCGGATGCGCGTGATCGTGAAGATCCGGCTCGAAGCGGCGAACTGCCGTGCGGTGGGACCGCCGGTCCCGCCGCCTGTAGGCGCCAAGGGGTCGGGCTCGCTGCTCGGGAGCGTCGCCGGAGTCTCCGGGACCGGCGTCGGCACGGTCACGGGCAGCGGGACCGGCGGCTTCGGAGTCGGCGGCGAGGGCACCGAGACGGACGGCGCCGTCACCGTCGGAGCCGCGGGCGGCGGCGGCGGAGGCGGCAGGGGCAGGGACGGAACGCTCACCGGGACGGTCGGCACGCTGACCGTGGGCGGCGGCGGAAGCTGTCCCATGCTCGTCCCGGCCCAGGCGCCGAGCAGGACCAGGACCAGGGCCGTCGGGAGAAAGACAGGAACCCGCCGCATCTGAGCTGTAACGGGAATCGCCGCCGAGTGGTTTCGGTGCCCCCCGGCGGGCGGAAGAACAGTCACATGGCCCGCGATCTCTACGAGGTGCTCGGGGTCGCCCCTGACGCGGACGACGAGGCGATCAAGCAGGCGTATCGCGCGCTGGCGCGCGAGCTGCATCCGGACGTCTCCTCGCGCGCGGAGGACGCCGAGCGGTTCCGCGAGGTGACCGAGGCCTACGCCGTCCTCTCGGCGCCCGACTCGAGGCGCCTCTACGACCGGCTCGGCTGGCGCGGGCGCGGGGGCGGAATCGCACCGAAGCGCGGAGCCGCCCGCGTCTACGCCTCGAATCCACGCGCCTTGTTCGAGGATCTCGAGAGCGTGATCGCCGCGGCGCTCGGGCGAACGCCGGAGAAGGAGCCGACGCGCGTCGTCGGGGAGGTCGAGCTCGACGCGTACGAGGCGCACCTCGGGGCGACGCGCAACGTCGAGCCGGGGGACAGCGAGGCCTGCCCGGCCTGCGACGGAATCGGGCACCGCAAGGTCGTCTCGCACCTCGACTCCGGCCGGTTCCTCTCCTTCGACGAGTGTCCGGACTGCGGCGGCGCCGGGGCGGTGCCGAAGGAGGAACCGCTCGCGGTGACGGTCCCGCCGCGGTCTCGTGACCTCGACCGGATCCCCGCCGGCGCTGAGGCGGTGGCGATCGTCCGCATCGTCCCGCCGCGCGAGCGGGTGGCGATTCGCCTGGCGGCGACGGCGGCCCTGCTGGCGGCGATCGGCTTCTTCCTCTTCCTGCTGGCGCTCTAGCTGGCCGCGGCCTCGAGAAGCGCGGGCGCCGAGCGCGCGCTAGTTCGGGCGCTCAGTCGAGGCCGCCGACGTCGAGGACGACCGTCTTCAGGTCGGTCATGTCGAGCATCGTGTAGCGGCCGCCGATCCGGCCCCAGCCGGTCCGCGTGCCGGAGGCGCCGCCGAAGGGCTCGTGGGCCTCCCAGTAGTCGGTCGAGTCGTTGACCACGACGTTGCCCACACGCAGGTTGTCCAGGTACCTGAAGGCGCGCCGGAGGCTCTTCGTGTAGACGGCCGCCTGGAGACCGAGGTGGGAGTCGTTCGCCGCCGCCAGCGCCGCGTCGTCGTCCGCGACCTCGATCAGCGGGACGATCGGCCCGAAGGTCTCGTCCCGGTTGATGAGCGTGTCCAGCGCGACGCCGGAGACGACCGTCGGCTGGTAGTAGAGCGACGTTGGACGCCCGTCGTCCCGCGAGCCGCCGAGGACGATCTCCGCGCCCTTCGCGACCGCGTCTTCGAGATGCGCGTCCATCTTCTCTGCCGTGGGCTCGTTGTTCATCGGGCCGACGAGCGTGTCGTCGTCGTAGGGGTCGCCGAGCTTCCAGCTCTCGGCCTCCTTCGTCACCGCAGCGAGGAAGTCGCCGTGGACCGTCCTGTCCACGAGAACGCGCTCGGTCGCGCAGCAGACCTGCCCGGCGCAGAAGAAGCCGCCGTAGACGGCACCCTTCGCAGCCCGCTCGAGGTCGGCATCGGCGCAGACGATCACCGGGCCGTTGCCGCTCGCCTCGATCAGGGACCGCTTGAGCCCCGCCGCCCGGACGATCTTCTCCGCGGTCGTGTGCGAGCCGACGAAGCCGATGCAGTCGACGTTGTCGTTCGTGACCAGCGCCTCGCCCGTCTCGCCGCCGCCGTAGACGACGTTCACGACCCCTTCAGGCAGTCCCGCGTCCGCCATCGCCTGCATGAAGGTCGCCATCGCGATCGGCGTCCACTCGGACGGCTTGATCACGATCGTGTTGCCGGCGGCGATTCCCGGCGCGATCAGCTCGACCGGGATCAGCGTCGGGAAGTTCCACGGCGTGATCGCGGCGTAGACGCCGTTCGGCTTGCGGAAGGTCAGGATCCGCTTGTTGACGTCCTGCGACGGGATGATCGCCGTCTCCATCCGCTTGGCGTCCTCGGCGGCGATCCTGAAGTTGTCGGCGGTTTCCTCGATGTCCGGGATCGCCTCGGCCGTGTACGGCTTGCCCTGCTCGAGCGTGAGCTCGCGGGCCATCTCCTGTCTGCGCTCGTCGATCAGGTCGGCGATCGCATGGCAGACCGCCGCCCGGTCCCATGCGGAAAGCGCCGCCCACTTCGGCTGCGCCTCCCGCGCCGCCCGGGCCGCGCGGTCGACGTCCTGCGCCGAAGCGTCGGGCACCTCCGCGAGCGTTTCGCCCGTCACCGGCGAGACGATCTCGCGGATGTTCGTCCCGGTGGACTCGACCCACTCTCCGCGAATGAAGTTCTGAAGCGTGCGAACGGTGATGGCCATGCAACTGCTCCTTTGTCTCGAGGCCCCAACCAATACCACGGGCGGTTCGGCGGCGACCCGAGGTTTCTCGGTCGTTCCCGGCACGGCCCCGAAGCCGCGGGCGGGCCGTCATGCTCCGGCCATGACGTACGACGCATTCCTCAAAGAGGTCGAGCAGCGGGCGGGACTGGAAAGAATCACCCCGGGCGAGTTCCACGACATCCTCGTCCAGCTGCCCTCGGGCTACGTCGAGCTGCTGGTTCCGGAAGTCGCGCGCAGAGAGCGGCGGGGGTGGGATTCGAACCCACGGCGCCCGGTTAAGGGCGCAGCGGTTTTCAAGACCGCCCCGTTCGTCCGCTCCGGCACCCCGCCGCGCCCGTTCAGCGTAGCGTTGCCATTAAGCCGCTTCGTAGGCGGGTTGACACAGATTCCGGAGGAACTTAGGTTGGCGCCGAGACAGGACGGCGGCCAGTCCTGCCGAGAACCCGTACTCCGATAGAGGAGGATTGCCTTGAGGAAGCTTGACGAGGGGTCAAGGAGGAGGGCGCCGGGACTTCTCGCGATCCTCCTCGTGCTGGTCGCCGCCTTCGTGCTCGTCGCGGCCGGGTGCGGCGGAGACGACGACGACGGCGGTGGCGACGGCGAAGGCAGCATCTGGGTGCTCCTTCCCGACAGCGCGACCTCGCCGCGGTGGGAGTCCGACGACCGGCGCTTCTTCGACCAGGCCTTCACCGAGGCCGGAGTCGAGTTCAACATCGTGAACGCCGAGGGCGACGCCGCGCAGCAGCAGTCGCAGGCCGAGCAGGCGATCGCCGACGGCGCCAGCGTCATCCTGCTGGTGAGCAACGACACGGGCTCTGGCGCGACGATCATCGACAACGCCAAGGACTCGGACGTCCAGGTCGTCGAGTACGACCGCTTCAACACCGGCGGCTCAGGTGGCGCGGCGTACGTCAGCTTCGACAACGTCGAGGTCGGAGCGACGATGGCGCGCGAGCTCGAGCCTGCGATCGACGCGCTCGACGCGGAGTCCCCGCGGGTCGTCATGCTCAACGGCGGGGAGGAGGACAACAACTCCTTCCTCTTCCGCACGGGCTACGCGGAGACGGTGGAGACGCGCGTCGACGCGGGCGAATGGGAGCTCGTCGCCGACCGGCACGTCCCGGGCTGGGACAACCAGCAGGCCCAGACGATCATGGAGCAGATCCTCACGAGCGCGAACAACCGCGTCGACGCGGTCTTCGCCGCGAACGACGGGCTCGCCAACTCCGCCATCAATGCGATGGAGGCGGCGGGGATCGAGAACGCGCCCGTGAGCGGCCAGGACGCGACGGTCGCGGGGATCCAGAACATCCTCCTCGGCAAGCAGACGATGACGGTCTACAAGCCGATCAAGGCCGAGGCCGACGTCGCGGCCGCGGTCGCCCTCGCGTTGCGCAACGGCGAGGACATCGAGGACGTCGAGGTCGCCGATGTGGACTTCAACCTGATCGGCATCAACGCCGAGGACGGCAACCCGACCGAGGAGCCCGAAGGTGACGGCGTCGTGCCGTACTTCGCGCTGACGCCGGTCGGCGTCACGGAGGAGAACCTCGCGGAGACCGTGATCGAGGACGAGTTCCGGACCGTTCGGGAGGTCTGCACCGGAGACACCGCGCAGACGGACTTCTGCGTGGAGCAGCAGCGCTGACGAAGTGAGCCGGGAGGGCCGCCCCCGCGGCGTCCCTCCCGGCCGAACCTCGGACAGGAGAGCCCATGGCCGACACCCCGCTCCTGGAGTGCAGAAAGGTCTCCAAGGCGTTCGGCGCCGTGCAGGCGCTCTACCGGGTCGACTTCGAGATGCGCACCGGCGAGGTGATGGCCCTCGTCGGCGACAACGGGGCCGGCAAGTCGACGCTCATCAAGGGCATCGCAGGCATCTATCCGTTCGATGAGGGCGAGGTTCTGTTCGACGGCAAGCGCGTGGTCATACACGGCCCGCGGGACGCCGCAAGGCGCGGGATCGAGGTCGTGTACCAGGACCTTGCCCTGGCCGACAACCTCGACGTCGTCGCGAACATGTTCCTCGGACGGGAGCGGACCCTCGGGTCCGTCGTCCTCGACGAGTCGTCGATGGAGCGGACGGCACGCGAGACGCTCGACGGGCTGTCGGTCACGACGCTCAAGTCCGTGCGCCAGACGGTCGCCGGCCTTTCTGGCGGACAGCGGCAGTCGGTTGCCGTGGCGAAGGCGGTGATGTGGAACTCCCGCGTCGTCATCCTCGACGAGCCGACCGCCGCGCTCGGCGTGGCGCAGACACGTCAGGTGCTGAACCTCGTCCGGCGCCTGGCCGAGCGGGATCTCGCCGTGGTGATCGTCACGCACAACCTGCACGACGTGTTCGAGGTCGCCGACCGGATCACCGTCCTTCGTCTCGGTCAGCGGGTCGCGCTCTTCGAGCGCGAGAAGACGACCCAGCAGGAGGTCGTACACGCAATCACCGCCGGGACGCTCGACCAGGTGCCGGGAATGGATCCGAGCGCCGCGGCCGAGGCGCCCGTCGAGGCGGGCGCCGAGGTCGAAGCATGAGCGCAGACCCGACCGCCGCGCCTGTCGGGCGCGTCCCGGGAGGCGCGCCGGTCGACGAGCGGCACGAGTCGGAAACGATCTCCGGCTACGTGCGCCTGTGGTGGCAGGGGGTGCGGGCGGGCGACCTCGGGACGCTCCCGATCATCATCGGCCTCGCCCTGATCGTCCTGACGTTCGGGCTTCTCGAGGAGAACTTCTTCACGGAGCGGAACTTCACCAACCTGCTCCTGCAGATGGCCGCGGTCGCGACGATGGCGATCGGGGTCGTCTTCGTCCTCCTGATCGGCGAGATCGACCTCTCCGTCGCCTTCGTCAGCGCCGTGGGCGCCGTCGTCATGACGCTCCTCCTTCGCCCGGACGACCCGGGCTGGCCGTGGTGGGCGGCGATCGCCGTGGCACTCCTGTGCACGACGACGATCGGGCTGCTGCACGCGCTCGTGATCACGAAGGCCGGCGTGCCGTCGTTCGTCGTGACACTCGCCGGCTTCCTGATCTGGTCCGGCGTCGTGCTCATCCTGACGACGCAGTACTCGACCGCGGGAACAATCCGGATCCAGGACGCGACCGTGGTCGGGATCGCCAACGACTTCCTCAGCGAACTCTGGGGCTGGATCCTCGCCGTCGCGGTCGTGGTGGCGTACGCAGCTCTCCAGCTGCGGACGGCAATTGCGCGCCGAGCCCGCAGCCTCGCCGGGAAGCCGACGTCGCTGATCGTGCTCCAGACGGTCGGCCTCGCGGCGGTGACCTTCGCGGCCGTCTGGTACCTGAACCAGGACCGCGGCGTGCCGAAGGTCATTCTCATCCTCGGCATCCTGCTCGTCTTCTGGTCGTTCGTCGCGAGCCGGACACGGTTCGGGCGCCACGTTTACGCCGTGGGTGGCAGCGCGGAGGCGGCGCGACGGGCCGGGATCAACGTCGACCGCGTCCGCATCCAGGTCTTCATGATCAGCGGCTTCATGGCGGGCGTCGGCGGAATCATGCTCGCGTCCCGTCTCCGGTCCGTCGCCACGAACACGGGCAGCGGAAACCTTCTCCTGCTCGTCATCGCCGCGGCGGTGATCGGCGGCACGAGCCTCTTCGGCGGGACGGGCCGGGTGATCGCGGCGCTCCTCGGTGCCCTCGTCATCGCCTCGATCCAGAACGGGATGGACTTGATGGGGCTCGCGTCCGGGACGAAGTTCGTGATCACCGGGCTCGTGCTTCTCGGCGCCGTGCTCGTGGACGCTGTCTCGAAGCGGCGGCGCGCTGCGCGCGGAGGCGTTTAAGAGGCTCGGACACAATGAACCTTATGCCGTCACGATGTTGGAGCCTCTAAGGTCGCCTCCCGCGGCCTGATCCTGCTCGCGGCTGCGGCCACGCTCGTCGGCTCGGTCTCCGCGTGCGGCACACAGTCCTCACCCGAGCCGGCGACTCAGCCCAGGCCGGCGGCGTCCGGGCAACTCTCCTTCGTCGACGTCGCCGGCGAGGTCGGTCTCCGCTTCCGGCACGGCGCCTTCCGCTGGGACGAGTCTCCTGATGCGGCCGCGATGACCGGCGGCGGGCTCTGCTGGCTCGACTACGACGGCGACGGCTGGCTCGACCTCTTCGTCGTGAACGGCCACTCGCGGAACGAGCGCGACGAGTGGGAGGCGCGCGGCGGGCTGCCCACGACGCGCCTCTTCCGAAACCGCGAGGGCCGGTTCACCGACGTGACGGAGGAGACGGGCGCCGGCGTGGCCCTCAGGGGCCAGGGGTGTGTCGCGGCCGATTTCGACCTCGACGGTCACACCGACCTCTACGTGACCGGGGCCGACCGGAGCACGCTGCTGTGGAACGACGGTGACGAGTTCGCGGAGGCGGACGAGGAGACGGGCGTCCGCGTCTTCGGATGGCACACGGGCGCCGCCGCAGGCGACCTGGACGGGAACGGCTGGCCCGATCTCGTCGTCAGCGGCTACGTCGACGAGGCAACGCGGATCCCGGAGGCCGAGCTCGGGTTCCCGAACACCCACGCCGGCCGGCGGGATCTCCTGTTCCTGAACGAGGGCGATCGCAGGTTCCGTGAGGTCGGCCGTGAGGCCGGCCTCGAGGTCGTGCGCTTCGCCTACGGCCTCGGCGTCGTCCTCGCCGACTTCGAGCGCGACGGCGACCTCGACGTTCACCTTGCGAACGACACGAATCCGAACCGCCTCTACGAGAACGTCCCCTGGCCAGGCGGTGCGGCCGCCGACCCGGCCGGTCTCGGGTTCCGGTTCGAGGAGCGGGCGGCCGCAGCCGGCGTCGCCGACCCGGGCGCGGGGATGGGCTTGGCGGTCGGCGACTGGGACGCGGACGGCCGGTCCGACGTCTTCGTCTCCAACTCGCGGGGCCAGGGCCACGCGCTCTACCGGTCGAATCCGCCGGACCCGAACGACCCGTCCTTCGCGGACGTTCGCGCGGACGTCGGGGTCGACCTCGAGCGCTCGACCGGCTGGGGCGCCTCCTGGGCCGATCTCGACCACGACACCGATCTCGACCTCGTGCTCGCGAACGGCCACATCCCGGTCACCGACCTCCGCCGGGACGCCGAGCCGTTGCAGGTCTTCCGCAACCTCCTGGACGAAGGGCGCGATGGGCGACTGGAAGAGGCCGACGCAGGCCTGCGCCGTGTCGGACGGCTCGTCGCCCGAGGGAGCGCCGTCGCCGACTACGACAACGACGGCGACCTGGACGTCGCCGTCCTTCCGCTCGGCCGGCCGCTCGTCCTGCTGGAGAATCGGGGGGCGGCCGGGCGCTGGCTGCAGGTCGCGCTGGAAGGGTCGCCGCCGGGCGCCGAAGTGACCGCGACGCTGCCGGACGGGCGGGAGCTGCGGCGGGTGCTCGCCGCAGGCGGCAGCTACCTGTCCTCGGAGGACCCACGCCTCCACTTTGGGCTCGGCGACGCGAGCGTCGTGCGGGAGCTCCGCGTCCGCTGGCCCGGTGGCGACGAAACGGTCCTCCGGGATGTCGAGGCGAACCGGATCCTCGAGGTCGAGGCGCCGTGAAGCACTTGGCCGCGCTCCTGCTGCTGGTCGCCCTCGCGACGGCGGCCTGCTCGTTCGGCGGCGGCGGTGCGTCGGAGACCGCCTACGTCCGTGACGACTGCAAGCCGCGCGATCGCAGCGGCCGCTCCGTTGCGCGCGTCTGGAACGAGGCGCTGCTCCACGCGATCGAGCGGGACACGCCGGCGCCGACGGTCCACGCACGGAACCTCTTCCACGTCTCCGCGGCCATGTGGGACGCGTGGGCCGCCTACGGCTCGCAGGCCGACGGCTGGCTCGTGCGCGAGAAGCTCGACGCGGACGACGTGCAGGCGGCGCGCGAGACCGCGCTGAGCTTCGCCGCCTACCGCCTCCTTCTCCACCGCTACTCGTACGCCTCCGGGCTCCAGGAGACGTTCGACGAGCTCGTGGCCACGCTCGAGGGTCTCTGCTACCGCATTGACTACGTGGAGACCGAGGGTGACTCGCCCGCGGCCTTCGGCAACCGCATCGCGGCTGCCTACATCCGTCGGGGGCGCGAGGACGGCGCCAACGAGACGCTCCGCTACGCGGAGCCGGCGTACAACCCGGCGAACCCGCCTCTCGTCGTGTCGGAGCCCGGGACGAAGATGCGCGACCCGAGCACCTGGCAGCCCCTCGCGCTCGCGCGCATCGTCGCGCAGAACGGCATCCCGCAGCCCGGAAGCGTGCAGTCCTTCGTCGGGCCGCACTGGGGCCACGTCGCGGGCTTCGCGCTGCCGGCGTCCGACGCCGGCGTCCCGATCGACCCGGGGCCGCCGCCGCGGCTCGATGCCTCCCACGGCCGCGCGTACAAGCGCGACGCGCTCGCCGTCATCCGCCACAGCGCCGACCTCGATCCTCGCGACGGTGTGTCGATCGACATCGGGCCCGGCGCGCGGGGCGGGAACTCGCTCGGCGCGAACGACGGCCACGGGCACGGCGTCAATCCCGCGACGGGGAAGCCGTACGCGCCGAACGTCGTCGCCCGCGGCGACTACGCCCGCGCGCTCGCGGAGTACTGGGCGGACGGCCCGCGCTCCGAGACGCCGCCGGGCCACTGGAACTCCGTCGCCAACGAGGTCTCAGACTCGAACGGGCTCGCGCACAGGATCGGCGGGCGGGGGCGCCAGGTCGACCGTCTCGAGTGGGACGTCAAGCTGTACCTCGCCCTGAACGGCGCCGTGCACGACGCCGCGGTGGGCGCCTGGGGCCTCAAGGGGCACTACGACTCGGCGCGGCCGATCTCGATGATCCGCTACCTCGGCGCGAGGAACTTGCTCCCCACGGTCAGCGGCGTCGTCGAGCGGCGCCGCGGCGAGACGTTCGTCCGTGCCTGGGCCGGCTTCCCCAAGGATCCAGCGAGCCAGGCGAGCGGTGTGCGCTGGGTCCGCGCCGTCGACTGGGTGCCCTACCAGCTGCCGACGTTCGTAACGCCGGCGTTCGCGGGCTACGTCTCCGGCCACAGCACCTTCAGCCGCGCGGCCGCGGAGGTGTTGACGGCGTTCACCGGCAGCTCGTTCTTCCCCGGGGGCCTGTACGAGGTCCCGGTCCCGCGCGGGGCCCTGAAGATCGAGCAGGGGCCGAGCCGCGACGTCACGCTCCAGTGGGCGACGTACTTCGACGCGGCGGACGCCGCGGGCACGTCGCGGCTCTGGATGGGCATCCACGTTCCGCCGGACGACTTCGCGGGCCGCCGGGTCGGCGCCCAGTGCGGCAAGGCGGCGTGGGAGCGCGCACAGCGTCACTTCGAGGGCGCAGCGTGAGCTCGCCGGCGCAGCCGATCGGCGTCGCGATGCTCGGCTACGCCTTCATGGGCAAGGCCCACTCGCGCGCGCTGCAGGCGCTGCGGCACCTCGAGGTCCCACTCCGGCCGGAGCTCGTCTCGGTCTCCGGCCGCAACCGGGAGGCGGTCGAAGCGGCCCGCGAGCGGTGGGGCTGGGCCGAGGCCGTCACCGACTGGCGCGAGCAGGTGACCGACGACCGCGTCCAGTTGTTCGACAACGGCGGGCCGAACGCGATTCACGCAGAGCCGTGCATCGAGGCCGTGCGTAACGGCAAGCACGTCCTCTGCGAGAAGCCGCTCGGGCTCTCGGCCGAGGAGTCGCACCGGATGTGGCAGGAGGCCGAGCAGGCCGGCGTCGTGCACATGTGCGGCTTCAACTACCGCTTCGTGCCCGCCGTCCGGCTGGTTCGCGAGCTGCTCGACGCCGGCGAGCTCGGCGAAGTCGTCCACTTCCGCGCCCGCTATCTCCAGTCGTGGGGCTGGGACGCCGACGAGAGCGTCTGGCGCTTCGATCCGGCCCAGGCGGGCACCGGGGCGCTGGGCGATCTCGGGACGCACATCATCGACCTGGCGCGGTATCTGGTCGGCGAGATCTCGAGCGTCTCCGCGTCCGTCCGGACGCTTGTCCCCGGGCGGCAGGTGGACGATCACTTCGTCGCCACCGTCGAGTTCGAGAACGGCGTCGCCGGCACGCTCGAGGCTTCGCGGCTCGCGCGCGGGCGGATCAATTCGAACGCCTTCGAGGTCAACGGGACGAAGGGTTCGGCGGTGTTCGACGTCGAGCGGCTGAACGAGCTGGACGTGGCGGACGCGCAGGGGTTCCGGCGTGTGCTCGTCACCGAGCCGGAGCATCCGTACATGCGCTTCTGGTGGCCGCCCGGCCACATCGTCGGCTGGGGCGACACCTTCGTCCACGAGCTCGCGCACATGCTCGAAGCGATCTCCGGCGAGCACGGCGTCGCGCCCCACGGGGCGACGTTCGAGGACGGCTACCGCTGTGACGAGGTGGTCGAGGCGATCCTCCGCTCGGCGGTGAGCGGCGGGAGGGAGGCGGTGCGGTCGAGATGAAGACGAGCCTCGGGATCTGGGCGTTGGGGCAGATGGTGACCCGGTTCGTGCCCGCGGGCTACCAGCCGGAATGGGCCGGCAAGTCGACCGTCGAGCGCGTGCGTCGCGCCGTCGAGGGGCTCGGCGACCTGATCGACGGCTACGAGTTCCACTATCCCGGCGAGCTCGACGAGGAGAACCTGGACGCGATCCGCGAGGCGCTCGGGGGCCATGACATCTACGCCCTCGCGAGCGGCCTGCATCTCGATCCCCGGTTCGGCCGCGGCGGCCTCGTCTCGCCCGATCCCGAGACCCGCGCGGAGGCCCGCCGCCGCACCGTCGCCGCCGCCGACCTCGCCGGCTCGATCGGCGCGCACTTCATCGTCTGGCCCGGGATCGAGGGCTACAACTACCCGTTCCAGACGCCGTACGCCGAGAGCTGGCAGTGGCTGATCGAGGGAATCGGCGAGGCGGCGCAGCGCTGCGCCGACCACGGCGTCCTCCTCTTCCTCGAGCACAAGAACTCCGAGCCGGCGATGAAGATCCTCATGCGGAACGTCGGGATGACCCTGCACGTGATCCACAAGCTCCGGGCCGAGGGCCTGTCGAACGTCAAGGTCAACATGGACTGGCAGCACCTGATCATGAACGGCGAGAGCCTGGGCGAGTACGCGGCGATGCTGGCCGCCGAGGGGCTGCTCGGCCACCAGCACGCCAACTCCGGTTGGGGGACGTTCGACGACGACAACATGGTCGGCGCGACGGCGTTCATGGAGACGCTGGAGCTGGCGCTCGAGCTGCGCCGGGCGGGGTACGGCTCGAACGGCGAGCGCCTGGGCTTCGACCTCTACCCGTACACGGAGGACGCGATCGAGGCCGTGCGCCGCAGCGTCCTCCAATGGCGGTTCATCGACGGAGTCGCCGCGCGGATCGACGACGCCGCGCTGCGCGAGGCGCAGATGCGCAAGGACGCGGTGCGC
>DASVEW010000095.1:0-2406 GCA_036380355.1 Gaiellaceae bacterium | reverse complement strand
CGCTCCCTGCGTCCTTGCCTCGGAACGACCATCGCACCCCGGCGACGAGCAAGGTTCCACCAAGCCCTCCTAGGCCAGTCGAATTCTCGGGTCGATGACCGCGTACAGCAGGTCGACGATCAGGTTGCAGACGATCACCGCGAACGTCGCGAACACGGTGATGCCCATGACCGTCGGCAGGTCGAAGCCGTCCAGCGCGAGCAGGGCGCTCCGGCCGAGCCCCGGCAACCCGAAGACCGTCTCCGTGAAGATCGCGCCGCCGAGCAGGACGCCGATGTCCAGGCCCAGCAGCGTCACGATCGGCAGCATCGCGTTGCGGAGGATGTGCGACCGCATCACGAGCCACTCCGGCGCGCCCTTGGCGCGGGCCGTCCGGATGTAGTCCTCGTTCATCGTCTCGAGGACGGTGGCCCGGATCATGCGGGTGTAGAGGGCCGCGTAGAGCAGCGCGAACGTCACCCAGGGGAGGACGAGCGAGTGCGCCCACTTCACGGGCCCTCCGCACTCTGTGGCCGGGTTGAAGAAGTCGCAGTAGCCGCCCAGCGGCGTCAGCCCGGCCCTGTAGCCGACGAAGTAGACGAGGATCAGGCCGATCCAGACGGGATGCGCCGAGATCCCGAGCAGGACGAACGTCATGGCGCTTCGGTCTAAGAGCGAGCGGGGGCGAAGGGCGGAGAGGATCCCGACCGGCACCGCGACGAGCATCCAGAGGATGACGCCGCCGACGATGATGCTGGCGGTGACGGGCGCGGCTTCCTTGATGATGTCGGTGACCGGCCGGCGCGAGGCGTACGAGCGGCCGAGCGACTGGTGCACGACGATGTCCTTCAGGAAGTTGCCGTACTGCACCCAGACCGGACGGTCGAGCCCCACTTCCTTCCGGACGCGCTCGACCTGGTCGGGCGGGCACTGCGCCCCGCAGATCAGCCGCGCCGGCTCCGCGGGCACGAGGAAGAAGATGATGTACGACACCATGGTCACGGCGATGAACAGCACGCCGGCCCAGAGCAGCCGTCTGACGAGATACCGGAACATCTCTCCGACTGGTGAGACTTGGCACGAGGAGGGCGGTTAGAGGTGATTAGCAGCGCTAATCACCCCGGGGAGGGCGCCACGATCCTCTTCGTCGGAGCCGGGCAGCACCAGCGTCGCGCGCTGGCACGGTTGAAGGAGCTCGGCGTGCGGCTCGTGGCGGTCGACCGGAACCCGGACGCCCCGGGGCTCTCGATCGCCGACGTGGCCGAGGTCGTGGACGTGCTGGACGTGCCCGCTGTCGTCGAGGCCGGGCGGCGGCACGGCGTCGAGGGCGTCATGACCTACGCCGCCGACCGCGCCGTCCCCGTCGTCGCGGCGGTTGCCGAGGCCCTCGACCTGCCCGGCATCGGGACGGAGACCGCGCACCTGATGACGAACAAGATCGCCATGCGCAGGCAGCTCGCGGATGCCGGCGTCCCGCAGCCGCGGTTCGCCGCGGTACGGACGCTGCAGGAGGCGCGCGCCGCCGCGGCCGCGGTCGGCTTTCCCTCGGTGCTAAAGCCGGCGGACTCGGCCGGCCAGCGCGGCCTCTTCCTCTGCGAGTCGCGGGACGACCTCGAGCGGCATCTGCACGCCTCGCTCGCCCAGTCGACGGCGCAGGAGGCGATCCTCGAGAGCTACCACCGGGGTCTCGAGGTGAACGGGCTGCTCGTCGTGCGGGACGGCGAGCCGACGGTCGTGACCCTCTCGGACCGGAGGCGGCCGCCGGGGCGCGGGTTCGGGGTCGCGCTCGCCCACGTCTACCCCTCGACGCTCTTCGGCGATGCGCTCGAGGAGGTGCGTCGCAGCGGCGTCCACACGATCAAGGCGCTCGGGCTGCGGAACGGGATCGCCTACCCGCAGGTGCTCTCGAGCGACGACGGCGTGGCACGGCTGATCGAGGTGGCCGCCCGGATCCCGGCCGGGCAGATGGACGCCGTCGCGCGCTACGGCGTCGGCGTCGACCTGATCGAGATCGCGCTCCTGCAGGCGCTCGGGCGGCCGGTGCCGGACGAGCTCGTCCTGCCGAAGACCGAGCAGCCGATGGCGATCTCGTTTTTGACCGCCGAGCCGGGGCCGCTCCCGACCGGGAAGCTCCTGCGGGTCAGCGGGCTCGACCGCGTGCGCGCGTTCCCCGGGGTCGTCGAGGCCGAGCTGTACTTCCAGGAGGGCGAGACGATCCGGCCGGTGCAGCTGGACGGCGACCGCCGCGGCTACGTGATCGCGCTCGGCGCGACGAATCTGGAGGCGGTCGAGCGGGCCGAGTCGGCCGCACGGCTGCTCGACGTGGAGGTCGAGGCGGCATGACTTGCGGCTTCTCGCTGGAGCACTACGGACAGCTGCTGGAGGCCGCGCGGGCCGGCGGCTACCGCTGGTCGGCGTTCGGCGAGG
>DASVEW010000094.1:0-12958 GCA_036380355.1 Gaiellaceae bacterium | reverse complement strand
CGACGTCGAGCGGGCGCTGCGGCCGCTCCTGATCGTGGGGTTCGCCGGGTCGCTCGCGGGCTCGGCGTGCTGGACCTTCGTCGGCATCTGGGCGATCGACGAGCTCGACGCCTCGTCCACATGGGCGCTTTCGCGAGCACGTCGTCGGCCGGCTTCGCGCTCGGGCCCTTCCTCGGCCTCCAGGTCCGGGGCGGGTTCGGCGACACGGCGATGTGGGGCTTCTTCGCGGGGGTGTCGGTGGTCGCGGCGCTTCTCGGCGTCGTCGCCTGCCGCTACGCCTTCGGGATCCGCAAGGCGCGGCTAGCCGCCGCGTGAAGCCACCGGTCATGTCGGCAGAGCCGGCACTGCAGCCACCGGTCATGCCGGCGCCGGCACGACCTCAGTCGCCGCCGCCGAGTCGGCGCCTCAGCTCCCGGGCAAAGGACCCGCCGCCGATCACGCGCTCGGCGTTCGCCGCCGCCCGGTCGCGAAGCCCGCGGTCCGACGTGACGAGCCAGTAGGGGCCGTCGATCTCCGCCGCCTCGCGGGCAATCCGGTCGTCGGCGATCTCCTTGCGGCCCTCGAACACGATCTGGGCGTCCACGCCCTCGCGCTCGGCCCAGCGCTCGACAAGCTCGGTCAGCTCGTCGCGCGGGATGTTCGGCCAAAGCGAGCGCCGGACGTTCTCGGCGTCGACGAACACCGTCGGTTTCCGGTCAGGCAGCGCGGAGGGCTTCGATCTCACGGTTGACGGCCAGCCGCTCGAGCGCCTCGGACTCGAGCTGGCGGACCCGCTCGCGCGTGAGGCCGAGGCGGCGGCCGATCTCCTCCAGCGACTTGGGATGCCCGTCGCCGTTCAGCCCGTAGCGGAGCTTGACGACCTCCTGCTCGCGATCCGGCAGCGACTCGACGGCGCGCCGCAGGACGTCCTGCTCGAGGCTGACCTGGAGCAGCTCCTCGGGCGGCTCCACGTCGCCGGCGAAGAGGTCGCCGTACGACGCGTCGCCCTCTCCGACCGGCCTGTCGAGGCTCGTGACCGCCCGGGCCGCCTCGCGAACCTCTCGCACCTGCTTCAGCGGGAGCTTCGTCGCCTTGGAGATCTCCTCTTCTGTCGGCGCGCGCTCGAGCTTCGCGATCAGCTCGCGCTCGGCGCGCGCGATCTTCCGCTCCCGGTCGACGATGTGCACCGGGATGCGGATCTCGCGCGCCTTGTTGGCGACGCCGCGCTGGACGGCCTGGCGGATCCACCAGGTCGCGTAGGTCGAGAACTTGAAGCCCCGCCGCCAGTCGAACTTCTCGACGGCGCGGATCAGCCCGATGATCCCCTCCTGGATCAGGTCGAGCAGCGAGAGGCCGTGGCCCTGGTACTTCTTCGCGATCGACACGACCAGGCGGAGGTTCGAGTTGATCATCAGGTCCTTCGCCTCGCGGTCGCCACGCTCGATCCGCTTAGCGAGCTCGACCTCCTCCTCGGCGGTCAGGAGCTTGTAGCGGCCGACCTCGTTGAGGAAGAGCTGCAGCGCGTCGGTCGTCGAGACGGCGAGGTCGCCGTTGACGTAGGTCGGCGCCGCGGTCACCCGGCCGCAGTCGTCGCTCAGCTCGATCCCGCGCTCCTGGATGTCCTGGTACAGCCGCTCCACGTCTTCCTCGTCAAGCTCCGCCTGCTCGATCGCGCGCGAGACGTCCGACAGCTCGAGGCAGCCCTCGCGCTCTCCCATCTCCATCAGCGCACTGATGTGCTCGTCGGCCATCCCCGCGAGTGTTACCACGTGCAGACGGCCGAGAAACGCGCGACGCCGTATTGTCACCGCCCTTGGCCGATGTGAAACACGAGGCGGAGGACGTCGCGCGCGGGCCGTTCGGGCGCGCCCTCGCCCGCTGGGGCCTGGTCTCGAAGGGCTCGCTCTACATCCTCGTCGGCGTGATCGCCGCCCACGTTTCGGTCGGGGGCGGAGAACGGTTGCAGGATCGCGGCGGGGCGCTCTCCGCGGCCGCGGACAGCTGGCTCGGGAAGGTGCTCGTCTTCCTGCTCGCCGTCGGCGTCGCGGGCTACGCAGCGTGGCGCTTCGCGGAGGGGGTGCTCGGGCGCCCGCTCGAGGGCGGCAAGAAGGAGGGGTGGCTGAAGCGCCTTGGCTACTTCGCGCGTGCCGCGTGGTACCTCGGACTGCTCGCGATCGCTATCTCCGCGCTCGCCGGCGCCGACGAGGAGGGCGGCTCGAGCGAGGAGGACCGCTTCACGGCCCGCGTGCTCGAGTGGCCGCTCGGGCGGTGGATCGTCGCCGGCGTCGGCCTCGGGATCCTCGCCGCGGCCGGGTTCAACTTCTGGCGCGCGGTGACACGGAGCTTCCGAAAGAAGCTGAAGCTCCGCAAGATGAGCGAACTGGAGGAGACCGTGTTCACCGCGATCGGCGTCGTCGGCCACCTCGCCCGCGGTGTCGTCTTCGGGCTGATGGGCTTCTTCCTCGTCCGTGCGGCGTGGCAGTACGACCCGGAGGAGACGGTGGGCCTGGATGGGGCGCTGGCCGAGGTCCTCCGGCGGGACTACGGCGACACGCTGCTCGCGATCGTCTCCCTCGGCCTGATCGCCTACGGCCTCTACTGCTACGTGGAGGCGCGGTACCGCGAGGTCTGACGCCGGGCCTTGAGCCGCAGGCGGAGGTGCAGCAGCACCACGCAGAGGGCGACCCACGCGATCCCGAGGCTGAAGCCGGCGATCACGTCGCTGAGGAAGTGGACGCCGAGGTAGAGCCGGCTGAAGCCGATCAGGAGCACGAGCGTCCCCGCGGCGGCCAGCGCGCCGAGCTGGGCGCGCCTCGTCGAGGCGTGCCGGGCGGCGATGTAGCCGAGCGTCCCGTAGACGGCCAGCGAGACCGACGCGTGGCCGCTCGGGAAGGAGTAGCTGCTCTCCGTCGCGAGCGGCTCCGGGAAGAACGGGCGGTCGCGCTCGAAGCCGAGCTTCAGGCCGAGCGTGAGGACCTGGGTTCCGACGACCGCGAGCAGCAGGAGCTGCAGCTCGGTGGTGAGCCGCTTCCGCGACAGCAGAACGGCGGCGACGAAGGCCACGGCGGTCAGCACCGGCACGTTTCCGAGCCAGGTCACCTTCTCGAAGAAGCTCGTCCACCCGGGCGTCGCACGCTCGTGCAGCCAGTCGGCGAAGCGCGTGTCCAGATGCGTGTCGCCCTCGAGCAGCTCCTCCGCCATCACGCTGAAGATCCAGGCGCCGAGCGTCAGTGCGACGAGGCCGCCGAGCAGCTCGAGGCCCAGGACGTTGACGAACCTGGCGACTCGGGCACGCACCGCGCCATTGTTACCCTCACTCGCGATGCGCTCGGTCATCGTCTCAGCGGTCAGAACGCCCTTCGGGAAGCTCGGCGGCGGCCTCAAGGACTTCGAGGCGACCGAGCTCGGATCGATCGCGATCCGGAACGCGCTCGACTGCGCAGGCGTCGAGAACGGCGAGGTCGAGTACGTCGTCATGGGGCAGGTGCTCCAGGGCGGCGCCGGCCAGGCGCCCGCGCGGCAGGCGGCGATCGGCGCCGGCCTCCCGATCGAGGTTCCGGCCGACACGATCAACAAGGTCTGCGCGTCCTCGATCCGCGCCGTCGAGCTCGCGGATCTGATGATCCGCACGGGCGAGCACCGGGTCGTCGTCGCGGGCGGCATGGAGTCGATGTCGAACGCGCCGTACATCCTCAAGAAGGCGCGCTTCGGCTACCGGCTGGGCGACGGGACGCTCATCGACCTGATGACCCACGACGGGCTGACCTCCACGTTCGACAGGAAGCACATGGTCGAGCAGGCCTCCTTCGTCGCCCGCGAGCTGGAGATCTCGCGCGAGGACCAGGACGCCTGGGCCCTCCGGTCGCACGAGCGTGCGGTGCGGGCGATGGACGAGGGCCGCTTTCGGGACGAGATCGTCCCGGTCGGGGAGCTCGAGGCCGACGAGGGCCCGCGCCGCGACACGTCGATCGAGAAGCTGGCCGCGCTGAAGCCGGTCTTCGATCCCGAGGGGACGACCACCGCGGGGAACGCACCGGGCGTGAACGACGGCGCCGCGGCGCTCGTCGTCACCAGCGAGCAGTTCGCGAAGGAGCGCGGCCTCGAGCCGCTCGCGACGATCGTCTCGCAGGCCTACGTCGCGGACGACTTCGCCTACCTCGCCCGGACGCCCGCGAACGCGGGGCACAAGGCGCTCGACAAGGCCGGCAAGTCGATCGAGGACGTCGAGCGGGTCGAGCTCAACGAGGCGTTCTCCTCGGTGGCCCTGAACTCGACGAAGATGCTCGGCATCGATCCTGAGAAGGTGAACGTGAACGGCGGCGCCGTCGCGCTCGGCCATCCGATCGGCGCCTCGGGGGCCCGCATCCTCGGCACGATGATCTACGAGCTGCGCCGCAACGGCGGCGGGCTCGGCCTCGCCGCGATCTGCTCGGGCGGCGGCCAGGGCGACGCCCTGCTTCTCGAGGTGTAAGCACCCCATTTTGACCTGAGGTTAAGTCCCGTAACCCGGAAGGGGGATTTTCCGGCAGCACCCCAACCGGTGCGCGCATACTGCGTCTGATCGAATGATGAGGATGGGTTCCCTGGGCGTGCGGCCACGCCGGGGGGCTTGGGAGGGGAGTCGACAGGCGAAAGCGGCTGCCGCCGCAGGTCTCGCGGTGCTCGCGTTCGCCTTTACGTCACCGCAGCAGGCGGGGGCCTACCCCTGCAGCGAAGGAGTCGCCTCCGCCATCCCGCCTCGGACCCTCGCCGCCGTCTCCTCCGACGAGTGCCGTGTTCCGGAGACGCTCCGCCGCAGCAAGCCACCGGCCCGCGTGAAGAAGAAGGGCAGCATCAGCGGCCTGACGGTCTTCGTGCTGGCCGTGGCCGGAGCCCTGTTGATCCCGATCGGCCGCAACGGACTGCCGCACGGGCGCGACCCGTACGGCCACGACCACCCTACGTACGAACCGAAGTTCTAGAGAGGAAGGCGAGAAGCAGATGAGAGAGCTCTTCAGGCGCCCGCCAGGGAACCATGTGATCGGCGTCCTCGACTACGGCCGACTCGGCGGCGGGGATCTCCCGGGCGAGCCGGTCTCCGATCTCGTTGATCCCGCGGACGTCCCGGCCCGCCGTGACCACCAGCGTGGGGGCGGTTATGCCGCTCACCCGCTCGGCGATGGGCTCGTCGGTGGCCGGGTCTTCGCTGTTCGAAAAGACCGCGTTCTCGACGAACATCGCCCGTAGCTCGGCGTCGGCGCCCATCGGCGCCCACATCTCCATGTCGAGCTCGGCCATGGCCGTCCAGTCGTCGGCGGCCTCGGCCCGCTCCCAACGCGCGACCTGCTCGGGCGTCCACTCGACCCCGAGCGGGCGGCCGGGGAGGCCCGTGCCGACGAGAACGAGCGCCGAGACCCGCTCGGGGCGCTCGAGCGCGGCGGCCATCGCGATGTTCCCGCCGCGCGAGGCGCCGACGAGCGCCGCCTCCTCGAGACCGGCGTCGTCGAGGACCGAGAGCAGGTCGTCGACGACCGAGTAAGGCCCGTCCGGCATGGGTGAGCGCCCGAAGCCGCGCTGGTCGTAGCGGATCACTCGGTGGTGTTCGGCCAGCAGCGGGACGACCGGCTCCCAGATCCGGGAGTCCACCACGCCCTCGTGGAGCAGCACGAGCGGCGGGCCCTCGCCGGTCTGCTCGTACCAGAGGTCGGTCACGCTGGTGGACGTTAGCCTGCCGCCGCATGCAGTTCCAGCACGTCCTCGTCGTCGGCGCCGGCCAGATGGGCGGCGGCATCGCGCAGGTCGCGGCGGCCGCCGGCTGCCGCGCCTCGCTCCACGACGCCGTGCCGGGCGCGACCGACCGTGCGCTCGAGACGATCCGCAGGAGCGCGGCGAAGCTGGCGGAGAAGGGCGGGCCCGATCCCGACGAGGTGCTCGGCCGGATCGTGCCGGTCGACGACCTCGTCCCTGCCGACCTGATGATCGAGGCCGTAGTCGAGGACGCCGCTGTGAAGGAGGACGTCTTCCGGCGGGCCGACTCGGTGCTCCCGCCCGAGGCCGTGCTCGCCTCCAACACCTCCTCGATCCCGATCGGCTCGCTCGCGGCGGTCACCCGCCGGCCGGACAAGGTCATCGGCATGCACTTCTTCAACCCGGTGCCCGTGCTGAAGCTCGTCGAGGTGATCCGCGGAAGGGAGACGTCCGACGAGACCGCCCGCGCGGTCGTCGCCTTCGCGGAGCAGCTCGGGAAGGTGCCGGCCCAGGCAAACGACTTCCCCGGCTTCGTCTCCAACCGGATCCTGATGCCGTTCATCAACGAGGCGGCCTGGGCGCTGCACGACGGCGTCGCGGAGGCCGAGGCGATCGACACGATCGCGAAGCTCGGCTTCGCGCACCCGATGGGGCCGCTGGCCCTCGCGGACCTGATCGGCCTCGACACCTGCGTCGCGATCATGGAGGTGCTCCACGAGGGGCTCGGCGACGAGAAGTACGCGCCGTGCCCCCTGCTCCGCGAGCACGTCGAAGCGGGGCGGATGGGCCGGAAGTCGGGCGAAGGGTTCTACCGCTACGACTGACGGCGCTCGCGCCGCAGCTCCAACGTCTGACGGAGAGCGGGTATCTGGGCGAGGTCCTTCGGCCGACCGGCCGCCTCCTTCATCCGGATGAGGTCCGGCAGCGAGGCGACGAGGACCTCCTGTCCCCATAGCGCCACTGAGAGCGCTCCCCGTCTCAGATCCTCGTAGCCGGCGGTCCCGGAGGGTGCGAACAGCAGGTCGATGTCTCCGCTCGGAGTCTTCAGCGTCCAGCTATCGACGCTGCCGAGAAAGCGCGGCTCGATCGGGAACTCGATTCCGGATGGATCACGCGGGATGCGGAGTCGCGCGTCGAGCTTCGTGAGCGCGGCAGCGAGCCGCTCCAGATTGACGGGGTCACGCGACGGCGTGATATCGACATCCTCAGTCATCAGCGGGCCGCCCTGCGCGATCGCTGCGATCGCTCCGACGACGATGAACTCGACGTCGTGATCGACGAGCGTCGAGATCAGACGCTGTGGGTCGAGTCGCTTAGGCTGCGCCACGGATCTCTCCGAATATGGCTTCGCGTTCGAGGGCGTCCTCGATTCGCTCCTGCGGTGACATCTCGAGCAGCCGTTCGATGTAGGGGACATACGAGTCGTCGTAGTTCGCCAGCGAGTAGGTCAGCTCGAAGCCGCAGGCGCGAACCAGCCTGCGGAGCGTCTCGAGGCTCGGTTCGACGCGTCCGGTCTCCCAGCGAGCGATCTGAGATTGGGGCCGGCCGACGCGTCGACCCAGTTCGGCCTGAGTCAACCGCGCTCGGAGACGGGCTTCGCGGATGAGGTCACTACTGATCATTTTTGCTATGCAGAGAATAGCATTTCTGTTCTTAAGCCTCCTCGTATACTCGCCGCGGTGGACTTCGAGCTCACCGACGACCAGCGGGAGATCAGGGCGCTCACGCGCGAGTTCGCGGAGGCGGAGATCGAGCCGCATGCCGCCGGGTGGGACCGCGACCACCGCTTCCCGCGCGAGCTGTTCGCGAAGCTCGCCGAGCTGGGGCTCATGGGCGCCTGCATCCCGGAGGAGTACGGCGGTGCCGGTGCCGACTTCCTCGCCTACGTCCTCGTGCTCGAGGAGCTCTCGCGCGCCGATGCCGGCGTCGGCGTCACGGTCGCCGTGCACACGAGCGCCGTCACGCTGCCGATCCTCACCTTCGGCACCGACGAGCAGTGCTCGCGGTTCGTGCCGCCGCTCGCGCGGGGCGAGCATCTCGGCGCGTTCGCGCTGACCGAGGCCGAGGCGGGATCCGACGCCGGGTCGTTGCGCACCAAGGCCGAGCAGCAGCCCGGGGGCGACGGGTGGACGATCACCGGCGCGAAGCAGTGGATCACAAACGGCGACCACGCCGGCACCTTCCTCCTCTTCGCCCGCACCGACCCCGACACGCCGGGCGCCGGCGGCGTCTCGGCGTTCGTCCTCGACGCCGAGCACGTACGGATCACGCGGACGGAGGAGAAGCTCGGGCTCAACTCCTCGGTGACGAACGACATCGTGGTCGAGGGCGCCGAGGTGGGGAGAGACCGGCTCCTGCACGAGGAGGGCAAGGGCTTCACGGTCGCGATGGCGACGCTCGACGGCGGTCGCATCGGCATCGCGGCGCAGGCACTCGGCATCGCGCAGGCGGGCTACGACTTCGCGAAGAGCTATGCGCTCGAGCGGCGCCAGTTCGGGAAGCGGATCGCCGAGTTCCAGGCGATCCAGCACAAGCTCGCGGACATGTCCACCGAGATCGACGCCGCCCGGCTGCTCGTCTACCGCGCCGCCTGGCTCAAGCAGCAGGGGCGGCCGCACACGGAGGAGGGCGCGAAGGCGAAGCTCTACGCGTCGGAGATGGCGCGGCGCCAGACCGCGGAGGCGATCCAGATCCTCGGCGGCTACGGCTACACGAAGGAGTTCCCCGTCGAGCGCTACTACCGGGATGCCAAGATCACGGAGATCTACGAGGGGACGAGCGAGATCCAGCGCCTCGTGATCGCCCGCTCGATCCTCGGTCTCAAGGAGCGCGAGCCCGCAGCCGGGTAGCGCAAGCAGAGCCGCGGACGGCTCCGTCTGCCGCGTCCGAAGTAACACAGTGTCACTAGCGGTTTCATCGCCCCGGCCAAGGCCCCCGCCCCGGGCGCCTAAGCTGTTCGCGTGCCGCGCAAGGCCGACGAGCCGGTTCGCCTGACCCGCATCTACACGCGGGCCGGCGACGGCGGGGAGACGAGCCTCGGCGACGGCAGCCGGGTCCCGAAGCTCGACTGCCGGATTGCCGCGTTCGGGACCGTGGACGAGGTCAACTCGCTGCTCGGGCTCGCGCTGGCTGCCGACCCGCCCGAGGAGATCCGCGGAGTGCTCGAGCGCGTGCAGAACGAGCTCTTCGACGTCGGCGCCGACATCAGCGTCCCCTTCGGGATCGCGGACCGGCTCCGGATCAAGCAGGCGCAGATCGAGGCGCTGGAGGCGGACTGCGACCGGTTCAACGCCGAGCTGCCCGAGCTCAGGAGCTTCGTGCTCCCGGGCGGAAGCGAGCTCGCCGCCCGCCTCCACGTCGCGCGCGCGACCTGCCGGCGGGCGGAGCGCGACGTGCTCGACGCGGCGGAGCGAGTCGAGATCAACCCGCTCGTGATCGCGTACCTGAACCGTCTCTCGGACCTGCTCTTCATCCTCGCCCGCGCCGCGAATCCCGGCACGGAAGTGCTCTGGAAGCCCGGGGCCTCGCGGTAGCGAGCCCTCCTCAGGCAGCGGCGCCGCAGCGGCCGACCGGCGTCAGGGCGAGCGGCCCGATCGGAAGCGCACGCCCTCCCGTCCCCGGACGCAGGCGGGATCCCGCCCGCCGAAGCTCGACCGTGTGCGAGCCGCTCTCGAGGGCGACCGTGCCCAGCGAGACGTACTGCCCGTCGTAGTTGAGGCGATGACGGGCCGAGCCGACCTCACGCCCGTCCACGATCGTGGTGAGCCGTCCCCGGAAGGATCCGCCGACCCAGACCTCGTACCGGCCGGAGCTCGCGACGGTCACCCGTACCGAGGTGCCGATGGACACCGGGTAGAGCGTCGGGCGCCCAGGGCAGGGAAGCGCGGGCCCTGAGATCGCGTCGCCCCGCTGCCAGACCTCGTAGAAGCTGCCCGACCAGACGAGGCGATACGGGGCCGGTGGCCGGCTCTCGACCGGCGAGCGCCGGAGCACGAGCGTCCGGTAGACGAGCACGTCGGCCGGGCGGAACGCCGACAGATCGGCGAATCGACCCTTCGCCAGCGTCGAGCCGTCCCTCAGCGCGACCGGCCGGCGGCGCAGCTCCGACGCGCCCTCGGCGTCGAGCCGCCGCAGGAAGTGGCGGACGCCGTACGGCTGGTACTCCGTCATCAGCGCCGGCCCGGCGCCGGCGAACTCCTCGCCGATTCGCTCCAGCTCCGCGAGCTGCTGCCGCGGGGCCAGGTTGACCTCCTGGTAGGCGAGCGCGTTCGACCAGAGGACCCCGGCCGCGATTGCCACCAGCGCGACGATCCCCTCGACACGGCGACCGCGGCCGATCAGCGCCGAGCAGCCGACGACGGCGGCGAACACGATCACCGGCGAGCCGATCGCGAACGCCTTCGCCTCGAGCCAGGGCGAGCCGAGGACGGCGAACGCCCCGGCGGCGACGAGCGCGCTGGCCGCGTAGAGGGCGATCTCCCAGGCCCGCCGCGAGACCGCGACGCCGATCCCGACGACGGCGGCGAAGGCGGCGACGCCGAGCAGCACGTAGGTCGCGGTGATGTCGTCCGGCCTGTAGCGGAAGTCGCCCACCGGCCAGATCCCGGCGAGCTGCAGCGGGCTCAGGGGCGCGACGAGGTTTCCGAGCTCGTCCGAGTCGCGCAGGGAGCCGAGGACGCCCTCGCCGAGGACGTAGCGCGCGACGGTCAGCGACGGGATCACCAGCGCCGCGGCGAGCCCCGCTAGGAGCAGCGCCCGCCGGCGCTCTCCACCGCGGACGTACGCGAAGCCCGCGACTGCGAGCGCGGGGAGGAGCCAGGCCGCTGCGCCGACGCTGAGGACGCCCACGAGCGCGGCCCCGGCGACGGCGAGCGGGACGACTGCCGGTCCGCGCCGGTCGGACGAGAACAGCACGCCGGTCAGCGCGGCGACGAGCGCCACGAGCGTTGCGGCCGCGAGCTCCTTGACGCCGCCCCAGAGCGAGTAGCCGTAGAGCAGCGCCGCCTGCGAGCCGAGCACCGCGGCCGTCGCTCGCAGCGGACGGGAGGCGATGACGAGCGACGCCAGCTGGTAGAGCACGAGCGCGAGGAGCGCAGCGAGAAACGCCAGGAACGGCTGGAAGAGCCACGCCGCGTCCTCGCCGGTCAGTACCGAGCCCATCCCGAGCGGGAGGAGCGACCCGAGCGGGTAGAAGTGGAGGTTGAAGGCCAGCGCCGCCTCGTGGGACGACGGTGCGAGCCCTTCGAGGCTCCGGCCGTGCTCGAGGGCGTGGTCGGCCAGCGCGAGAAACGTCGCCGTGTCGTCGAGCTTGATGTAGCCGGCAAAGGTGGCCTCGCCCGACAGGACGATCGGCGCGGCGAACACCGCGAAGACGGCCACGGCGGATCCGAGCGCCCACGCGTCGAGGCGCGGGAGGTCGCGCGGCACCGAGCTCGCGAGCCCGATCGCCGCGACCGCGAGCACGGAAGGCAGCGTCAAGCGAGCCGTGCCCGGCGAGAGCGTCGTGAAGAGCCCGATCATGACCACGGCCGCGAACCCGACAGGAAGGAGGAGCGGTGGCTGGATCCGCGTCCGGCTACACCGTGCGACCGCCAGCCCGCAGCCGAGGCAGATCGCCGCCAGGAGGAGCGGGAAGACGAGCCAGGGGAGGAGAAGCGTCACGGCGGCGCCTCCCGGCGACGCTCAGCGGACCGGGACGACCTGGCCCGAGAGCGCCAGGCGGCGCGCTTCGTCCGACGACGGGTGGTACACCTCGACCTGGTAGCGCGCATCCGGGTAGCCGAGGTAGACACTCGTCGGCCGCGCTTCGCTGAAGACCGCCATCCCGCCGCGCTCGAGCTTCAGGCTGAGAGCGCCTTCGGCCTTCGCCGCGCGCTTCAGCTCCGCAAAGGCGCCGGCGCGGGGGTAGGTGCCGATCGTGAGGAACCGTGACCGCGGATCGCCGACCTCGGTCCCTTCCGGGAGATACCGGACGTAGACGAAGCCGTTCGTCGTCTGCGTGAGCTCATACGTGTAGCCGTCCTTCGGCCCGGCCCAGTACACCGGGTGGGACGCGGACTCGGCGAAGGCCTTCAGCTCGGACTCGGACGCGGCCGAGGCGCCGGTTCCGGGTGCCGGGGGCGCGTCGTCGCCGCGATTCATCGCCAGCCAGCCGACGAGGAACGCCGCCAGCCCGATCGCCACGAGCGCGCCGAGGCGGAGATGCGGGAGGCGGAGGGACGGCACGGTGATCGCTCGTTGGTTCACCGGATTCCGGTGTTCCGCGTTGCGCACTGAGGTCCTCTGTTCGGTCATCGGTGTATTCCTCATCGGCAGTTGCAGTCCCTCACTTGAGGGATCAGCCCGGGTAGACCGCACCCCACGAACCGGCCTTGATCGTCACGTTCGTGCCGTTGCTCTCGGAGCTGAAGCGGGGAAGCAGCGTGCCGGCCGCGGTGGTCTGGACGACGCCGTGGACGCGCGCCAGGTACGTCGTGTTCGCAGCCTGGACCGCCGTGCCGTTGACCTGGTCGTTCCAGGCGGTGCCCCAGCCGGAGATGAGCCCGGCGGCGCCGTCGTTCCCGTTCGGAATGTCGACCGTGTAGCTGATGATGTTGGCCGCCGGGCCGTTGAGGGCGATCCGGATGCCCGTTCCCGTCGCCGCCGACTGGAAGAGGACGTAGTACTCGAAGCTGTAGGTCGTCGACGCGGCGAGTGCAAGGCCGAGCCCCGTCGAGTTCTGGAGCGCGGTCGAGCTGGTGACGTCGTCCGGGTTCGGCTTGCGGACCGTCGTGATGCCGGGGTTGCCCTGCGGTCCCTGGGGGCCGGTTGCGCCCTGCGGGCCGGCCGGGCCCTGCGCGCCGTCCGCGCCGTCCGCTCCGTCCGCGCCGGCAGGCCCCTGAGGACCCTGCGGCCCGGTCGCGCCCGCCGGTCCTGCGGGGCCCTGAGCGCCGTCGGCGCCGTCAGCGCCCGCGGCGCCGGCCGCACCCTCCGCGCCCGTCGCGCCGGTCTCTCCCTGAGTGCCCTGGGTTCCCTGCGCGCCCTGCGCACCGGTCGCGCCCTGCGGACCCTGCGGGCCCTGCGCGCCGTCGGCGCCCGTGGCACCGATCGGTCCCTGCGGGCCGGCCGGGCCCTGAATTCCCTGCGCGCCCGTCGCGCCGGTTGCGCCAGTCGCGCCGACGGGTCCCTGCGGGCCGGCCGGGCCCTGTGCGCCGTCTGCGCCGGCTGCGCCCGTTGCGCCGGTCTCACCCTGAATGCCTTGTGCGCCCTGCGC
>DASVEW010000093.1:0-38234 GCA_036380355.1 Gaiellaceae bacterium | reverse complement strand
GTCGCTGTGGACTCCGTGGTCGCCGGGCTCGTCGAGCGGGGGTTGATCGCCGAGGCCGGCCGCGAGGAAGGCGGCGCGGTCCGCTACCGGACGACGCCGCTCTTCGAGCGCGTGTTCGGGCTCGAGAGCCTGTCGGTGCTGCCGCGACTGGACGAGCTCGGGGACGCCGACGACATCAGGGAACGCCTCGAGTCCTTGTCCGAGAAGCGCCCGGCATAGGAGCGGCTTAGCATGCGCCGGTGGCCGAGCCTCCGGCGATCGAGACGCGCGGCCTGTCGAAGACGTACCCGAACGGCGTCCGCGCGCTCGTCGACCTCGACCTCCGCGTCGAGCGCGGCGAAGTGTTCGGGTATCTCGGCCCGAACGGCGCGGGCAAGAGCACCACGATCCGCCTGCTGCTCGACCTGATCCGGCCCACGGCCGGCGCAGCGGCAATCCTGGACTTCGACACCCGAGCGGACAGCACGGCGGCACGGCGGCACGTCGGCTACCTGCCCGGCGACCTCCGCCTCAACGACCGGCTCACCGGCCAAGAGCAACTGGACTCGCTCGCCCGTCTCCGCGGCGGAGCGGACGCGGACCTGCGCGAGCGGCTCGTCCGCCGCTTCGACTGCGTCCTCGACCGGCCGATCCGGGAGCTCTCCAAGGGCAACCGCCAGAAGCTCGGGATCGTGCAGGCGGTCATGCACCGGCCGGAGGTGCTGATCCTGGACGAGCCGACCGGCGGCCTCGACCCGATCAATCAGAGCGAGTTCCGCTCCCTTGCGCGTGAGACCGCCGGCGAAGGGCGCACCGTGTTCCTGTCCTCGCACTCGCTCGAGGAGGTGCAGCGGGTCGCCGACCGGGTAGGGATCATCCGCTCAGGCAGGCTGATCGACGTCGACTCGGTCGAGTCGCTGCGCGAGCGGTCGCTCCGCCGCGTCACGATCAGGTTCGCCGAGCCGGTCGATCCCACGCCGTTCGCGGCGGTCGAAGGCGTCCGGCTCCAGAGCGCCGACGGCGCCCTCCTGCGCCTGTCCGCGCCCGAGCCGGCGATGGACGGCATCGTCAAGGCGGCGGCGCGCCATCGCGTCGTCGACTTCGTCTCGGAGCCGGCCGACCTCGAAGAGATCTTCCTCGAGCTCTATCGCGAGAACGATGGGCGCGGCTGAGCTCGTCCGCCGCGGCCTCGGAGACCGGACCCGGGCGCTGATCGGGTGGAGCGTCGGCATCGCCGCGTACATCGCCCTGCTGGCGGCGACCTTCCCGTCGCTCGAGGGGTCCGACGAGCTCGACGAGCTGATCGAGGACTACCCGCAGGCGCTGAAGGAGCTCTTCGGCCTCTCGGATATCTCGCTCACGACCGGCCCCGGCTACATGGACACCGAGCTCTTCAACCTGATGCTGCCGCTGCTCGTCCTCGTCCTCGCGATCGGCGCGGGGAGCAGGACGCTGGCCGGCGAGGAGGACGCCGGCAGGCTCGAGCTCCTGCTCGCCTACCCGGTTCGCAGGCGAAGCGCGGTGCCGGCGAAGGGCATCGCCGTCGGCCTGGAGATCGCGATCGTCTCCGCCGTCGCCTTCCTCGCCCTTGCCGCCTTCGACCCGCTGGTCGGTCTCGACCTCGACGGCGGGCGGCTGGCGGGCGCGATGCTCGGGGTCGCGGTGCTCGGCCTCCTGCACGGCTGGCTCGCGCTGGCCGTGGGCGCCGCCCGCCCCGGCCGGGCGCGCGCGCTTGCGGTCCCGGCGGGCTTCGCGGTGGCCGGCTACCTCGTCAACGGCCTCCAGGAGCTCGTGTCGTGGCTCGAGCCGTTCCGGTTCCTCTCGAGCTTCTGGTGGGTCGGCCAGTCGCCGCTCTCCACGGGCGTCAAGTACGACGGCGTGCTGGTGGTCGGCGTCGCGGCGGCCGTGGCCCTCTTCGCTGCGGCCCTCCTGCTCGAGCGCCGCGACCTCCAGGTCCCCTAATAGGAGAGCTCGGCGAAACGCAGCGCTGTGCCGCAGGGCCGCGCTGGCCGCCCCGACGCGGCGTCCTCA
Source organism: Gaiellaceae bacterium (assembly GCA_036380355.1). Lineage (GTDB taxonomy): Bacteria > Actinomycetota > Thermoleophilia > Gaiellales > Gaiellaceae > JACDAN01. The sequence goes on along the minus strand of DASVEW010000093.1, from coordinate 36,224 downwards.
GTCGCGCCCGTATCTCATTCGATACGAACGCTCCCTGCGTCCATGCCTCGGAACGGCCATCGCACCCCTGCAACGAGCGACGTTCCGCCAATCCCTCCTAGTCCTCGAGCCGGTAGAAGCGCCAGAAGTCGTGCTCGATCGGCAGGACATGGACGTCGCCGAATCCCGCCTCCTCGGCGTAGCGCCGGAAGGTCGACTCGCGCATCGCGGTGCCGGTCTCGGCCGATGGACGGTCGACGCGCCCGACCGGCAGGCAGTGGAGGATCGACCAGCCGTACATCACGCGCTCGATGTCGTCGCCGGGCGCCGTGAACTCGTCCGCGACCTTCTCGTCGGCGACCAGCGCGACCCCGCCGTCGGCGAGGAGCCCGCGGATCGCCGCCAGCGCCTCGACCGGCTTGGCCAGGTCGTGGATCGCCTCGAAGACGGTCACGAGGTCGTACCGGTGCTGGAGCGCCGGGTCGGCCGCGTCGCGCACCTGGAAGTCGACGCGCTCGCCGACGCCCTCGGCGGCCGCCGCCGAGCGCGCGAGCATGATCGAGGGTGGATCCAGGTCGAATGCGTCGACCTGGACGTCCGGATACGCCTTCGCGATCGCGATGCTCGACCAGCCCGTTCCGCAGGCCACGTCCGCGACCCGCGCCGAGCCGGACTGCAGCCGCTCGTGGACGTCCGGCAGGGCCGGCAGCCATTCGCTCGCGAGCAGGTTCACGAACTGCGTCCGGTTCATGTCGCCCTGGCCCTCGACGAAGTCCGCGGGAAAGTCGCCGTACGGCACGCCCTGGCCGGAGCGGAAAGCGTCGAGCACGCGCGGCAGCGGCACCGCCATCCCGACCATCATCCGCGCGAACGCCGCCATGTAGTTGACGCTGTCGCGGTCGAGCAGCACCTCGTCGTGCCCGGCCGCGATCCGGTAGCGGCGCTCGCGCGGCTCGGCGCCGGCGTCCTCGACCTCGAGGATCCCGCCGACCGCCTGGTGCTCGAGCCACTCGCGGACGTAGCGCTCGTCACAGCCCGCCGCGCCTGCGACCTCGGCCGGCATCGACGCTCCGTCGGCCAGTGCCGCGTACAGCCCGAGCCGGTCGCCGATGTAGACGGCGAGGAGGTCGTTGAAGCCGAGAACGGCCTCGAACAGGCGCTCGACGAGCGCGTCGCGCCGCTCCGTGTCCGTGGTCGCGGCCACGCCGCGACTCTAAAGCGCGGCGGCGATTTCGCCTAGTGCGGCGACGACGTCGAGGTCGTGGTGGACGACGTGCTGCAGCATCACGCGCTCGACCCCGACTGCCTCGAACTCCCGGAGCCCGTCGACGAGGTCGACGGGGCTGCCCGCGACGCGCCGGCGCTTCAGCTCCTCGAACCACTCGTCGGGCGAGCCGGCGGCCGGATAGACCTCGACGAAGCGCCTCGCGTGGTCGCGCCCGAGGAGGAAGGGCGTCATGACCGAGAAGCGCAACGAGGCGGGATCGCGGCCCTCGCGCTCGCACGCCTCGTCGAGCTTCCTCCGCCGCCGGGCGGCCTCGGGCGGATCGACGCCGAACGTGTTGTACTCGTCCGCGAAGCGCGCGGCGGGATCTGCCGTGCCCCGCCCGGCGCTCCCGCCGACGATCAGCGGCGGCCGCGGCTGCTGGACGACGAGCGGGTCCTCCCGCAGCTGCCGGTCGACGTGCTCGACGTGCTCCGCGAGCATCCGCAGCCGCTCACTCGTCTCTGGAAACGAGATGCCGAAGCGCTCGTGCTCCTCCGCCATCCAGCCGGCGCCCATCCCGACCTCGACCCGCCCGCCGGAGAGATGGTCGACCGTCGCCGCCGACTTCGCGACCACCGCGGGGTGGCGGAAGGTCACGGGCGAAACGAGCGTGCCGAGCCGGAGGCTCGCAGTGCGGGCCGCCAGCGCCGCGAGCTGTGTCCACGCGTCGGTGGCGGGCCGGTTCGGCTCGGTCTGCGACAGGTAGTGGTCGGAGCGGAACATCGTCCCGATCCCGTGCCGCTCGCAGGCCTCGCCGAGTGCGAGCCACTGCTCCCACGAGACGCCCTCCTGGCCCTCGATCATCAGCGCGATCTGCATTAGTGCCCCTCCAGGCAGTACACGCCTGCTTCTGGCTCGCGATCACGCGGCGCCAGAGCCGACCCTCCTCCTCGCCAAGGCTGCCCAGCCTTGGCTCGTCGGAGTGCGCGCTCTGGCTTGGTGCTCGCGACCCAGAAGCGGGGAAGCACTACCTGAAGGGGCACTAGCCGGGCGCTTGCGCGAAGGACCACATGTGGCCCTCGGGATCGCGGATGTCGCAGCGCCGATCGCCGTTCGGCTGCTCGACGAGCTCGTTGACGATGTCGGCGCCCGCTGCCCGTGCACGCTCGCGGAGGGCCTCGACGTCCGCGACGTACGCGTGCACCATCGCCGTCGCGTTGTCCGATCTCAGCGGGTTCTCATAGTCCCAGGTCGCCTGCCCGAGCATCACCGCGGCGCCGTCGAGCCGAAGCTCGACGTGCAGGCCTCCGGCCCCGCCGATCGCACGCAGGTGCTCCTCGAAGCCGAAGGCGTTCGTGAGGAACTCGACGGCGGCCTCGGCGTCCTCGTAGAAGAGGTACGGCGTGATGCGCGTCACGCTGCAACGCTACCCCGATGCGGCTGAACGCGTACCTGGCCCGGGCGGGTGTCGCCTCCCGCCGGAAGGCCGACGAGCTCATCAAGGCGGGGCGGGTGCTCGTCAACGGCGAGGCCGGGCAGCTGAACACGTTCGTGGCGGCGGGCGACCGGGTCGAGGTGGACGGTCGGGCGGTCGCGCCACAGCCGCTCGCATACGTCCTCCTGCACAAGCCTGCCGGCGTCGTGACGACGGCGAGCGACCCGCAGGGGCGGCCGACCGTCGTCGACCTCGTCGAGCACGAATCGCGCGTCGTCCCCGTCGGGCGGCTCGATGCCGACACGACGGGCGTCCTGCTCCTGACGAACGACGGCGAGCTGGCGCACCGGCTGGCGCACCCGAAGTACGAGGTCGAGAAGGTCTACGAGGCGGAGGTCGAGGGCGAACCGTCGGACGAGGAGCTTCGCCGCCTCGCCGAGGGGGTCGAGCTCGAGGACGGCCGGACGGCACCCGCGCGGGCGCGGCGCCTCGGCCCGTCGCTCGTCGAGCTCTCGATCCACGAGGGCCGGAACCGGCAGGTGCGGCGGATGCTCGAAGCGGTCGGCCACCCGGTCCGGCGACTCCACCGCAGCCGTTACGCCGGACTTACGGTCGAGGGTCTCGCCGCCGGCGAATGGCGGGAGCTAGGCGAGCCGGAGCTTCGAGGTTTGCCTAGTCCTGGCTAGCCGCTCGGCGAGCGTCGTCTTCGCGAGCCTTCTGCTCGTGGTAGGCGATCCGCTCTGCAAGCATTCGCCGAGTTTCGTGATAGCGCGCCCAGTCCTCAGCCGTCAGCTTGCCGATCTTCCTCTTCTTCGCCATCTTCGTTCTCCAGCAAGGTTCGAATACGTCTGACGTCTTCCTGGATGTCACCGATCATCCGCATGATAGTTGTGACGTCGCTGTGCTCGATCGGCGGCTCCACCGCCCGATCGTGCGACTCGCCTGAGGAGCGCGCAAGAGTCTGTTTCAGACCTGGCTACCGTTGGACGAAGCCCATCCTGTCGTACATCGCGCGCAGTGTCGGCGCCGACTCCTCGCGCGCCTTCTCCGCGCCCCGGGCCAGGAGCCGGTGGAGCTCGGCGTCGTCGGCGCGAAGCGCGGCGTGGCGCTCCTGGATCGGGGCGAGTAGCTCGACGACGGCCTCGCCGACGTCCTCCTTGAAGTGCCCGTAGCCCGTGCCGTCGTAGCGGGACTCGATCTCTTCGAACGACTGTCCGGTCGCCACCGACATGATCTCGATCAGGTTCGAGATTCCGGGCTTCGCTCCGGGGTCGTGCTGAACCTCTCGGCCGGAGTCGGTGACCGCCGTCCTGAACTTCTTCCGGATCACGTCCGGCTCGTCGACCAGCCGCACGACACCCTGCTCGGCGCCGACCGTCGTCGACATGGCGCGCTCGGGCTCCTGGAGGTTCTTGATTCGCGCTCCCTCGTCCGGGAAGACTCCCTTGGGGAGCTTGAAGGTGTCGCCGAAGCGGCTGTTGAAGCGCTCGGCGATGTTTCGGGTGAGCTCGATGTGCTGTCGCTGATCGTCGCCGACCGGCACGACGTCGGTCTGGTAGAGCAGGATGTCCCCTGCCATCAGCGCGGGGTAGGTGAAGAGGCCCGCGGAGACGAACTCGCGCTGCTCGGACTTGTCCTTGAACTGGGTCATCCGGCGCAGCTCGCCGAAGCTCGTGACCGAGCCGAGCATCCACGCGGCCTCTGCGTGGGCCGTGACGTGGCTCTGGACGAAGACGGTGGAACGCTCCGGGTCTAGCCCGGTCGCGAAGAGCATCGCGGCGAGGTCGAGCGTGCGCTCGCGCAGGTCGGCCGGGTCGTACTCGACGGTGATCGAGTGCAGGTCGACGATGCAGAAGAACGCATCGCCGAGCTCCTGCGAGGCCGCGTACTGGCGGAACCCGCCGCTGTAGTTGCCGAAGTGCTTCGAGCCCGTCGGCTGGATGCCGGAGAAGATCCTCATCGCTGCGATTGTGCCAACGTGCTGGTCCGCTCACCGAGGGCCGCGCGAAGTGATCCCACGTACTCGTGGAGCGCATCAGGGCCCTCTTGGGCGACCTCGACCGCCCGGGAGCCGACGACGACCCCGTCCGCGAGCTGGGCCGCCTCGGCCGCCTGCTCCGGCGTCGAGATCCCGAACCCCGCGTAGAGCGGCACGCCGGTCACCGAGCGCGCCCGCTGGACGAGGCCGGCGAGTGCGGGCGAGAGGCGGTCGCGGGCTCCGGTCGTGCCGGTCAGCGTGACGAGATAGAGCCAGCCGTCCGTGTTGGCGGCGGCGAGCTGGAGCCGCTCGTCCGTCGAGGTCGGGGCGACGAGCTGGACCCGCCGGAGCTCCGGCAGCTCGCCCGCCGGGAGGTCGGCGACGATCATGCTGTCCGCGCCTGCGGTCCGCGCGTCGGCCGCGAAGCGCTCGTATCCGTAGGCCTCGAGGAGCGCGGCGTAGGTCATCGGGACGAGCGGGACGTCGACACGGCCACGTATCTCCGCGAGGCACTCGAGGCAGCGACGTGTCCGCATCCCTTGCGCGAGCGCGCGCTCGGCGGCCCGGCGGATGACCGGGCCGTCGGCGAGCGGGTCCGAGAACGGGAAGCCGAGCTCGACGACGTCCGCGCCGCCGGCGACCGCCGCCTCGGCCAGGTTCGGCGTGTCCCTTCCGGCCATCAGGTAGACGACGAGCGTCTTCACGAGGTCACCTGCGCGAGGTCCTTGTCGCCGCGGCCGGAGAGGCACAGGACGACGAGGTCCGCGTCGAGGTCGTCAACCCGCGCGAGCGCGTGGGCGGGCTCGAGCGCGGGGAGGATGCCCTCGGTCTCCGCGAGCCGGCGAAAAGCCGCGAGGGCCTCGTCGTCCGTTGCCGTGAGATAGCGGGCGCGGCTGGAGTCGCGGAGGAACGCGTGCTCGGGCCCGACGCCGGGGTAGTCGAGCCCGGCGGAGATCGACTCGGCGTCCTGCACCTGGCCGTCCTCGTCGGCGAGCAGGGACGAGCGGGCGCCGTGGAGGACGCCGGCCCGGCCGGAGCCGAGACTCGCGGCGCCGGCCGCCTCGACGCCGATCAGCTCGACGTCGTCCTCCAGGAAGCCGGCGAAGAGCCCGATCGCGTTCGAGCCGCCTCCGACGCAGGCAATCACTGCGTCAGGCAGGCGGCCCTCGGCCTCGAGGATCTGCGCCCGCGCCTCCCGCCCGATCACGGCCTGCAGCTCGCGGACGAGCTGCGGGTAGGGCTGGGGGCCGACGCAGGAGCCGAGGAGGTAGTGGGTCGTCTCGACGTTCGCGATCCAGTCGCGGATCGCCTCGCTCGTCGCCTCGCGCAGGGTTCTCGTGCCGTACTCGACGGGGACGACGTCCGCGCCGAGGAGGCGCATCCGCTCGACGTTGGGCCGCTGGCGCGCCATGTCCTCCGCGCCCATGTAGACGACGCACTCGAGCCCGAACCGCGCGCAGACCGTTGCGGTCGCGACCCCGTGCTGGCCGGCGCCCGTCTCGGCCACGATCCGCTGCTTGCCGAGCCGCCGGGCGAGCACGGCCTGGCCGAGCGCGTTGTTCAGCTTGTGCGCGCCGGTGTGCAGCAGGTCCTCGCGCTTGAGGTAGAGACGCCTGTCCGGCGCGAAGCGCTCGGCGCGCGTCAGCGGCGTCGGCCGGCCGCCGAACGAGCGGCGCAGGCCGTCGAGCTCGAGCTCGAACGCGGGATCGTCCCTCGCCTCGTTCCAGGCCCGCTCGAGCTGGTCGAGCGCCGGGATCAGCGTCTCGGGGACGAACCGCCCGCCGTAGGCGCCGTAAGTCAGCACCGCGCCGCCTCCACGAAGGCGCGGACCCGGTCGGGGTCCTTGATTCCCGGCTCCAGCTCGAGCTGAGACGCGGCGTCCACGGCCCACGGACGGACGGCCTCGACCGCTCGCCGGACGTTTTCCGGCCGCAAGCGCCCGGCGAGCATCACGCGCCCGTCGGTCCGGGCCGCGCGCTCGAGCAGCCCGGGGTCGCTCGCCTCCCACGGGAGGTCGAGCACGTGCGCAACCACCTCGTCTCGCCGCAGCAGAACGGCGTCCTGGCCCCTGATCGCCCCAGGTTCCCGCTCGTAGAGCTGGACGAGGTCGGCGCCGCGGTCCTCGTACTCGCCGACGTGGACCGCGACGGAGAGCATCGTCTCCGGCACGGCCAGCACGCCGGGCGCCCTGCGCGGGCTCTCGTCGACCAGGATGAATCCGGCCAGATCCGCACCGGCGTCGGCCGCGACGTCCACGTCCTGCTGGCGCGTGAGCCCGCAGATCTTGACGAGCGGGCGGGAGACGAGCTCGGCCAGCTTGGCCGCGGGGTCGGGCGCGCGCATGAGCGCGCTCCCGACGAGAATCGCATCCGCGCCCGCAAGCTCGGCGGCCGCCCCCTGCGCACGGGAGGCGATCCCGCTCTCGGCGACGACGACGCGGTCGTTTGGTACGGCGGCGACGAGCTCGAGCTGGGCCTGCCGGTCGATCAGGAGGGTGCCGAGGTCCCGCGCGTTGACGCCGATCGTGTCCGCGTCCAGCAGCACCGCACGCTCGAGCTCTTCAGCGTCGTGCGCCTCGACGAGCGCGTCCAGCCCGAGCTCCCGGGCGGCCTGGAGGAGCTCTCGCATGGCCGCGTCGTCCAGGTCGCGGAGGAGCACCAGCACCGCGTCGGCTCCCGCATCGCGCAACTCGCGAAGATCACCGCGCGTCGAGAAGAAGCCCTTGGCGAGCAGCGGAAGGCGCGTAGCGGCTCGGGCGGCCCGGAGATCGTCGACCGAGCCGGCGAAGCGCTCGTCGACGAGGATCGACACCGCAGCGGCGCCCGCCTGCTCGAACCCGGCGGCCAGCACACCCGGATCGGCGTCGGGCCGCAGGTCGCCGGCGGACGGCGAGCGTCGCTTCACCTCGGCGATCGCGGACAGGCCTGGACCGGACAACGCGTCGCGGAAGCGGCCCATCAGGCGACCGCCTCGGCGCGCGAGAAGGCGATCAGCGCCTCGAGCCGCTCGCCTGCGGCGCCCGAGTCGATCGCCTCCCGGGCGATCCCCAGGCCTTCCTGCAGGTCTTTCGCGTGGCCGGCCGCGGCGATCGCCCCGGCCGCGTTCAGCAGCACCGCGTCGCGCCGCCCACCGTCGGCGCCGGAGAAGATCTCCCGGATCGTCCGCGCGTTGTCCGCCGGCTCGCCGCCCTGGAGGTCCTCCGGCGCGCAGCGCGCGACGCCGAGCTCGAGCGGGTCGATCTCGCGGCGGCGCACTCGGCCGTCCGCCACCTCGCAGACGAGGTTCGGGCCGGCGGGCGACAGCTCGTCGACGCCGCCCGCGCCGTGGACAACGAACGCGCGTGTGGCGCCGAGCGCGAGGAGCACGTCCGCGATCGTCGGCACCAGCTCGGGCGCGTACACGCCCACGACCTGGGCCCGGGCGCCGGCCGGGTTCGTCAGCGGGCCGAGCACGTTGAAGACGGTGCGTGTGGCGAGCTCCCGGCGCACCGGCGCCGCGTGGCGCATGGCCGGGTGGTGGGTCGGCGCGAAGAGGAAGCCGAAGCCGAGCTCGTCGATCGAGCGCTCGATCCGCTCCGGCTCGAGCTCGAGCGAGAAGCCGAGCGCCTCCAGGACGTCCGCGGAGCCGGACGACGAGGAGACGGCGCGGTTGCCGTGCTTCGCCACCGCCGCACCGGCCGCGGCGGCCACCAGCGCGGCCGCCGTCGAGATGTTGAACGTCCGCGCGCCGTCTCCGCCCGTGCCGGCCGTGTCGACGAGATCGCGCCGCCGCGGCGTGACGGCGAGCACGTGCTCGCGCATCGCCTCCGCGCAGCCCGCGATCTCCTCCGCTGTCTCGCCCTTCAGGCGGAGCGCGACGAGAAAGCCGCCGATCTGGGCCGGCGTCGCTTCGCCGGCCATGATCGAGCCCATGACGCGGCGCGACTCCTCGCGGTCGAGGTCGCCGCCGTCGAGCAGCCGGGCGAGTGCCTCCTGGATCACGGCGTCTCCAGGAAGTTGCGCGCCAGGTCGGGGCCGACCGGCGTGAGCACCGACTCGGGATGGAACTGGACACCGTGCACGGGCAGCTCCCGGTGGCGGACGGCCATGATCTCGCCGTCGGGCGCCGTCGCGCAGACCTCGAGCCCGTCGGGAATCCGGGTGGCGGCGAGCGAGTGGTAGCGCCCCGCCTCGAACCCGGCCGGCAGGCCGCGAAAAAGGCCCTCGCCGTCGTGCTGCACGGTCGTCGCTTTCCCGTGGACCAGCTCTCGCGCCGCGCCGATCTCGCCGCCGAAGGCCTCGACGATCGCCTGGTGGCCGAGGCAGACGCCGAGCGTCGGCGTCGTCGGGGCCAGCCGGGAGACGATCGCGAGCGTGGCTCCGGAGGCCGAGGGCCGGCCGGGGCCGGGCGAGACCACGAGGTGGGAGGGAGCCAGGCGCTCGGCCTCGCCGGCGTCGACCTCGTCGTTCCGGCGCACGACCACCTCGGCGCCGAGCTCGCCGAAGAGATGGGCGAGGTTGAACGTGAAGCTGTCGTAGTTGTCCACGAGGAGGATCACTGCCGCGCCTCCGCGAGCCGGATCGCCGTCTCGAGCGCGGCCAGCTTCTGGCGGCACTCCTCCTGCTCGAGCTTCGGGTCGGAGTCGGCGACGATTCCGGCGCCGGCCTGGAGGAGCGCGAGGCCGTCGTGGAGGACGATCGTCCGGATCGCGATGCACGTGTCGAGCGCCTCGCCGGGCAGCGTGTAGCCGACCGCGCCGGCGTACGGGCCCCGGCGGTAGCCCTCCAGCTCCGAGATCAGCTGCATCGCGCGGACCTTCGGCGCCCCGGACACGGTGCCGGCCGGGAAGCTCGCGCGGAAGAGGTCGAAGTGGCCGGCGTCCTCGCGTAGCTCGCCGGCGACCTCCGAGACGAGATGCGTGACGTGCGAGAAGCGCTCCGGCTCGAGGAAGCGCCGGACCCGCACCGATCCGGGAGTGCAGACCCGGGAGAGGTCGTTGCGACCGAGATCCACGAGCATCACGTGCTCTGCCCGGTCCTTCTCCGAGGTGAGGAGCCGCTCGGCGTCGCCGTCGCCAGGATGCGTCGTACCGGCGATCGGGTTGAGCGAGGCGCTCCGGCCCTCCGCCTTCACCAGGGTCTCGGGCGACGAGCCGATCAGCGCGAGGCCGTCGAGCTCCAGGAGGAAGAGGTAGGGCGAGGGGTTGACGCGGCGCAGCGAGCGGTAGAGGTCGAGCGCGCTCGCAGACGTCGGGCGCTCGGCGCGCTGCGAGAGGACGATCTGGAACGCGTCGCCCGCGCGGATGTGGCGCTTCGCGTGCGCGACGCTCCTCTCGTAATCGAGCGCCGACGGGAACCGCCTGGTCTGGCCCGGCGACCCGGTGCCGTTCGGGAGCGGCGGCATGGCGCCGGCGAGGAGCTCGGTGACCTCGTCCGGGTTGCCGCAGAGGACCTCGGCCATCCCCCGCGCGTGGTCGAACCGGACGAGCGTGTCGGCGACGACGAACCGGCTCTCGGGCAGGTCCCGGCCTGCATCCGGGAGCTGCACCGTCGGCTCGAGCTTCGCGGCGTAGTCGTACGAGACGTAGCCCACGACCGGCTCGCCGCACGCCTCGGCATCTTCGAACGAGAGGAGCCGCGAGCCGGCGCCGACGAACGAGTGCTGCCCCAGCCGTCCCTTCTCCACCGACTCGAGCAGGAAGCTCGCGCTGCCCGTCTCGCGCAGCCGGAGGTAGGCCCCGAGCGGGGTGATCAGATCGGTGGCGATGACGGTTTGAACGATCATTCGAGCAACGAAAAAGACCCTCCGGCGGAAGGTCTTCGAGCGGTCCGGGCTGTGCCTAGGTCAGGTCAGGCAATGCTCCCGCACCGCTCGTCGAGCCACGACCAAGCCCAGGTGCGGTACGCGGGAGTCATCGGACGCAGGGTACGCCGGGCCGCGCGCGCGGTCAAGACACCTCCCGCTTCGTCAGGTCCAGGATGGCGCGGTAGATCTCCTCCAGGCCGTCGCGCGACAGCGGGCCGCGGTTCGCGCGCGTCATGTCCCGGAGCATCCACTCCTCGCGGTCCGGGTCGACGAAATCGAGGCCGCGCGACTCCTTGTAGGACTTGAGGCGGGCGACGAGCCTGAGCCTCGCGTTGATGGCCTCGATCAGTGCGCGGTCGTTGTCCGAGACCTGCTCGCGGAGCTGACGGATGATCGGGTCGTTGCTCGGGTCGATTGCGGGCCGAGCCTACACTTGCCGCCGTGAGCTCGAACAACGCCTCTCCGGAGTTGCTGATCGTGATGGGAAACGCCGCGACGACGGACCAGGCCGAGCACGTCGTCGCCCGGCTGCGGGAGGCCGGCGCGGATGCCCGGGTCACGCGTGGACGCGAGGCGACGGTGATCGGCGCGATCGGCGACCGCGAGGCGCTCGCGGGGCTCCCGCTCGAGGGCTTCCCCGGGGTCGAGCGCGTCCTGCCGATCCTCAAGCCGTACAAGCTCGTCGCCCGCGAGCTCGCGCCGGACCCGACGGTGATCGACGTCCGGGGCCGGAAGATCGGCGATTCGTTCTTCGGGCTGATCGCAGGGCCTTGCACCGTCGAGTACCGCGAGCAGACGCTCGAGACGGCCCGGGCCGTCGCCGACGCGGGGGCGACGATGCTCCGCGGCGGCGCGTTCAAGCCGCGCACCTCGCCGTACACGTTCCAGGGGCTCGGGCTGGACGCGCTCGAGGTGCTCCGGGAGGCGCGCGAGGAGACCGGCCTGCCCGTCGTCACGGAGCTCCTGGACCCGCGGCACGTCGAGGAGGTCATCGAGGTCGCCGACGTGATCCAGATCGGGGCCAGGAACATGCAGAACTTCCTGCTATTGGCCGAGGTGGGGCGCATCGACAAGCCGGTGCTGCTCAAGCGCGGGCCGTCCGCCTCCGTCGAGGAGCTGCTGATGGCGGCGGAGTACGTCGCGAAGGAGGGGAACGAGCAGATCATCCTCTGCGAGCGCGGGATCAAGACGTTCGAGACCTCGCTGCGCTACACGCTCGATCTCGGCTCGGTCGCCGTGCTCAAGGAGGAGACGCACCTTCCGGTGATCGTCGATCCCTCGCACGCCGCGGGACGGAGGGCGCTGGTGCTCCCGCTCGCCCGCGCCGCGGCCGCCGTCGGCGCGGACGGGATCATCGTCGAGGTCCACCCGCGCCCGGAGGAGGCCCTCTGCGACGGGCCGCAACAGATTCCCGCCCACGAGTTCGCCGGCTTCGCGCGTGAGGTCGCCGAGATCGTCCAGCTCATGGGCAAGCAGCTCGGGTAAGGGCTCGTGCGGGTCGCCGTGATCGGCACCGGGCTGATCGGCGCCTCGGTCGGCCTGGCGGCGAAGCGAAGCGGCGCGACGGTCGCCGGCTTCGACGTCGATCGGACGGCGGGCGAGATCGCAGCCGCGCGCGGTGCGGTGGACTCGCTCGCGGACAGCGTCGGCGGGGCCGTGGCCGAGGCGGAGCTCGCGGTCGTGGCCGTACCGGTCGGCCGGCTCGCCGCGCAGGTGCAGACCGTGCTCGACGCGAGCGGCGAGGGCTGCACGGTGACGGACGTCGGCTCGACGAAGGCGGCGGTCTGCTCGGCGGCGGCGGGCTCGCCGCGCTTCATCGGAGGCCATCCGGTCTGCGGCTCGGAGGCGCGCGGGCCGGAGCATGCGACCCCCGACCTGTTCGACGGCGCGACCTGGTTTCTCGCCCCGCTGACCCAGAGCGAGCCCGACCGGTACAGGCTCGTCCACGGGTTCGTGGGCGACCTCGGCGCGACGCCGGTCGCCGTCGACCCGGTGGCCCACGACCGTCTGGTCGCCCTGACGAGCCACCTGCCGCACGTGCTCGCCAACGTCCTCGTCAACCAGGCGGGCGCGACGCGGATCGACGGCCACGATCCGCTCTCCGCCGCGGGCGGCTCCCTCAGGGACATGACGCGGGTCGCGGGCGCGAACCCGCGGATCTGGGTGGACATCTTCCTGGAGAACGCGGGAGCGCTCCGTGCGGCGCTGGCCGACCACCGGCGCGGGATCGAGCAGGTCGAGGCGGCGCTCGACGCCGGCGACGCCGGGTTCCTCGCTCGCTGGATCGGCGAGGCGGCGCTCAAGCGCCGGGAGATGATCACGGACGCCTACGGCGACCCGGGGCTCCTGCACCGGCTCCGCATCCACGTCCCGGACCGGCCGGGCGTCCTGGCCGGCATCACGCAGGCACTCGGGGCCGAGCGCATCAACATCGAGGACTTCGAGCTCCACCACCAGTCGCCGGAGCGCGGCGGCACGCTGACGCTGCTCGTCGCAGGCGAGTCCGAGGCGGAGCGGGCAGCCGCCCTGCTCGAGGCGCAGGGCTACGGCGTCGCCGTCTCGCCCGTCGTGGTGGAGTGAAGATCGAGCCCGCGGCCGGGGTCTCCGGGCACATCGGCGTCCCCGGCGACAAGTCGATCTCGCACCGCGGCGTCCTGCTCGGCGGCGTCGGCGAGGGCGAGACGCGGATCGAGGGCTTCGGCCGATCCGAGGACACCGAGTCCACCGTGAGCGCCATGCGGGCGCTCGGCGTCGAGGTGAACGAGGAGGACGTCGACGTCCTGGTGGTCCACGGCGCGGGGTTGCGCGGCCTGCGGGCGCCGGAAGGGCCGATCGACTGCGGCAACGCCGGGACGCTCATGAAGCTCCTGATGGGTCTCCTGGCGGGACAGACGGGCGAGTTCGTGCTCTCGGGCGACGAGTCCCTGCGCGGCCGGCCGGTCGAAAATCTCGCCGAGGCGCTCCGGGCGATGGGCGCGCAGATCGAGACGACCGACGGCAAGCCGCCGGTGCGGATCGAGGGCGCCGAGCTCCACGCCGCGGAGCACCGGCTCGAGCGCCCGAGCGCGCAGACGAAGTCGGCGCTGCTGCTGGCCGGGATGCAGGGCGGCGGCGGGCGGACGGTGATCCACGAGCCGCAGTTCACGCGCGACCACACGGAGACGATGCTGCGCGCGGCGGGCGCATCGGTCCGCCGCTCCGGCCGGACGGTGTCGATCGAGCCCGTGGAGGCGCTGCGCCTGGGGCGCGTGGAGGTGCCGGGCGACTTCTCGTCGGCGGCGCCGTTCGTGACGGCCGCGACGCTCGTGCCGGGCTCGGAGCTCTCGATCCACGGCGTCGGCGTCAACCCGTACCGGACGGGGCTCCTCGACGTGCTGGTGCGGATGGGCGCCAGGATCGCGCTGTTCGACCGGCGCCGGGTCGGCGGCGAGCCCGTCGCCGATCTGGAGATCCGGTCGGCGCCGCTCGTGGCCACCACGGTGCGGAGGGCGGAGGTGCCGCGGATGATCGACGAGCTGCCGCTGTTTGCGCTCGCCGCCGGGATGGCGAGAGGGGAGAGCGTCGTGCGCGGCGCGGCCCAGCTGCGCGAAAAGGAGACGGACCGCATCGAAACCGTGACAAATGTGCTCCGATCCCTTGGCGTGCGGATCACGGCGAGCGAAGATGGCTTCAGGGTGAGAGGGGTCCCCACCCGCCCTAAGGGCGGGGGTGCGGTCTCGAGCGACGGCGACCACCGGATCGCGATGCTCGCCGCCGTTGCGGGGCTCGCGTCGCGGGAGGGCGTCGAGCTCCAGGACGCGGAGAGCGTGTCAGTAAGCTTCCCCGGATTCTTCGACCTGCTCGAGTCGGTGACCCAGCGATGATCGTGGCAATCGACGGGCCCGCCGGAGCCGGGAAGAGCACCGTCGCCCGCCGGCTGGCCGAGCGACTCGGCTTCCGGTATCTGGACACGGGCGCGATGTACCGGGCCGTGACCTGGCTCGCGCTCCAGCGTGCGGTCGATCTGGAGGACGGCACCGCGCTGGGCGCGCTCGCCGAGGACTCGCCCGTCGACCTCGACGAGGGAGGGACGGTGACGATCGCCGAGACCGACGTCACGGCCGAGATCCGCCTGGCCGAGATCGACCGGCTCGTCCCGGTCGTCGCACGCCACCCGGAGGTCAGAGTCGTGATGCGGCGGCGCCAGCGCGACCTCGCAGACCTCGGCAACGCCGTCATCGAAGGACGCGACATCGGCACCGTCGTCGCGCCCGACGCGGACGTGAAGATCTACCTGAACGCCCAGCCCGATATCCGGGCGCAGCGCCGGCAGGCGGAGCGGCCGGACATCGGCGGCGACGCGCTCGCGACCGATCTCCGGCTCCGCGACCAGAGCGACGCCGCACGGATGCAGCCGGCCGCAGACGCCGAGCTGATCGACACCACGCACCTCGACGTCGAGGACGTGGTCGACCGGATCGAGCGGCTCGTGCGCACCCGGGTGGCATGAACGCCACCGACCTCGTGTGGTCGGTCGGCCGGGTCACGATCGGAACGACCGTCAAGACGCTGGCGCCGATGCGCGTCTACGGCGCCGAGCGCATCCCCCGGGACGGCGGCGTCGTCGTCGCCTTCAACCACTTCTCCTGGCTCGACCCGCCGGTGTTCGGCGCCGCCAGCCCGCGCACCCTCTACTTCCTCGCGAAGGCGGAGCTCCACGACGTGCCAGTGATTGGGCCGTTCATCCAGATGTTCGGCACGTACGCCGTGCGCCGAGGCGAGTCCGACCGCGAAGCGGTGCGCCAGATGCGCCGCTGCGTGCAGGACGGCAACGCGCTCGGCCTCTTCGCCGAGGGAACCCGCCAGCGGAGCGGTGTCCCCGGCGAGGTGAAGCCGGGAGCGGCGATGGTCGCGCTCCAGGAGCGGGTTCCGGTGGTCGCCGGCGCAGTCCACGGCAGCCAGCACTGGCGGCCAGGCAGCTTCCACCCGGTCTCCGTCGCCTGGGGACGGCCGATCGTCTTCGACGGCCTGAAGGCGAACGGGAAGGGCTACCGCGAGGCGTCGGTCGAGCTGCAGCGCCGCATCCACGAGCTCTGGCGCTTCCTGGTCGACGCGCACGCGCTCGGCCGGCCGCACCACGCAGTTCCGCCCGCGTGAGCGAGCTGGCCGGCACCGCGGCCATCATCGGCTTCCCGAACGTCGGCAAATCCACCCTCGTGAACCGGCTGACCGCGACGCGGACGGCCGTCGTGCACGAGGAGCCGGGGGTCACCCGCGACCGGAAGGACATCGTCTGCGAGTGGAACGGCCGGCGCTTCATCCTCGTCGACACGGGCGGCGTCGACCTCGTCGACCGCACCGAGATCACCCGCCGGATCGCCGAGCAGGCGCGCACGGCGATCGACGAGGCGGACCTGGTGCTGTTCGTCGTCGACGCCCAGACCGGCGTCACGCCGGGCGACGAGGAGGTCGCCGAGCTGCTGCGGCGCTCCGACCGGCCCGTGCTCCTGATCGCGAGCAAGGTGGACGACCCCACGCGGACCGACCAGATCCACGAGTTCTACCGGCTCGGCCTCGGTGAGCCGTTTCCCGTCTCCGGGCTCCACGGCCACGGGACCGGCGACCTGCTCGACACGATCCTCGACCGGCTCCCCGGAGTGTCGAAGCGGCCGGAGATCCCGGAGGACGCGATCCGCGTGGCGATCCTGGGCCGGCCGAACGTGGGCAAGTCGAGCCTCCTGAACGCCCTCGTCGGGCAGGAGCGGGTGATCGTCTCCGAGGTCCCGGGCACGACGCGCGATTCGATCGACACGGTCGTCCAGCGCGGCGACCGGACGTTCGTCTTCGTGGACACGGCCGGGATCCGCCGCAAGCGGCGCCAGCGCCAGGGCATCGAGTACTACTCGGAGCTGCGCGCGCTCCAGGCGGCCGAGCGCGCGGACGTGGCGCTCGTCCTGATCGACGCCTCGGAAGGCCTCGTCGACCAGGACCTGGCCGTGGCGGACATCGCCAGGAAGTCACAGTGCGCCACGCTCGTCGTCCTCTCGAAATGGGACATCGCGCGGATCGGCGTCGAGGACGTCCGTGACCGGCTGGAGGCCAAGCTCCGCCAGCGGCCGCCCATCGTGACCGTCTCCGCGAAGACCGGCCGCGGGATCCAGCGGGTCTTCGACCGGGTCGAGCAGCTGTTCGAGAAGTACACGACGCGGATCTCGACCGGCGAGCTCAACCGCTTCCTCCAGGAGCTCCGCGAGCAGCGCGAGCCGCCGTCGCGGCGCGGCAAGCGCCTGAACCTCCTCTACGGAACCCAGACGACCGTCCGGCCGCCGCGGTTCCGGTTCTTCGTCAACGATCCGGGCCTCGTCACGCGGGATTACGCCTACTGGGTGGAGAACAAGATCCGTGAGCGCTTCGACCTCCAGGGGATCCCGGTGTCGATCGACTTCGTGAGGAGGGCGTGAGGAGCGGGAGCGGAGGACGATCCGTGACGGCTAGAGCCTGCGCAGAGCGGCCCGCGCCCGCTCGATGAACTCCGTTCTCGTCTCGCCTTCCTCGAACCGCATCGGCGGGCCGAACGTCAAGTCGCTCTCTTGCGGACGCGGCACGATCCGGCCCTTCGGGAGGACCCTGTGCGCGCCGTGGATGCGTACGGGGACGAGCTCCACGTCCGGACGCCCCCGGGAGAGGTAGTAGAGACCACTGCGGAACTGGCCGATCGATTCGCCGGAGCCCCTGGTGCCCTCGGGGAAGAGGATCAGCGAGTACTCGTCGCCGAGGCCCTCCAGCATCTGCTGGACGGCCGCGCGGCTGCGTCGGTCGAAGGCGCCGCCGTCGGCGTCGCCGTCGAGCAGCGCACGATCGATGAGGACCGCGTTGAAGACCTTGCGGACGTAGTAGCGGCGGAGCCTGCTGCGCTCCCAGTAATCACGCCGCGCG
The DNA here is from genome assembly GCA_036380355.1 of Gaiellaceae bacterium. Classification (GTDB taxonomy): domain Bacteria; phylum Actinomycetota; class Thermoleophilia; order Gaiellales; family Gaiellaceae; genus JACDAN01. Next base: position 18,926 of record DASVEW010000093.1, on the reverse strand, counting down.
ACGGGTCGCGCTCGTTCCCGCACGTGGCGCGGCAGCGAGGACCAGATGAGGACGAAATCCAGGTGGCTCGTGTGATTCGCGAAATAGATGCGCTGACGGGCGTCGTCGACGCGCTCGACGAAGCGAACGGACTTCTTCGTGATCGTCCGAGCGACGAGCACGATCAGCCACGCGGCGGCTCGGCGCCGCAGCTTCCAGGCCGACTGAGGCCGTCGGCCGACCGTACCCGGAAGCGACAACTGCCTCGCCATCTGTCGCGAGGCTAACGGCCCTCGCCGTCTCGTGGGAGCCAAACGGGGGTCTCGCGACGGGCTGATCCGGCCGATCCCCTCTCTACCGTTTCTTTCATCGCCATTCCACGCGAGAAAGGACCCAGCGATGGACATCGGTCTTCCTGAGACCGAGCGAGAGATCGAGATCGAGCCCCTCGAGGAACCGGTTCCGGATCCTGCGCCAATCGAGCAGCCCGTCGAGGACCCGGTCCCGGCGTGAGCGAGCTCTCCACCGAGCCGATCCTCGGCTGGCGGCTCTGGCATGTCCGCCTTCACGGCGACGAGTACCGGCTCGAATCCTTCACGTGGCATCACGTGAGCTGGCCCTCGAAGCGGCGGTTCGAGGCGACCTGCGTGCTCCATCGGGACACGGCTCCCGTCAGCGGTCACGAGTGCGGCATCTACGCGTTCAGGACGCGGGCACTCGCCGAAGACCTGCTGCGGAGGTACACCGGCATCCGGCAGTGCTACGGGCGCGAGTATCGAGAGCTCCCGCCGGTCAGGCACGGACGCCCGATCGCACTGGGCAGCGTCTCGCTCTGGGGAAGGATCCTCGCCCGGGACAACGGCTACCGGGCCCAGTACGCCTACCCGTACGAGCTCCATCTCATCGGCGGCGACGACCGCATCGCCCGCGAGCTTCGCGACCGGTACGCCGTGGACGTCTCACGCGCCTGAGCGCGCGAGCACCGCCATCCGCGTTGACTTCGCAATGAACATGCGAGATGTTCTGCGCGTCCTTACCCGGAAGGGGGTGTCATGGAGATCTTCATCGCTGAGCTGGTCGGGACTGCGATCCTGATCCTCTTCGGCGACGGCGTCGTGGCAGGTGTCCTTCTGGCGCGCTCCAAGGCGGAGAACGCCGGCTGGATCGTGATCACGACCGGATGGGCCTTGGCCGTCGCGGTGGCGGTCTATGCGGTCGCGCAGTTCAGCGGCGCGCATATCAATCCCGCTGTCACGATCGGTTTCGCCCTGACCGAGAGTTTCGGTGTCGAGTGGGGCGACGTGCCGAAGTACCTCGCCGGTCAGTTCGCCGGGGCGTTCATCGGAGCTGTCCTCGTCTTCCTCGCGTACCTCCCGCACTGGCGGCCGACCGAGGATCCGGGACTGAAGCTGGCCGTCTTCTCGACGGCGCCGGCGATCCGGAACTACCGCCTGAACTTGATCACCGAGATCATCGGCACGTTCATCCTCGTGTTCGGCGTGCTGGCGATCGTCGACCACTTCAGTCCGGCGGTGATCACGGACGAGCCGCTCCAGGCAGCACTCGGGTCGTCGTTCCCGCCGCTCCTGATCGGCGGCCTGGTCTTTGCCATCGGGCTGTCGCTGGGCGGACCGACGGGGTACGCGATCAACCCGGCGCGCGACCTCGCTCCGCGAATCGCCCACGCCGTGCTGCCGATTCCCGGCAAGCGAGACTCGGACTGGGGCTACTCGTGGGTCCCGGTCGTCGGACCGATCATCGGTGGCTGTCTGGGCGCGCTCACGTTCCACCTGATCTTCGGGCCTGGAATAGGAGTCCTCGAACTGTGAGGTGACGCGATGAAGAAGCTGATCAACCGGGCCGAAGACATCGTCACCGAGGCGCTCCAGGGGATGGCCGCCGCCCACCCCGACCTCATCAAGGTGAACTTCGGGCCCAACTACGTCACTCGGGCGGATGCCCCGGTACAGGGCAAGGTTGCCCTCGTCTCGGGCGGCGGCTCGGGGCACGAGCCGATGCACGGCGGCTTCGTCGGCATGGGCATGCTCGATGCCGCCTGTCCGGGGGAGGTCTTCACCTCACCCACGCCGGATCAGATGCTCGAGTCGACGAAGGCGGTCAACGGCGGCGCCGGCGTCGTGCACATCGTCAAGAACTACACCGGCGACGTCATGAACTTCGAGATGGCCGCCGAGCTCGCCCGCGGCGAGGGGATCGAGGTCGAGGCGGTCGTGATCGACGACGACGTCGCCGTGCAGGACAGCCTCTACACGGCCGGTCGGCGCGGTGTCGGGACGACCGTTCTCGCCGAGAAGATCTGCGGCGCGGCCGCAGAGGAGAAGCAGTCGCTCCAGCAGGTCGCCGACCTCTGCCGGAAGGTGAACGCGAACGGCCGCAGCATGGGCATGGCGCTCACCTCCTGCATCGTCCCGGCGGCCGGCACGCCGACCTTCGAGCTCGGCGACGACGAGATGGAGATCGGGATCGGCATCCACGGAGAGCCGGGGCGGGAGCGGCGGAAGCTGGCTTCCGCGAGCGAGGTCGTCGAGAGCCTGGCGACGCCGGTGATCGACGACATGCCGTTCAACGAGGGGGACGAGGTGCTCGCGTTCGTCAACAGCATGGGCGGAACGCCGACGATCGAGCTCTACGTCGTCTTCGACGAGCTCCACAAGCTGCTGGAGGGGCGTGGGATCAGGATCACCCGGAACCTGATCGGCGCGTACATCACGTCGCTCGAGATGGCGGGGTGCTCGATCACCCTGCTCAAGCTCGACGACGAGCTCACACGGCTCTGGGACGCTCCCGTCAAGACGCCCGGCTTGCGGTGGGGCGTCTAGGGGCCGTCCGAATGGCAGTGCCCTACGCCCAGGTTCTCGGCTGGGTCGAGGACTACTCCTCGACTGTGGCCGAGAACAAGGAGTACCTGACCCGGCTCGACTCGGCGATCGGCGATGCCGACCACGGCATCAACATGGACCGCGGGATGAAGGCGGTCATCGCCAAGCTGGACGGGCTGGAGGGGAACGACATCGGTGACCTGCTCAAGACGGTCGGCATGACGCTCGTCTCGAGCGTGGGAGGCGCCGGAGGGCCCCTCTACGGCACGTTGTTCCTCCAGATGGGCGTGGCGACCGCCGGCAAGAGCGAGCTCGAGCCGGAGGACTGGGCGGCGGCCCTCGACGCCGCAGTCAAGGGAGTGCAGATGCGAGGCAAGGCGGAGCCGGGCGACAAGACGATGGTCGATGCCCTGATCCCCGCGAGGGACTCCTTCGCGTCGGCTCTGGCCGAGGGCGCGACGTTCGAGGACGCTCTCCGGACATCGGCCGAGGCGGCCGAGGAGGGCATGCTGGGGACGATCCCGCTCGTTGCCAGGAAGGGACGCGCGAGCTACCTCGGCGAGCGCAGCGCCGGGCACCAGGACCCCGGCGCGACCTCGACCCATCTGTTGCTCAGGACGGCCGCCGACAAGTGGGCTGCCTAGGCACGAGGACGATCAGATAGGAGGTGCAGCGGATGGCGCAATACGCAGCAGCGATCGACCAGGGAACGACCAGCACGCGGTTCATGGTCTTCGACCACGGCGGGCAGGTCGTCTCGGTCGATCAGAAGGAGCACGAGCAGATCTATCCGAAACCGGGGTGGGTCGAGCACGACCCGCTGGAGATCTGGCAGCGCACGCAGGAGGTCGTTCGCGCAGGCCTCGACAAGGTTCAGGCATCCGACATCGCCGCGGTCGGAGTGACGAACCAGCGCGAGACGACGGTCGTCTGGGACCGCGCCTCCGGGCGCCCCGTCCACAACGCGATCGTGTGGCAGGACACCCGTACGGACCAGATCTGCAACGAGTTGTCCTCCGACGGAGGGCAGGACCGGTTCCGGGCGAAGACCGGGCTGCCGATCGCCACGTACTTCTCCGGCCCGAAGATCAAGTGGATCCTCGACAACGTCGACGGAGTCCGCGCTCGGGCCGAGAGCGGCGACGTGCTGTTCGGGAACATCGACACCTGGGTGATCTGGCTGCTCACCGGCGGCGCGGACGGCGGCGTCCACGTGACGGACGTGACCAACGCCAGCCGCACGATGATGATGAACCTCGAGACGCTCGACTGGGACGACGAGATCCTCGGCATTCTCGGCGTCCCGCGCGCGATGCTGCCGCAGATCCGGGCCTCGAGCGAGGTCTACGGCGAGGCGAAAGACGGTCTGGCCGGGATCCCCGTTGCCGGCGACCTCGGCGACCAGCAGGCCGCGCTCTTCGGCCAGACCTGCTTCTCGGTCGGCGAGGCCAAGAACACCTACGGGACGGGCAACTTCCTGCTGCTCAACACCGGCAACGAGCCCGTCCAGTCGAAAGCCGGCCTGCTGACGACGCTCGCCTACAAGATCGGCGACCAGCCTGCGACGTACTGCTTGGAAGGCGCGATCGCGATCACGGGGGCGCTCGTCCAGTGGCTGCGGGACAACCTCGGCCTGATCAAGGAGTCGCCTGAGGTCGAGGACCTCGCGAAGACGGTGGAGGACAACGGAGGCGTCTACTTCGTCCCCGCCTTCTCGGGCCTCTTTGCCCCGTACTGGCGGAACGAGGCCCGCGGCGTCATCGCCGGCCTGACCCGGTACGTCAACAAGGGCCACATTGCCCGGGCCGCGCTCGAGGCCACCGCGTGGCAGAGCCGGGAGGTCGTGGACGCGATGAACGCCGACTCGGGCGTCGACCTCACCTCGCTCAAGGTCGACGGCGGCATGGTCTACAACGAGCTGCTGATGCAGTTCCAGGCCGACGTGCTCGACGTTCCGGTGATCCGGCCGACCGTCGCCGAGACGACCTCGCTCGGCGCGGCCTACGCCGCCGGCCTCGCGACCGGGTTCTGGTCCGAGGTCGAAGACCTCCGCGCCAACTGGGGCAAGGACAAGGAGTGGCAACCCCAGATGGCTGCGGAAGAACGGGAAAAGGAGTACCGCTACTGGAAGAAGGCCGTCACGCGGACCTTCGACTGGTTGGAGTAGGCAGGACCACTACTGCGGAGGGACCCGGCGGCCGGAAGCGCCGCCGGGTTCGTTTCCGCGGCTAGTCCTCTTCGATCCCTTCGGCGAAGTCGCCCTTCTTCTCGTCCTCGGGATGGTGCTCGAGCTCCTCGACGCCCTCCGCGAAAGTGCCTTCGTGCGTGTGCTCGCGCTCCTCCTGGCCTTCCGCGAAGTCGCCCTTCATGTGCTCAGGGTGGCGCTCGGTCTCCTCGACTCCCTCTGCAAAGCTGCCCTCGTGCTCGTGCTTTTCGGACTCCATCGGGCCTCCTCCTTCGACGCGCCGAGTGTACCCTCGGCCGGGACGCTCTAGCGTGGCGGCTCTCGAGACCGAAGTGCTCGTGATCGGCGGCGGCTCGACGGGAGTCGGCGTCGCGCGCGACGCTGCGATGCGGGGCTTCGAGACCGTGCTCGTCGAACGCAGGGACCTCGCGGACGGCACCACTGGGCGCTACCACGGCCTGCTCCACTCGGGCGGACGCTACGCGGTCAAGGACCCGGAGGCTGCCAGAGAGTGCATCGTCGAGAACCTCATCCTCCGGAGGATTGCCTCCGACTGCATCGAGGACAGCGGCGGTCTCTTCGTCGCGACGCCGTGGGACGACCCCGCCTTCGGGGACGCGTTCCTCGAAGGCTGCCGGGCGAGCGGTGTCCCGGTCGAGGAGATCGCACCGTCCGAGGCGCTGCGGCGCGAGCCGCGCCTTCACCCGGAGATCTCCCGCGCCTTCACCGTCCCGGACGGCGCCCTCGATCCCTGGAAGCTCGTCTGGAGCTGCGCCCGCTCGGCGCAGGAGCACGGCGCGCGGATCCTGCTCTACCACCGAGTGGTCGGGCTCGAGCGCGACGGCAACAGGGTCAGCGGCGCCGTCGTCAGCGACGAGCTGACCGGGGAGGAACTGCGAATCCACGCCGACGTCGTCGTGAATGCGGCGGGCGCGTGGGCCGGCGAGATCGCCGAGAGTGCCGGCTGCCGGGTCAACGTCGTGCCCGGCAAGGGGATCATGATCGCGATGAACCACCGGCTCGTGCACACGGTGCTCAATCGCTGCAAGCCGCCCGCAGACGGCGACATCCTCGTCCCGATCCGCACGGTTTGCGTGATCGGCACGACCGACATGCGGGTCGTGCACCCCGACGAGCTCGAGGTGACGCAGCCCGAGGTCGACCAGATGCTCGACGAGGGGGAGAAGCTCGTGCCCGGCTTCCGCGAGGCTCGGGCCCTCCGGGTCTGGATCGGGGCGCGCCCGCTCTTCTCACCCGAGGAGGTGGAGGACACGCGAGAGGTGAGCCGCTCGCACGCGCTCCTCGACCACCGCACGCGAGACGGCGTCGACGGCTTCGTGACGATCACCGGCGGCAAGACGACGACGTTTCGGCTGATGGCCGAGGCGGCGGTGGACGCCGTCTGCGCCCAGCTCGGCGTCGAGCGGCCTTGCCGGACGCAGGAGGAGCCGCTGCCCGACTCGGAGGACGGCCGCTACTACGAGCTCGGCTCGCGACTTCGCGCGCGCGAGCCGGTTCCGCAATCGGAGGAGATCATTTGCGAGTGCGAGCTGGTGACGCGGTCGCGGCTCGAGGAGGCGATGAAGCGGCGGCGGACTGCGAACCTCGACGACCTCCGGCGCACACTGCGTCTGGGAATGGGGCCGTGCCAGGGCGGCTTCTGCATCTACCGAGCGACCGGGATCCTCCATGCCGTCGAGCGGCTGGACCACGATGCCGCGAACGCGGCCTTGCTCTCCTTCCTGCAGGAGCGCTGGAAGGGCGTGCACCCCGTCCTCTACGGCGATCAACTGCGACAGGCCCGACTGGACGACTGGATCTTCCAGGGTTTGCTGGGGGTTCAGCACTTGCCCACATGACCCACGACACGATCGTGATCGGCGCCGGCCTCGCCGGCCTGACGGCGGCCCTCCGGCTGGCCGACGAGGGCCAACGCGTGCTCGTGGTCGCCAGGGGCGTCGGCTCGACGCACCTCGCCCCCGCGACAATCGACGTGCTCGGCTTCGCCGACGAGGGTGTAGAGAGCCCGGAGCGAGCCCTTCAACAGTTCACCGACGCGCATCCGAGCCATCCCTACGCGCGCCTCTCGGCGGAGCTGATCGCGGCCGGCATCGACTGGTTCAAAGCTCGCCTGCCCGCCTTCGGCTACCGGGGCGGGCTCGAGGAGAACGTCCTGCTCCCCACGGCCGTCGGCGTCGCGAAACCCTCTGCCGTCGTGCCGGAGACCATGGCGCGCGGTGATCTGCGCGCAGGCGGCCGGTTCGTGTTCGTCGGCCTCAAAGGGCTCAAGGACTTCTATCCCGCGTACCTGGCCGAGAACCTCGGCCGGGTCTCCGCGGTGTCCGCGCGCGCGATCGAGGTCGCGCCGCCGCTGGGAGGCGAAGCCGACGTCGGCAGCCTCGGCTTCGCCAGGCGGTTCGAAGAGCCGGCTTTCTGGGACGCGGTCGTCGGCGAGCTCGCGGGGCAACTGGGGCCGGACGAGCGGGTCGGCTTTCCCGCCGTGCTCGGGATCCGGAACGCCGGGGAGGTCTGGCGCGAGCTCGAGACGCGGCTGGAGCGGTCTGTCTTCGAGGTCGCGACCCTCCCTCCGTCCGTGTCAGGGATCCGCCTGTTCGAGGCGATGACCGACGCGCTGCGTCAGGCCGGCGGCCGCATCCTCATCGGGTCTCCCGTCGTCGGCACCGAGACCGAGAACGGCCGGGTCGAAGGCGTGGTCGCGCAGGCGGCCGCGCGCCCGACGACCCATCGGGCACGATCGTTCGTGCTCGCGTCCGGCGGGCTCGCCGCCGGCGGGATCCACGTCGACTCCTACGGCAAGATCCGCGAAGCCGTGTTCGACCTAGCTCTCAGCGGGCTGCCGGCGGCCAACGGGCGGCCGCCGTTCCTGCCGACCTACCTGGAGGAGCACCCGCTCGACCGCGTCGGGGTGCCGGTCGACGACCTGCTTCGCCCCACCGACGCTGACGGACGACCCCAGTACGTGAACCTCCATGCGGCGGGAGCCACGATCGCCGGCGCGGTCCCGTGGCGGGAGGCGTCCGGCAACGGGCTCAGCCTCGCAACGGGCTACGCCGCCGCCGAAGCGATTCTGAAAGGGCACGAATGACCGACCTCGTCCGGGACTCGCTCGATCACTGCGTCAAGTGCACGATCTGCGAGACCTTCTGCCCGTTCTCACGGGTGACACCGCTCTTTCCCGGGCCGAAGTTCGTCGGGCCGCAGGCCGAGCGATACCGCGGCCCCGGCAGCTCCCCGGACGCCTCGGTCGACTACTGCTCGGGCTGCGGCATCTGCACGCAGGTCTGCCCGCAGGACGTGAAGATCGCCGAGATCAACTCTCAGGCGCGGGCGCGGATGTGGGAGGAGCGAGGGATTCCGCTGCGCAACCAGCTGATCGCCAGGCCGAGCGTGCTCGGCCGGCTGGGGACGCCGGTTGCCCCTCTGGCGAACTGGGCGCTCCGGGAGAGGCTGGTGCGGGCCCTCGTCCACCGCCTGCTCGGCATCCACCACAAGGCGCCGATGCCTCGCTTCGCAGGCCGGACCTTCCAGCGCTGGGCGCGGAACCACCCGAGTCCGACCACCGACCGGAGCGTCGTCTACTTCCACGCCTGCGGCACCAACTACTACGAACCGGGAGTCGGCGAGATGGTCGTCGCAGTTCTCGAGCACAACGGCTACCGCGTCGTCGTCCCGCCGCAGGACTGCTGCGGGCTGCCGCTGCAGTCGAACGGCAACTTCGACGCGGCGCGAAAGTATCTGCGGCGTCTCGTCGCCAATCTCGCCCCCCACGCCCGCGACGGCCTGCCGATCGTGTCGAACTCGACGAGTTGCGGTCTGATGTTGAAGCGCGAAGCGCGCGAGATTCTCGGCGTCGAGGACGACGACCTGAAGGCCGTGAGCGAGGCGACCTACGACCTCTGCGAGTTCCTCCTGCTCCTGCACGAACGTGGCGAGCTCCAGACGGACTTCCGGCCGCTTCCGCTGACGGTCCCCTACCACGCACCATGCCAGCAGCGGGGGCACGGGATCGGCAAGCCTGCGCTGGACCTGCTCGCCCTGATTCCAGAGCTGCGCGCGATCGAGCTGGACGCCGACTGCTGTGGAATCGCCGGGACGTATGGGTTGAAGAAGGAGAAGTACGAGATCTCCATGGCGGTCGGCGAGCGGCTCTTCCGCGACGTCACGGAAGCCGGCGCAGATCTCGCCGCCTGTGACAGCGAGACGTGCCGCTGGCAGATCGCGCACGGGACCGGTGTATGCGCCGTGCATCCCGTGGAGCTCCTGTACCGCGCGTACGGGCTCGACCAGAGAGCCGGGACGAACGGCGGCTAGTGGTCGGGCTCGTCATCGTCACGCATAGCGCGAAGCTCGCCGAGGGCCTGGCCGAGCTTGCGCGCGGCATGGGCGCAGACGTGCCGATCGAGCTCGCGGGCGGGATCGACGCACCCGAGCCGGCGCTCGGCACGGATGCGTTGCGGGTGCACGAGGCGATCGAACGGGCAGACCAGGGGGACGGAGTGCTCGTGCTGATGGATCTCGGGAGCGCCGTTCTGAGCGCCGAGATGGCCCTCGACATGCTTCCGCCGGAGCTGCGCGAGCGCGTCCTCCTCTGCGAGGCCCCGCTCGTGGAGGGTGCCGTCGCCGCGGCAGTCACGGCCAAGCTCGGCGCGTCGCTCGAAGACGTCGCCGCGGAGGCCCGCGGCGCTCTGGAGGCCAAGGCCACGCACCTGGGCTCGGGTGAGCCGGCGGCTCCCGTCGCCGCGGCCACGGGCGATGGGAGTCGGACGATCACGCTGACGGTGGGAAACCCGCTCGGCCTGCATGCCCGCCCAGCGGCACGCTTCGTTCAGACAGTCGGCGGCTTCGACGCCGACGTCACCGTCACGAACGTGACGACGGGTCGCGGCCCGGCGAGCGGGCGTAGCCTCAACGCGATCGCCACCCTCGGCGTGCGCCAGGGACACGAGATCGGGGTTGCCGCGAGCGGGCCACAGGCACCCGATGCGCTCGCCGCACTGGAGGCGCTGGCGGCACGCGACTTCGACGAGGAGGTCGCCGTCCAGCCGCCCACGCCCACGCCTACGCGCCGGCAAGCGGCCCCTCCGGGCGCCCTCGTCGGATTGCCGGCCGCGCCCGGACTCGCGCTCGGGGCCGCCCGCCACTTCCGGGCGCCGGCCCCCGAGATCCCCGAGGAGCCGGCGGCCGACCCGAAGGAGGAGTGGGAGGCGCTCGAGCACGCGCTCGAGCGGGTACGGGCCGAGATCCGCGCCACCCGCGACTCCGTCGCCGACCGCGCAGGCGAGTACAGCGCGGCGATCTTCGACGCTCATCTCCTCTTCCTCGACGACGACGCGCTGCTCGAGCCTGCCCGCCGCGCGATCTTCGAGCAGGGCCAGAACGCCGCCCAGGCGTGGCACGGGGCCGCCGAGGCGGTCGCGGCCGACTACCGCAGCCTCGACGACGACTACCTGCAGGCCCGGGCCGAGGACCTGGCCGGAGTCGCGCGACAGGTCGTCGCCGAGCTCCTCGGCGGGGAGGCGCCGGCGGCCGCCGTTGTCGAGCCCGGCATCGTCATCGCCGCCGACCTCACTCCGGCGGACACCGCGGCGCTCGACCGCAAGCTCGTGTCCGGCATCGCCACCGCCTACGGCGCGCCGACCTCGCACAGCGCGATCCTCGCGCGCTCGCTCGGGATCCCGGGTGCGGTCGGGCTCGGGGAGCCGCTGCTGGACGTGCCCGAAGGCGCGCCGCTCGCCCTCGACGGGGATGCAGGCGCCCTGGTCGTCGATCCTGCCGAGGAGCTCGTGCGCGACTACGAGCGTCGGAGCGCCGAGCGCGAGGAAACGGCCCGGCGGGCGCTCGCGTCCGCGCAGCGGCCGGCCCGGACACGGGACGGGCGCCGGATCGAGGTCGTCGCCAACGTCGGCTCGCCCGCGGACGTCGAGGCTGCGGTGGCGAACGGGGCCGAAGGCGTGGGGCTCCTGCGCACGGAGTTCCTCTTCCTCGAGCGCGATTCCCTCCCGACCGAGGACGAGCAGTACGCGGCCTACGCCGACATGGCCGGACGGCTGCAGGGGAGACCGCTCATCCTGCGGACGCTCGACGTCGGCGCCGACAAGCCGCTCCCGTACCTGCCGCGGCGGACCGAGGCGAACCCGTTCCTCGGGGTGCGGGGGATCCGGCTCGGACTTGCCCGGCCCGAGCTCCTCGAGACGCAGCTGCGGGCCGCGTTGCGCGTGGCCGCCGAGCACCCGGTGAAAGTGATGTTTCCGATGGTCACCACGCTCGCCGAGTACCGGGAAGCGGTGTCGGTGCTCGCCCGCGCCCGGGAGCAGCTGCGCGAGCGCGGCGAGATCTCGGGACGCATGGAGGTCGGCATCATGGTCGAGGTGCCGGCGGCCGCCCTCGCCGCCGAGGCGTTTGCGCCAGAGGTCGACTTCTTCTCGATCGGGACGAACGATCTCGTGCAGTACACGATGGCGGCGGAACGGGGGAACGACGCGGTCGCCGGCCTGGCGGACGGCCTGCACCCCGCTGTCCTCCGTCTGATCCGAACCGTCACAGAGGCAGCCGACGCGCACGGAAAGTGGGTCGGCGTCTGCGGCGAGCTGGGGTCGGACCCGCTGGCCGTCCCCGTCCTGGTCGGCCTCGGCGTCTCCGAGCTGAGCGTCAATCCGCCTGCGATCCCGACAACGAAGGAAGCGGTGCGCCGGGTCGACGCGGAAGCGGCCCGGGCCCTCGCGGGAGAGGCGCAACGGTTGTCCTCCGCCGACGATGTTCGCGCTCTCGTCGCCGGCGAGGCGGCCGAGGCCTCGCTCGCGACGTCGGAGACCTCAACTCCGTGAGCGGCCGGGTCCTCCTTGGCCTCACCTACCTGCGCATCCTGCTGATACCGGTCGTGATGGGCCTGATCCTCCTCGGGCCCGACCGAGACTGGGCCTACGTCGCCGCCGCAATTCTCTTCGCGGTCGCGGCGACGACGGACTTCGTCGACGGCTACCTGGCGAGGCGGTGGGCGCTCACGACGACCTTCGGCTCGTTCCTCGACACGACCGCCGACAAGCTGCTCGTCTCCGGCGCGCTCATCGCCCTCGTCGACGTCGACAGGGCTTCCGTGTGGGTCGCGATCATCATCATCGGGCGCGAGCTGTTGATCCTCGGGCTCCGCGGCGTCGTCGCCGCCGAGGGAACCGTGTTCGCGCCCTCGATCTGGGGCAAGCTCAAGACGAACGTCCAGTTCATCGCCATCCTGCTCGCGATCCTCCGCTACGACGAGGCGCTGGGACCGCTGCTCCTGGACGAGTGGGCGATGCTGGTGGCGGCCGCGATCACGGTGCTTTCCGCCGTCGAGTACCTGGCCCGCTTCGGATCCGCCTTGTCCGAGGGATCGAGCTAGTGCCCCTCCTCCAGGCAATGCACGCCTGCTTCGGGGCAGCATCACCCGGAGGGCACTGACGGCCGACGCCGTCCTCGTCACGGGCGGCACGGGGTTCCTCGGCGGGGCGATCGTCGAGCGGCTCCTCGCCGACGGGCGCGCCGTCAAGGCCCTTGCCCGGTCGGACGATTCGGCGCGCGCCCTCGACGGACTCGGCGCGGAGCCTGTCCGCGGCGACGTTCTCGACCTCGAGGCGCTCACGGCCGCGATGCGCGGCTGCGACGTTGTGTACCACGCCGCCGGCGTCAATGCGCTCTGCGTCCGCGATCGCTCGCCCATGTTCGAGGTCAACGTGGGCGGCTCGCACAACGTCGTGAATGCCGCGGCAGCGGCCGGCGTGCGGCGGGTTGTCTACACGTCGTCGGCCGCCGCGCTCGGCGAGGCGCGCGGCACGGTCGGGTCGGAGACCTCGCCGCACCGCGGCTCGTTCCTCTCGAGCTACGAGCGCTCGAAGTTCGAGGCGGAGCGGGCGGTCCTCGCTGCCGCGCGCGAGACCGGAACCGAGGTCGTCTGCGTGAATCCAGCCTCCGTCCAGGGGCCCGGCCGGGCGACCGGATCGACCCGCCTGCTGCTCGACTACCTGAACGGAAGGCTGAAGGCGATCGTCGACTCCACGATCAGCCTCGTGGACATCGCCGACTGTACGGAGGGCCACCTACTCGTCGAGGTGCGAGGGGAGCCCGGGGAGCGGTACGTCCTCAGTGGCGCGACCGTCACCGTGCGCGAGGGTATCGAGCTGCTTGCCCGCTTCACCGGCGTCAACGAGCCGGTTCGAACGTTGCCGCCGGCAGTCGCTACTGCGGCGGCCATCGCCGTCGAGACTGTGGCCCGGCTGCGGCGGACGAAGCCGCGCATCTGCCGCGACCTCGTCCGGACCGCGCTGCACGGCCACGCCTACGACGGGTCGAAGGCGACGCGCGAGCTCGGTCTCAGCTACACGCCGCTCGACGAGGCGCTCAGGCGAACCCTCGACTGGTTCCGCGAGGAAGGACTCATCGAGCCGCGCAAGTAGTCTGAGCGCATGCGGCCGATGCGAGCGCTCTCCGCCGGACTGCTCGTGGCCCTCGTGCTCGTGGGCTGCGGCGGGGTGAACCTCGGCGCGGGCGAGGACAGCGCCGCCGAGCTCGTCAAACCGGGCGCACTCGTCTACTGGGAGGTCGAGAGCGACCCGGACTCCGACCAGTGGCAGCAGGCCGAGGAGCTCATCCGGCGCTTCCCGGACGGCGCGAAGTGGCTCGCGCAGCTGAGGGAGGAGCTGGAGAGCGACACGGAGGTCACCTGGGAGGAGGTGCGCGACGTGCTCGGCGGGACGACTGCGATCGTCGTCTACGCCGCGTCGACGACCGACGTCAAGGTCGTGGGCCTGACGCATCCGGACGACCCTGACGAGCTGATCGAGCTCGTCCAGCGGATCAACGCGGAAGAGGAGGACGACCTGCTGACGCGCGAGGTCGACGGCTGGGTGGCGCTCTCCGACGAGGAAGCGTCGTTCGACGCCGCCCTGAAGGGCGAGAGCGGACAGGCCCTCTCCGACGACCAGGACTTCGAGGACGGCATGGCGGAGCTCCCGGACGACGCGCTCACCCGCGTGTACGTCGACGTGGCCGCCGCGCTCGAGACACTCGGCGGCGCGGAACCGCAGAGCGCGCAGGTCTTCCGCATGCTCGGCCTCGACGACCTCGACTTCGCAGGCGCCTGGGCAAAGGCCCGCGAGGACGGCGCCGAGCTCGCGGGCGCCCTCCGGGGCGAGGGCGCCGACAAGCTCCTGGGCGCCGAAGACGAATACAGCTCCGAGCTCCTCGAGCTCGTTCCGGCCGACGCGTTCGCCGCGTACACGTTCCAGGGCGCGGGAACGACCGCTGCGCTGCAGTCGCTGCGGGGAAGCCCGCTCTACGGCACGGCGCTCAGGGAGTTCGAGCAGGAGGCAGGGGTCAAGCTCGAGGACATCGCCGAGCTCTTCCGGGGCGAGGTGCTCTTCTACGCGGCACCGGGCTCGCCGATTCCCGAGCTGACGCTGCTCACCGACGCCGAGGACCCGGCGCAGGCGCGACAGTCGGCCGACCGGATCCTCCGCTCGCTCGCGCAGCGCTACGGCGGGGAGGTGACCGAGGACGGAGACGTGACGACCGCGGCCTTCCCCGGTTTCACCGTCAACGTCGGGACGGCGGAGAACACCGTGGTGATCACCACGACGAAGGACGCGATCGCCGGCCTGAGCGACGCAGGCGAGAAGCTCGTCGACACAGACCGCTACCAGGACGCGCTGGAGGTTGCGGATGCGCCGGAGGAGTACACGACGCTCCTCTATCTCGATCTGAAGGAGACAGTCGACCTCGTCATGGGCTTCGCGTCGTTCTCCGGCGAGACGGTGCCTCCGGAGCTCTCGCGGAACCTCGAGCCGCTCCGCTCGGTCGTCGCGTACGGCCAGAAGGACGGCGACCTGGGCAAGGCGCTCCTGTTCGTCGAGATCGGCGAGTAGGTAGCTTTCCGGCCCACATGGCCAAGCGCGAGTTCCTCCTCACGTCCGAATCGGTCACCGAGGGCCACCCGGACAAGATCGCCGACCAGGTCTCGGACACCGTGCTGGACGCGGTGCTGAAGGACGACCCTGCGGGACGCGTTGCGTGCGAGACGCTCATCACGACCGGGCTCGTGATCGTGGCCGGCGAGATCTCGACCGAGACGTACGTCGACATCCCGGCGCTCGTGCGGTCCCGCATCGCGGAGATCGGCTACACGCATTCCGAGTGGGGCTTCGACGCGACCACGTGCGGCGTCGTCGTGGCGATCGACGAGCAATCGCCGGACATCGCGCTGGGCGTCGACCAGTCGTACGAGATCCAGCACGACCCGGGTGACGACGACCCGCTCGACCAGGTCGGCGCCGGCGACCAGGGGATGATGTTCGGCTACGCGTCGAACGAGACGCAGGAGCTGATGCCGCTACCGATCATGCTTGCCCACAAGATCGCGCGCCGGCTCGCCGGGGTGCGGAAGTCCGAGCAGCTGAAGTACCTGCGTCCGGACGGCAAGGCGCAGGTCACGGTGCGCTACGAGGTCGACGAGCACGACCGCCAGGTCCCGGTCGAGATCGTCCGGCTGCTCGTCTCGACCCAGCACGCCGAGAACGTCGACGCGGACACCATCAAGGAGGACGTGATCGAGCATGTGCTCCATCCGATCCTCGACCCGCGGCTCTACGACGAGCGCCGGCTGTACGACGACCGCGACTTCGTCTACGTCAACCCGACCGGCAAGTTCGTGCTCGGCGGGCCGATGGGGGACACCGGCCTGACCGGCCGCAAGATCATCGTCGACACCTACGGCGGCGCCGCGCGCCACGGCGGCGGGGCGTTCTCTGGCAAGGATCCGACGAAGGTCGACCGCTCTGCTGCGTACGCCGCCCGGTACGTCGCGAAGAACATCGTCGCCGCGGAGCTCGCCGACCGCTGCGAGGTGAACGTGGCGTACGCGATCGGCGTCGCGCATCCCGTCTCGGTCGCGGTTCGGACGTTCGAGACGGAGAAGATCCCGGTCGCGCGGATCGAGGAGCTCGTCAACGAGCACTTCGACCTGCGTCCCGGCGCGATCATCCGCGACCTGGAGCTGCGGCGGCCGATCTACGCCAAGACCGCCGCGTACGGCCACTTCGGCCGCGACGACCACGACTTCACGTGGGAGCGGACGGACAAGGCGGCGGCGCTGAAGGCCGCGGCCGGCCTGGGCGAGAAGGCGACCGTCTAGCAGCCTCGGTCGCTTGCACGGGCCGGGCAGGAACGTCCCGCCCGCCTGCGAACCTGGAGGCCCATGACGAAGCAGGCAGCTGTCATCGCCCTCGCGAAGAACCGCGGCGAGCTCGACGCCGCGGCCCTCGCCAAGCTGCTGGCCGCAACCAAGTCCTAGTCCAAGGAGTACCGTCCACGGAGGTATGCGCGGCCTTCTCGTCGCCTGCGCGCTCGTCGCCGTCGCCGCCGCTTCGGCCGCGGCGCAGCCCCCGGCGAGCACGCTGTGCCATCCGTCGAGTCCCGGGCTTCCGGCTCAGCGCATTCACCACGGGAACCTCGACCGGGACGCCGACCTCGAGCGGGTAGTCGAGAGCTACGGCGGCTGCCCGCACCAGAGCGTCCTCACGCTCGCGGACGAGTGTCGGGGCGCGCGGCGGTTCCACCCGCTGCCGGGCCGGGGTCTCCTGGTCCGACTCGATTTCGTCGAGGCGAACGGACGCAACGACGGACGGGAGCTCCTGTTCGGCCTGCGGCCGGTGAAGCGGAACGGCCGGTACCGCGGCAACGTCGGGCTCGTGCACTTCGCGCGGGTGGCTGCCGGCCGGTGCCCCCGCCCGGTCTACCTGCTGTCGCACTACCTCCGCCCGCCGCCGCCGCGCGCCGGCGCCCTCACCCACGTCGAGCTCCTGCGAGCCGCGCCGAGGGTGCTACGCCTCCGCGAGTCGTTCGCCCGCGGCTGGTCCCGCGAGACGCGCTTCCGCTACGTCCGGCGCGGGGACCGGTACGCGCTCGTCGGTGTAACTACGAAGGCCTGACGAAGAGCCCAGCCGCCGCCTTGTCGGCGATCGTCTCCTCGCGGCCGTCGAGCTTGACGCGGAAGCGCCCGGCCGCAGGTTCCGCGGCGGTGAGCTGGAGGGACGTGCCGGGCTCGAAGCCCTGGTCGTAGAACCAGTGGAGGAGCTCGCCGTCGTGCTCGGCGAGCCGCACGATCGTCGCCTCCTGGCCCTCGTCGAGCTCCGCGAGCGCCTTCAGCTCGTCGTTCTCCGCCTGCTCGAACGCAGGGTCCACCGGCCAGCCGTGAGGGCAGCGCTCGGGATTTCCGAGCTTGCGCGCCACTCGCTCGACCATGTCGTCCGAGAACGACTCGCCGATCTCGTCCGCGTGCACGTGCGCCTCCGCCGGGGTGTAGTCCATGAAGTCGGTTAGCAGGCGCTCGATCAGCCGGTGCTTGCGGACGACGCGCTCGGCCCGCGCGCGGCCGGTCTTCGTCAGCACCGCCTCCTTGTTCTCCCCGCGGCTGATGAGGCCCTCGTTCTCCAGCCGCTTCAGCATCTCGCCGGCCGACGCCCGGGAGACGCCGAGCATCTCGGCGACGCGCGACGCCAGCGTCGGCGCCGTGCCGCCCGTCAGCGGCCGGTACTCGCCGATCGGGAAGGCGAGGAAGTAGATCGTCTCCAGGTACTCGTCGACGGAGTGCGCGTGGGCCACGGGGAGTACCCTAGCCGGGCGTTCCCGAGTCGGACGCGGTTCGCGCGCGCAGGAGGTAGACGAGCGGCGCCGAGAGCGCGATCAGCACCAGCGCCGGCAGCGCAGCACGTGAGTACGAGGCGACGGACGTGTACCGCCAGATCTCCGTGGCGAGCGTCTCGAAGCCGATGGGGCGGAGGAGGAGCGTCGCCGGCAGCTCCTTCATCGTGCTCAGGAAGACGAGCGCACCGCCGGCGAGCAGGCCGGGCGCGACGAGCGGCGCCGTGACCCGCGCGAACACGTCGGCCGGCCCCCGGCCGAGCGCGCGCCCCGCCTCCTCGAGGCGCGGACTGACCCGCCCGAGCGCGGCTTCCGAACCGGCGAGCGCCTGGGGGAAGAAGCGAACGACGTAGGCGAAGACGAGCAGCGCCAGCGTCTGGTAGACAGGCGTCGCGTAGTTCGCCGCGAAGAAGACGAGCGAGAGCGCGATCACGATCCCCGGCAGGGCGTTGCCCGCGTACGAGAGCCGCTCGAGCGTCCGGCTGACCACGCTCGGATACCGCGCGGCGAGGACGCCGACCGGCAGGGAAGCGGCGACTGCGGCTGCGGCGGCGACGACCGAGATCCCGACTGAGTTCACGGCCGGCCGCCAGCTCCAGCCGAGCGACTCGTCGAGGGTGAACGCCCGCCCCGCCCAGTACCCCAGCACGGCGAGCGGGACAACGAGCGCGACGCCGACGACCAGAGAGCAGAAGGCGAGCGCCGGGAGCTTCCAGCGGCCGAGCGGGATCGCCGCCGGCGGGCGCGGCGACCCCGATCCGGACCTCTGTGTCAACGAGCGGCCGCGTGCGCGCAGCTCCAGCGCGAGGACGACCGCCGTGATCGCGACGAGCACGAGCGCGAGCACGGCCGCGGGCGTCCGGTCGAAGAGCGCGCGGTACTGGAGGTAGACGGCCCGCGTGAGCGAGTCGTACTGCATGAGCGACACGGCCCCGAAGTCCGCGATCGTATACAGCGCGACGAGGAGTGCGCCGGCCGCCAGCGAGGGCCGGAGCACGGGCAGCGTGACCCGGCGGAATGTCGCCGCCCGCGACTGGCCGAGCCCCCGTGCGGCGTCCTCCAGCGACGGGTCGAGGTCGCGGAGCGCCGCCGCGGTGAGGATGAAGACGAACGGGTACGTGGCGACGGTGAGGGCGAGCCAGGCGCCGGGAAGCCCGTAGATCTCCGGCACCCGCTCGACGCCGAACGGCCCTTCCAGCAGACGCTGCAGCAGCCCGCGAGGCCCGAACGCGGCG
>DASVEW010000092.1:0-8747 GCA_036380355.1 Gaiellaceae bacterium | reverse complement strand
ATGGACGCGCTCGTCCTCTGCTTCGAGGAGGCGGACGGGATCTGCAAGCTCGCGCGCTGCACCGCCAACGGCCTCGACCTCGAGCTCCACCACATCCTCACCTTCACATAAGCACGAGCCCGTCGCGGCCGACCTCGGCCGGCGCGAAGCGGGCCCGAGCGGAGCGGGCGAGCTTCTCCTCGTCGTCCGCCTCGGGGTTGACGTGCACCAGCACGAGTCGCTCGACTCCGGCCTCCGCGGCGAGCCGCCCGGCCTCGCCCGAGGCCGTGTGGCCGGGGTCGTCCGTCGTCTCGCCCGGCCAGAAGGCCTCGTGGAGGAGCAGACGGGCCCCGCGCGCGAACTCGACGTTGGCGGGGTCGTAGGCGGTGTCGGTGCAGTAGGCGAGCGCCCCGTCCACCTTGAAGGCCAGCGAACGGCCGGGATGCTGCTCCTGGATCCGGATCTCCACCCGAAAGGGTCCGATCTCCGCGTCGCCCTCGAGCTCCCGGGCTGCGGCAACCCGGGCGGCACCCAGCATGAACGGCGGCCCGAGCAGACGTTCGAGCAGGTCTCCGGCTTGTGCGCCCGCGAGCAGCCGGGCCGGCATCCAGACCTCGCGTGCCTCGACGCCGAAGCCGGAGAGCGCGGCCAGCCCGACGATGTGGTCGAGGTGGAAGTGCGTAAGCGCGACGTGAACGCGCTCCACGCCGTCGACGAGCTGCGGCTCCGTGACGAGCCGGCGCAGCCCCGTTCCGGCGTCGAGCACGAGCAGGTCGGCCCCGTCCCGCACGTAGACGCAGGCCGTCTCACGCGAGTCGGTCGGCAGCCATCCGCCGCTGCCCAGGAGGCGGACGTCCACGGTGCTAGAGCTCGATCTCCGGCGCCGGCTGCGCCTCCGAATCGCCGGTGTTCGGCGTCCCTTTCGGCTCGATCAGCAGGATGTGCGCCTCCTCCTCGGCCACCGGCCGGTGCTCGACGCCGCGCGGCACGACGAAGAGGTCACCCTCGCCGAGCTCCACGTCGCGATCGCGCAGCTGGATCGTCAGCCGGCCCTTGAGGACGAGGAAGAAGTCGTCGGTGTCGGGATGCGAGTGCCAGACGAACTCGCCCTCGAGCTTGGCGACCTCGAGCTTGTTCTCGTTGTAGTAGCCGACGATCCGCGGCGCGAAGTGCTCGTCGAACGAGGCGAGCTTCTGCGCGAGATCGACGGCGTCGTCCAGCGCTACTCGGCCGTGTCGATCTGGGCTTTCTGGAGCCGGCCCGAGTAGTCGACGTAGATGGACTTCCACTCGGTGAAGACGTCGAGCGCCGCCTGGCCGGCCTCGCGATGGCCGTTGCCCGTGTCCTTCGTCCCGCCGAACGGGAGGTGGACCTCGGCGCCGATCGTGCCGGCGTTGATGTACGTGATCCCGGTGTCCAGGTCGCGCATGGCGCGGAAGGCCTTGTTCACGTCCCGGGTGAAGATCGAGGACGAGAGACCGTACTTGACGCCGTTCGCGCCCCGGATCGCCTCGTCGAACGAGTCGACCGGAATCAGCGCCGTCGTCGGGCCGAAGATCTCCTCCTGGGCGATCCGCATGCCCGGCTCGACGTCCGCGAAGATCGTCGGCCGGTAGTAGAAGCCGTCGGACAGGCCGTCGCCGGAGGCGACCTCGCCGCCCGTCAGGAGCTTGGCGCCCTCACCCTTGCCGATCTCCGTGTACGAGTGGATCTTCTCCAGCGAGCGCCGGTTGATCACGGGACCGACGTCCGTGTCGTCCTCCCAGCCGTAGCCGAGGCGCAGCTGCTCCGCGGCGGAGACGAGCTTCCCCTGCAGCTCCTCGTACGCGCCGCGCTGGACGATCACGCGGCTGGCGGCCGTGCAGCGCTGGCCGGAGGTGCCGAACGCCGACCAGATGATGCCCTCGACGGCCAGGTCCAGATCGGCGTCGTCCAGGACGATGATTGCGTTCTTCCCGCCCAGCTCGAGGTGGACGTGCTTGAGCCCGTCCGCAGCCGCCTTGAGAACGGCGACACCGGTCTCGCGCGAGCCGGTGAGCGAGATCACGCGGACGTCCGGATGCCGCACGATCGCCTCGCCGACCGCGCCGCCGCCGCCGTGGACGACGTTCAGGACGCCCGGCGGCAGCCCCGCCTCGAGCAGGAGCTCGACGTAGCGCTGGCCGAGCGTCGGCGTGTCGGTCGCGGGCTTGAAGACGATCGTGTTCCCGGCGACGAGCGCCGGCAGGGTCTTCCAGGACGGGATCGCGATCGGGAAGTTCCACGGCGTGATCACGCCGATGACGCCGATGGGCATGCGGACGCTCATCTGGAACTTGTCCTTCAGCTCCGACGGCGTCGTCTGGCCGAACAGGCGGCGGCCCTCGCCGCCCATGTAGTACGCCATGTCGATCGCTTCCTGCACGTCGCCGCGCGCCTCGGCGAGCACCTTTCCCATCTCGCGCGACATGAGCTGCGCGAGATCCTCCTTCTCGCCCTTCAGCAGCTCGCCGAAGCGGAAGAGGATCTCGCCGCGCTTCGGCGCCGGCACGAGGCGCCAGTCCTCGAACGCCTCCTTGGCCGCAGCGACCGCGCGGTCGACGTCCTCCGTGCCGGAGAGCGGGAACGTTCCGATCGCCTCGCCGTTCGCGGGCGACGTGGACTCGAACGTCTCGCCGGAGGCGGCGTCGCACCACTCGCCGGCGACGTAGTTCTGGAAGGTCTTCGCTCCGAGCAGCGCCATGACGGCGCCTAGAGGGTCGGTGGGAAATTTGGCCGCCGTCGGGGGCGCTCCAGGCCAAGCCGGGCAGCGCGGTCGGTCGCGGCGCGTAGCAGCGCTACGTGCCGTGGCTGAACGAGGTGATCCGGCGCAGTGTCTGGAGTGTCATCCGGCACGGCGAAATTTCGCATCGAGCCTCTAGATTAGTCGGGCGGATCGGTCTTGAGGAAGGTTCCCGGCGCGCGGGGCCGGCGCCGGTCGCGGAGCTCTCGCTTGCCGCCTGCGGCCTTCCCCTTGCGGCGGTCGGGGCCGGTCCGCCGGTCGACGATCACCTCGACGTTGGGGTTGTCCTTGTAGTAGTCGGTGAGCTTGTCGAAGAGCTCGTCCGCTAGCTCGGCGGGGATGACGCAGTAGATCATCGGGATCTACGGCGCATCTTAGGGACGGGTCCGGAAACCGCTAGACGCGTGCGATCTGGGGGACGATCCTGCCGTCCGGCTGGATCCTCGCGTTCCAGGACTGGAAGGCGCCGTCGAGCTCGGCGAGCTCGTGTCCCCGCGCCTCGAGCTTTACCGGCTGGGCCGACTCGGGCGAGACGCGGTACTGGTACCAGGTGATGTCCCAGGCGATCGTGATCACGAGCTCCTGGTTCACACCGGAGAGCGGCAGGATGCTCGCCCGCGGCTCGCCGAGGCTCTTCGCGACGCCGCCGATCGTGCGGCGGTAGTCGCTCGCGTTGTAGAGGTCGGCGGCCTCGACGGTCTGGAGCTCCGGTTCGCTCAGCCGGCGGAGGATCGGCTCCGAGGCGACGGTCTCCTCCGGCGCCGACTGGAGCGGCGCGAAGATCGAGGAGAGCAGGCCCTTGCGCCGGCGGCGCTGGACGGGAACCGTGGGCGTCGTCGGGCTCCCTTCCTTGACCCACCCGTACTCCGCCGCGATCTCCTGGCAGAGCGGGCAGACGTCGACGAACTCGCCCCCGTCGGGGGCATACCGCACCGCGCGCTCGCCCTGCAGGAGGCTTCGGTCGCAGATGGCGCAGGTGCGGGTGACCGCCTGGCCGGTGATCTGCATGAGCGGCGATCTTAGCCCAGCGCCGGCCGGCTCCCGACAGCTACGCTGGTGCGGTACATGTGTGTTTTACAGGTATGAGGCGCCATCGCCATTCCCGCGTCCGACGGCGCACGGGACCGGGCGAGTTCGAGGTGCGCGCCCGGGTCGAGCGCTTCGCGGAGCCGGCGGTCCTGCTGCTCCTCCGCGAGCGGCCGGTCCACGGCTACGAGCTCCTCGAGCAGCTCCCGGATCTGACCGGCGAACGAGTCGACATGGGCAATCTCTACCGCTTCCTCCGCATGCTCGAGTCCGACGGCCTCGTCCGCTCGGCGTGGGACGACGACGCTCCGGGGCCCAGCAAGCGGGTCTACGAGCTCACCGACGAGGGCCGGGCGCTCCTCGATCATTGGGCGAGCGCGTTGAGAGATTCGCAAACGCGCCTCGACGCCTTCCTGACGAGATACGAAGAGAGGAGGTGACGAACTATGCACGGACGACGACACCGTTTTCATCGCGGACGCCGGGGCGGCATCGGCCACGGCTGGTACGACCGCGAGCGCGTGCTCGAGAGGCTGGAGGAGTACCAGCGCGACCTCGAGCAGGAGCTTGCCGACGTCTCCGATCTGATCAAGCGGCTGCGCGACAGCGGCGCCGGGGAGACCCAGCAGGCGACCGCGACCGTCTAGCGAGGTTTGGCGGGCGGGCTCCGGCCCGCCCCTGAACCCCTCGGCGGACCGCCTAGCCGCCGCCCCGCTGACGCCGGCGCCAGCGGTGCAGCGTCCGCGACTTGCTCGCCGACTTCGGAGGCTCGGGCTCGGGCGGCGGGTCGTGCTCCTCCAGCCACCGTGCCGCCTCGTCGGCGGCGTCGAGCCCGACCTCGCGCTCGCGCTCGCCGCGCCTCTTCGCCGCGCGCTCGGACGGACGGAGCCTCAGACCTTGACTTCCTCTCGCTCCTTCTGCGCCTCGGCCATGACCTTCTGTGCCACGTGCGCCGGGACCTCCTCGTAGCGCGCGAAGTGCATGTGGTAGTCGCCGCGGCCGCCCGTCATCGAGGTCAGGGACTGCGAGTAGGTGAGCATCTCCGCCATCGGGACCTCGGCCTTGATCGAGGTCATGCCGCTGCCGGTCGGCTCCATCCCGTGCAGGCGTCCACGGCGCGAGTTGAGGTCGCCGTTGACCGCGCCGACCGCATCGTCCGGAACCGTGACGTCGACTTCCATGATCGGCTCCAGCAGGACCGGATCGGCGGCGCCGTACGCCTCCTTGAACGCCATCGAGCCGGCGATCTTGAACGCCATCTCCGACGAGTCGACCGTGTGGTACGAGCCGTCTACGAGGAGCACCCGCACGCCCTGCACGGGCGCGCCGGCGAGCTCGCCGTGCACCATCGCCTCCTGGATTCCCTTGTCGACCGCGGGCCGGAACCCCTGCGGGATGACGCCGCCGACGATCTTGTCGACGAACTCGTAGCCGGTGCGGCCCTCGAGCGGCTCGAGGACGATGTGACAGTCGCCGAACTGGCCGCGCCCGCCGGTCTGCTTCTTGTACCGGCCGTGACCTCGCGACTCCTTGCGGATCGTCTCGAGGTACGGAACCCGCGGCGGGCGCAGGTCGACCTCGACGCCGAAGCGACGGCCGAGCCGGTCGACGGCCACTTCGACGTGCATCTGCGAGAGCCCCGAGAGGAGCTGCTCGCCCGTCTGCTGGTCGCGCCGCACGACCAGCGTCGGATCCTCCTCCGAGAGCCGCCGCAAGGCGGTCCCGAGCTTCTCCTCGTCGCCCTTCGCCTTCGGCGAGATCGCGAAACTCATCACCGGGTCGGGAAAGTCGATCGAAGGCGCCTCCGCCCCGGTCTCCTTGTCCAGCAGCAGGTCGCCGGTCAGGACGTCCTTGAGCTTCGCCACCGCGCCGAGATCTCCGGGGCCGAACTCGTCGGCCGACTCGTGCTCCTTGCCCTGCAGCGCCAGCAGCTGGCCGACCCGCTCCTTGTTGTGGCTGCGCGAGTTCACGAGCGTCGAGTCGGAGCTGACCTTGCCCTCGATCACGCGGAAGACGTTGATCCGGCCCGCGAACGGGTCCGCGACCGTCTTGAAGACGAACGCAGCGCTCTCCGCCCCGTCGATGTGGACGTCGAAGTCCTTCTTCGCCGGCGACGGGACGCCCTCGACGAGCAGATCCAGCGTCGCCGTCGTCCCGAGGTTCTTCGTCGCGACGCCGCAGGCGACCGGGAAGATCTCGCCCCGAGTCACCGCTTCCTTGAGCGCGTGAGCCACCTCCTCGTCCGAGAGCTCCTGGCCGTCGAGATAGCGCTCCATCAGCCCCTCGTCGGTCTCCACCACGGAGTCGAGGAGCTGCTCGCGGTAGGTCGCGACCTGGTCGGCCAGCTCCGCCGGGATCTCGCCCGGCGCAGCCTCCTTTCCGCCTTCGGGGCTCGTGTACGCCTTCATGTGCAGGAGGTCGACGATGCCGCTGATCTCGTGCTCGACCCCGATCGGCAGGTGGACGGCGACGGCGCGCGTCGAGAATGTGTTCCGGAGCTGCTCCAGCACGCGGAAGAAGTCGGCGCGCTCGCGGTCCAGCATGTTCACGAACAGCACGCGCGCGAGGCCGAGCTCCTCCGCCCTGCTCCAGACGCGGCTCGTCTGGACCTCCACGCCCATCACGCCGGAGACGACGATCACCGTCCCCTCGACGACTCGGAGCGCGGACACCGCCTCGCCCTGGAAGCTCGGCTCGCCCGGCGTGTCGACGAGGTTGATCTTCCTCCCCTGCCAGTCCGTGTGACAGAGCGCGGCCGAGATCGACATCTGCCGCCGCTGCTCGTCCTCGTCCCAGTCCGACACCGTGGAGCCCTGCTCGATCGACCCGAGCCGGTTGACCGAGCCGGCCTGGAAGAGCATCGCCTCGACGAGCGAGGTCTTCCCCGTCCCACGGTGTCCTGTGACGGCGATGTTTCGGATCTTTCCGGACTCGACAGCGGCCATTCGGGCGGCTCCTCCTCGGGTCGTCGGGAGGTTCGATGTTATCGCCGCCTACACGGAGGAGGCCGCTTCAGCGCGGGCCATGATCTCGCGGACGACCTCGGTCTTGGCGTCGGCGTACTGCTGCATGTACTTCCACTCGCGGGCGGCGAGCGCCCGCTTGGTGCCGGCGTAGTGCTCGCGGTCGGACGCGTCGGCTCGCAACCAGTCGCGGAAGAGCAGCATTCGCTCCACCTCGGGGCAGCCCGCCGTGAAGACGTGCAGGTTCACGTCCGTGTCGGGGCCCTTGAACAACCGGTGCTCGAACCACTCCGGCTCCCGGATCCGGAGCACGTAGCCGGCCGCCTCCAGGTCCGGAACGTACGCCGACTCTGCGACGGAATCCGGGACCTCGAGCGCGATGTCGATCAGCGGCTTGGCGGGAAGCCCCGGCACCGCCGTGGAGCCGACGTGCTCGATCCGGACGACACGGTCGCCGAGCAGAGATCGAATCCGGGTCTCCTCCCGCTCGTACCACCCGGGCCAGCGGTCGTCGTACTCGCGGATCTCGATCGGCTGCACCAGCGGCCGCAGGCCGCCGATCGTCACCTTCGCGAGCTCTTCGTCGTACGCCGCGACGTCGTCCGGGTCGCGCCCGTTCAACCTACGCTTCGGCTTCGGTCCGCTGCGCGCCCGAGAGACGGGCCTTGAGGCGCAGGATCGCCTTCGTGTGCAGCTGCGACACGCGCGACTCGGTCACGCCGAGCACCTCGCCGATCTCTCGGAGGGTCAGCTCCTCGTAGTAGTAGAGGGTGACGACGAGCTTCTCGCGCTCGGGGAGGCGCGCGATCGCCTCGCCGAGCGCGTCCTTCAGCTCGGTCGCGCTGAGCGAGGACTCGGGGGAAGGCGCATCCGTGTCCTCGATCGTGTCGATGAGAGCCACCTGGTCGCCGCCGGAGCCGCCGATCGTCCAGAGCTCGTCCAGGGCCGCGATCGACGAGCGCGAGATGTCGGTCAGGCTGTCCTCGAGCTCCTCGACCGTGATCCCCACCTGCGCGGCGATCTCCTCGTCGGACGGCGGCCGGTGGAGCTTGGCCTCCAGGGCGGCGATCGCGCGCTCGATCTCGCGCGCGCGGGCTCGGACGGAGCGCGGCACCCAGTCGAGCGACCGAAGCTCGTCGATGATCGCGCCTTTGATGCGCGCGATCGCGTAGGTCTCGAACTTGACGTCGCGGTCGGGGTCGTACCGCTCGATCGCGCCGATCAGCCCGAGCAGCCCGTACGAGACGAGATCCTCTTCCTCGACATGCGCCGGGAGACCGCTGCCGAGCCGGCCGGCGACGTACTTCACGAGCGGTGCGTACGTGAGGATCAGGCGGTCCCGGAGCGCTTTGTCGTCGGGATTCGCGCGAAAAGAGCGCCAGAGGGTCTGGGTGTCTTCCACTTGCGAGCTCACGGCCGGTGCCTCTCCAGGCAATACACGCGGACGAGTGCGGCCTCTGGCTTGGTGCTCTCGATCCAGAAGCGGGGCAGCATTACCTGAAAGGGCACGAGGGAAGGATACGGCCCTACCTGGCTATTTCCTCACGGGCGGCGCGGAACGTGCGGATCGCGAGGCCGGCCATCCAGAGCCCCAGGACGGCGGCGGCGGCCGCGATCACCCACGCCTCGGCGCTGTACGCGGCGGCCGCGATGCCGGCGAAGAAGATCGTGAGGAACGCGAAGAGGACGCCCTGCGCGCGGCGCTGCGCTGCCCTGGTCACGCGGGTGAGCCTACTCGTCGGGCAGGCTCTGCTCGCGCTCTCCTTCGTCCGCGCCGTACCCTTTGCCCTCCTGCTCCTCGAGGAGGTCGTCCGCGGGCTCGGCTTCCGCGTCTTCCCTGTCGTCAAGCGGTTGATCGGTCATGCAGGATTGGTGCCCGTAAGAGCGCATCTACAATCGGAGCAAGCCCAGGGGCGTAGCTCAATCTGGTAGAGCACCGGTCTCCAAAACCGGGGGTTGCAGGTTCGAGTCCTGTCGCCCCTGCTGGGCGGCACGGCCGGGCACTTCGCATTCCGATG
>DASVEW010000091.1:0-16122 GCA_036380355.1 Gaiellaceae bacterium | reverse complement strand
CGTGTGCCCAGGCGGTCTACCGTGACAATCCCACGCCAACCCCCCGGGAGGGTGGGGGGTGGTGGGTGGGTCCAGCCGGCGCGTCGCGCCCGGCCGCGCCGGACACTTCGCGGCGGCCGGGGAACGAACTAGCCTTGCCCTCATGACCGAGCTCGCCGGAAGGGTCGCCGACGCTTTCGAGGCGCGCGTCCGCGAGCACGAGGAACGGTGGCTCTCGCCGCTCGCCGTCAGGTCCTACGAGAGCCGCGGCCGGGCGCGCGACGAGGAGCCGTGCCGCCTGCGGACGCCGTTCCAGCGGGACCGCGACCGCATCGTCCACTCGAAGGCCTTCCGGCGGCTCCGGAACAAGACGCAGGTGTTCATCGACCCGGGCGGCGACCACTTCCGCACGCGGATCACCCACACGATCGAGACGACCGGGATCTCGCGCGCCGTTGCCCGGGCGCTCGGCTTGAACGAGGACCTAGTCGAGTCGATCGGGCTCGGGCACGACCTCGGCCACACGCCGTTCGGACACACGGGAGAGGAGGCGCTCGACCAGCAGCTCCAGCAGCGGTTCGGCCGACGGTTCCGCCACAACGAGCACTCCCTCCGCATCGTCGACGTGCTCGAGAAGGAGGGGCAGGGACTGAACCTGACGGAGGAAGTGCGCGACGGGATCCTCAACCACACGGGCCCGACGGAGCCGGGGACCCTCGAGGGCAGGATCGTGCGCATCGTCGACCGCGTCGCGTACATCAACCACGACATCGACGACGCGATCCGCGCAGGCGTCCTCACTCACGAGGAGCTGCCGCGCGCCGAGGTCGAGCTGCTCGGCGAGACCGGGTCGAGGCGGATCGACGCGCTCGTCCACGACCTCGTCGAGACATCGCAGGCGGAGGGCGACATCCGGCAGAGCGAGGAGGTCGGTACGGCGATGCTCGCGCTGCGCACGTTCATGTTCGAGCGCGTCTACCTCGGCCCGCACACGCACTCCCAGCACGAGAGGGCGCGGGACGTCGTCGGCCGAGTGTTCGCGCACCTCTCCGGCAACCCGGACCAGGTGGCTCCGGGCCCGGGCGACCTCGGCCAGCGCATCGCGGACTACGTTGCCGGCATGACCGATCGCTTCGCCCTCGCCTACGCGGACCGGATCTAGTGGCGAGGATCACCGAGGAGTCGAAGCAGCGCGTCGTCGCGGCGGCGGACATGGTCGACGTCGTCTCCGGCCGAACGCAGCTGCGGAAGGCGGGCGCGCGCTACACGGGCCGCTGCCCGTTCCACGAGGAGCGCACTCCCAGCTTCTCGGTCAACCCGGTCGAGAAGCTCTACTACTGCTTCGGCTGCGGCGCCGGCGGCGATCTCATCAAGTTCGTCCGTGAGACGGAGCAGTTGGACTTCGCCGGTGCGTTGGAGTGGCTCGCCGAGCGCTTCCGCGTGGAGCTCGAGTACGAGGAGGCCTCACCGCAGGTCGAAGCCGCACGGAAGCGGCGGGACCGGCTGCATGCGCTGCTCGACCAGGCGACGTCTTTCTACGAGCGGCACCTCTGGGAGACCGACGCCGGCGCGCCGGTCCGGGAGTACCTCGAAGGCCGCGGACTGGCCGAGGCCGTCTGCCGAGAGTTCCGGCTCGGTCTCTCGCCCGGAACCGGTCTCGCGCAGAAGGCGCAGCAGAAGGGTTTCACCCGCGACGAGCTTCGCGCCGCGGGGCTGACCAACGCCCGCGGCAACGACTACTTCCCGCGGCGCCTGATGTTCCCGCTCGCCGACGCGCGCGGCCGCATCGTCGGCTTCCAGGCGCGAAAGCTCCATGACGACGACCCGCTGCGCGGCAAGTACGTGAACTCGCCGGAGGGCGAGCTCTTCCACAAGTCGCGGATCCTGTACGGGCTCCACCTGGCGCGGACGGCAATCGCCAAGGAGGAGCGCGCCGTCGTCGTCGAGGGGAACACCGACGTGATCGCGCTGCGGCAGGCCGGGCTCGAGCCGGTTGTCGCCTCGATGGGGACTGCACTCACGACGCAGCAGGTGAAGGAGCTATCACGGCTGACACGCCGCCTCTATCTCTGCTTCGACGCAGACGCCGCAGGGGAGGCGGCGACGCTGCGCGGGATGGAGCTCGCGGTCGATCACAGCTTCGACGTTCGGGTTGTGACGCTCCAGCCCGGCCAGGACCCCGCCGATGCACCCGAGGAGTTCGAGGCTCGCCTGGGCGGCGCCGAGAGCTACATCCGGTACCGCGCACGGATGGAGCGCGAGCAGGCTCGCGACCGCCAGACGAAATACGAGCGCGTCAAGGCGTTCCTCGACAGCATTCCGGACTCTCCTGAGCGCCAGGAGGCATGGCGGGAAGCGAACGACGATCTCGGCATGACCATTCAGCTCCAGAGCGCGGTCTCAACCATGAAGGCCGCGCCGGTCTCCCGAAAGGTGATGGACGCCGGCGACCGGCTCGAGCGCGATGTCCTCGCCGCCTGCATCGCCTTCCCGCAGCTCGCCGACGCGCTTCGCAAGGTCCCCGACGATCACTTCGACAGCGAGCTGCACCGCCGGCTGCGCGCCGTGATCCTCGACGGCGGTGCCGACGAGGAGACCGTGCCGGCGCTGGCCGAGCTGGACGCCGTTGCGGCGTCCGAGGCGATCGACGAGGCGACGGCGAAGGAGCTGCTCTTGCGGCTCCGCGAGCGGTATCTCCGGCGCAGACTGGCCGACGCCAGCCTCGAAGAGACGACCGAGTTGCAGCAGAAGCTGCTCGAGATCAGGGAGGCCGTCGCCCAGCTGGCGTAGAACGGAAGAAACCCGCCTCGTCGGCCGTGTGGCGTCGAATGGGCGAGCGGAGACGGCGGCAGAGCATCGCTATCATGCGGCGGCCGCTGCCGCGTTCCCCGGTAGCTCAATTGGCAGAGCATCCGGCTGTTAACCGGAGGGTTGTTGGTTCGAGTCCAACCCGGGGAGCTCCTCGACGAGTGCGACCTCGTTTCCTGGTCGAAACGGGGTCTTCCATTCTTCGTAGACCTCTGTCGGGCTCGTCGAGCCTCCTAGTAGGTCCTACCGACACCGGAAATAGGCCGATCGGCCTATTGAACGAGCGGTCGCCTGTTGAGACAGTGCTTGCGGGGAGCGGCCGCTGCGGCCGTCAAAGCTGAGGGGAAGGACGCTGAGCGGTCGCATCGCCGAGCTTCGTCGCGGGACCAGACAGCGCCGCCGCATACCCGTATTCGCGGCGTTCCTCCTGCTCGGGCTCCTGGCCGGGGCGACGCACTTCGCGAGCGCTCACCCGATCACGGTCGACGGGACGCCCACCGACTGGTTCGACCGCGCGCCGCTGGCCGACGACACGGCGATCGTCGCGCGGAACGCGTCCGAGCACGGTGAACACATCTGGCGCGACCGTACCGGCGACGAGCGAACGACGTTCGCGACGCCCGACACGCGCGTCGACATCATCCGGGCGCGCGTCACCGGCACGACGACCGACCTGAACGTCCTCGTCCAGGTCGCCGATCTCGATCAGGCGACGGGTGACGGCGCACCGCAGGTCCAGCTAGCGCTCGACCTCGACCGGACGCCCGGCTCCGGGCAGCTGGATTTCGTGGCCGGCGCGGAGACGCAGGTCGCCAACGCGGTCCGGTGGGAGCGACTGCTCCAGACGCGGCTCGGGAGCGGCGGCGGGGACGTTGCCGTCTGGTCGAGCTCGGCCGGCCCGCCTGCGTTCGCCGGCAGCGTTGCCGCTGCCGGCGGCACGTCCGATGCGATCGAGCTCTCGGTGCCGTGGGGCGCACTCGGCCTGGCCGGCCCGCCTCCCGCCTTCAACGCCACGGTTGCGATGTTCCGCTCGGCGACTGACGACGCGACCAAGGAGGCGCCCGGATCGGACGCCCTGGACGTCGTCTCCGACTACGGCGACCCCGGCACGGCGCCGGGCACCGATGCGGAGCTCACGGACGGCACGGTCGACTACTTCGCGGGCGTTCACCTGACGACGCTCGGCGAGACGCGTGGCCCGCTCGTCGTAGCCGCGTTCAGCGCGAACGTCTCGACCCAGCCCGGAGCCGAGTGGATCGAGGTGGCGAACGCGACGGGGTCGATGCTGAACATCGGCGGCTTCAAGCTCGGCGACGCCATCACGCCCGGTGCGGCCGAGGCGATGTTCACCTTCCCGGCGGGCGCGGAGCTCGCCGCGGGGGAGCGCTACACGGTCGCGCGAAGCGGCGCCGCGTTCCAGACGCGATTCGGTGGGCTGCCCGACGCCGAGTTCGAGAACACCTCCGCCGCTCCCGACATGAGCCCGTACGCGCCGTGGTCGAGCGGCGCGCTGGACCTCGACGACGCAGGCGACGAGATCGTCGTGCTCGACGGGTCGAATGCGACGGTCGACGTCGTCCCGTACGGGACGGGGGCCTACGCAGGCGTGGGCACGCTCGCTGCGCCGGCGGTCGACGCGGTCCTGCAGCGCAACCTGTCGCTGCGCGACACGGATGCCGCGGCGGACTTCTCGACGGCCGCCTGCGCGGGCACGAAGACCTGGGACGGGGGCGGCGGCAACAACAGCTGGTTCACCGCCGCGAACTGGTCGGGCGACACGCTTCCGGGCGCCGCGGACCACGTGTGCATCGACAACACGCCGCACGAGAGCATTGCCTACAACGGGACGACGACGGTCGCCAGCATCACGTCCGCCGAGCCGCTCGTGGTCTCCGGCGGCACGCTCACGATCTCGCCGCCGGGCGGGGCGGCGGGCCAGGGCTCGACGCTCGCCGGCCTGACGATGAACGGCGCCAACATCGCCGGCTCCGGGAACATCGCGATCTCCGGGCCCTTCTCCTGGTCGCAGGGATCGATGGGCGGCACAGGCGTCGCCTCGACGACCACGGTGAGCAGCGGGATGACGCTGACCGCGAACACGCACAAGTTCCTGAGCAACCGCACCCTCGTGCTGGCGGCCGACACGAACCATCAGGAGGGGACGTTGCGGCTCGACAACGGCGCGGTCGTCGTCAACCAGGCGGGTCGGACGTACACGCTGTCGAACGAGGCCGACCTCGACTGGGGCTCAGGTGCGGGGCCGCGACTCGACAACGCCGGCACGCTCGTGAAGTCCGGCGCCGGCGTCAGCTTCATTCAGCCGGCCCTCAACAGCACCGGCGCGGTCGACGTCGACGGCGGCACGCTGCAGCTTGCGTCGTCGGGCCTCACCAGCACCCACACCGGCGACTTCTCGGTCGCGCCCTCGACGACGCTCGAGGTGACCGGCGGGACGCATGGCTTCAACGCGGGTTCTGAGATCTCCGGCGCCGGCACCTTCCGCGTCACCGCCGGCACCGCCAACGTCGACGGCGGCTTTCCGTTCACGGGATCGCTCGGCGTCACAGGGGGCGCGCTCAACCTGACGCCCGCTCCGAACGTGGCCTCGATCGCGCAGAGCGGCGGGACGCTCAACCTGGTCACTGCCGCAAGCGACGGGAGCGCCGGCAGCTACACGCTCAGCGCCGGCACCCTCGCCGGTCCCGGAGACCTGACGGTCACGGGGGCGATGAGCTGGTCGGGCGGCTCGATGAACGCGGCAGGCGCGGCCGACACGAAGACGGTTGTGAACGGCGGCCTCACGCTGAACGTGAACCAGCACAAGTTCCTCAGCAACCGCGCGCTGGAGCTGAACAGTGACACTACGTTCGCCGAAGGCACGTTCCGGATGGACAACGGCGCCGTCGCCGTCAACAACGCCGGGAGCACGTTCGACATCACCGGCGACGGCGACATCGACTGGGGCACCGGCGCCGGGCCGCGCTTCGAGAACGGCGGCGTGTTCCGCAAGAGCGGCGGGACGGGCGTCAGCTTCGTGCAGGCGGCGGTCAACAACACCGGGTCCGTCACGGCCGGCAGCGGGACGCTCCAGCTGACGCATACCTCGGGGCCCGTCGCGAACAGCACCGGCTCATACACCGCTGCGCCGGGCGCGACGCTCGACTTTGCCGGCGGCACGCACAACCTGAACGCCGGCTCGAACATCGCGGGCGCCGGAACGGTTCGGATGAGCGGCGGGACGGCGAGCGCGGCCGGCGCGTACACGCACTCCGGCGCGCTGGAGGTGACCGGAGGGGCGCTGAACCTGACGCCCGGCCCGAGCGTGGCCTCGATCGCGCAGAGCGGCGGCACGCTGAGCCTGGTCACTGCGGCGAGCGACGGCACGACCGGGACCTACGCGCTGAGCGGCGGGACGCTGGCGGGCACCGGCGACCTGTCGGTGACTGGGGCGATGACCTGGTCGGGAGGCTCGATGAACGCTGGCGCCGCAGCGGACACGAAGACGGTCGTCAACGGCGGTCTGACCATGACCGTGAACGCGCACAAGTTCCTCAGCAACCGCACGCTGGAGCTGAACGGCAATACGACGCTCGCGGACGGCACGTTCCGGATGGACAACGGAGCCGTGGTTGCGAACAGCGCCGGCAGGACGTTCTCGATCACGGGCGACAGCGACATCGACTGGGGCGCGGGGGCCGGGCCGCGCTTCGAGAACGCGGGCACCTTCACGAAGAGCGGCGGGACGGGCGTCAGCTTCGTGCAGGCAGCGCTCAACAACGCCGGCTCCGTGGCGGTCGACACGGGCACGCTGCAGCTGACGCAGAGCTCGGCGCCGGCCTCGACCAGCACCGGGTCGTTCACGGTCGCAGCCGGGGCGACGCTCGACTTCGCGAGCGGCACGCAGAATCTCAACGCGGGCTCGACGCTCACCGCCGCCGGCCGCGTCCTCGTCAGCGGCGGCACGACGAACATCGTCGGGGACTACGACGTCACGAGCCCCACCGAGGTCACCGGCGGCACGGTCAACTTCAACGTCACGGGGCCGCTCGACGCCACGCCCGCCACGACGACCCGGCTGGTCCAGACAGGCGGCACGGTGGGCGGGAACGACGTCCTCGAGATCACCGAGCGCTTCACCTGGCACGGCGGCACGCAGACGGACAACGGCGAGACGAGGATCACGTCCGGCGCGACGCTCGAGCTGACGGGCGGGTCGCGCACCCTCTCAGGGAAGCGCACCTTGTTCAACCAGGGCCTGATCACCTGGACGGTGCCGGGCACCTGGAGCGTCGGCGGTGGGACGCCGTCCGGCGCGACGATCCGGAACGCCGGCACCTTCGAGTTCCGCGACGGGCAGACGATCTCGAGTGGCGGCGGCGAGGTGCAGTTCCTCAACGTCCCGGGCGGCCTCGTGACGAAGATCGGCGCGCCGGGCGGGCAGACGGCGAACTGGAGCGGCGAGGACGGCGCGGCCGACCCGAACGGCAATGCCGTCGGTTCGATCCCCGGCTGGACGCGCGTCGACAACTTCACGGTCGTCCCGTACGGCGCGGCCGGCTTCCCTGCAGTCTCGGACGCGCCTGCCGGCGCCGGTGCGAACTTCTTCGCCGGCGGCCCGGCGAATGTGGAGTCGAGGATCAGCCAGACGCTCGACGTCTCGGGCTCGGCGGCCGCCGTCGACTCGGGCGAGTTCACCGCCGTGCTCGAGGGCGAGCTCGGCGGGACCGGCGACGAGGACGACGCGATGACGGTGAACGCGGTCTTCCTGAGCGGGGCGATCGAGCTAGGCCGGGCGACGATCGGGCCGGTGCTTGCCGCGGATCGCGACAACGTCACGGGGTTCGTCTTCCGGTCGGCCTCGGCAGTGGTCCCGGCCGGAACGCGGACGATCCGGCTCGAGGCGATCGCGAACCGGGCCGAGGGCGGATCGACCTACAACAACGCTTACGCCGACAAGGTGAGGCTGCGCGTTCGCGACCTCGAGGGCTTCGCGGGCTCGAGCACGGTCGACATCCCGTTCGACAACGACGCGGCGGCGAGCGGCGTTGACGTCGTGCACGGCCTGCTGAACCTGTCCGGCGGCGACGTCAACGACAGCGTCGGCAGCTTCGATGTCTCGGACGGCGGCGTCATGCAGTTCGGCGGCGGCACGCACGATCTCGCCCCGGCGGCCTCGGTCCACGGGCTCGGCACGGTCCGCGTAACCACAGGCGCCGTGAACTCCCAGAGCGGCACGTTCGACGTCCGGATGCTGACGGTCACGAGCGGCGCGGCCAACCTCAGCAGCGCGCCGGCGGTGGACATCCTGAGGCAGTCGGGCGGCACGATCGGCGGCACCGGCGTGCTGACCCTGACCGGGCCGGGCGCCTCGAGCTGGACGGGCGGCGAGATGTCGGGGTCGGGGACGACGGAGCTGCCGGCCGGCGTGACGTTGAACTTGAGCGGGACGGGCACGAAGACGCTGCGGCGGGTGCTCTCGAACGCCGGGACCGTGACGTGGGCCGGTACCGGGGAGATCCACACCGGCAACGTGACGGTGTTCGACAACAGCGGTGTCTTCGACATCCGGAACGACCAGACCTACCACCACAACCACGGCGGCGTCTCGCAGCTGAACAACACCGGCGTCCTGCGCAAGAGCGCGGGCACCGGCATGTCGGACATCGATCCGCCGGTCGACAACGACGGCACGGTCGAGGTGCTGACGGGGACGCTGTCGTTCGACGGCGGCGACGGGCCCAATGCGAGCACCGGCGAGTTCCTCGTCCCCGCCACGCTGCAATTCGGCGGCGGAACCTACGACCTGGCCGGCGGCTCGAGCGTCGACGGACCGGGAATCGTGCGCTTCCAGGGCGGCACGACGAACGTGAGCGGAGCCTACGACGTCGCGACCACGGAGATCACGAGCGGAACGGCGAATTTCGAAGCCGCGAGCTCGGTGACGGACGTCTTCAGCCAGTCCGGCGGGACGCTCGGGGGCTCGGGCGTGCTGACCATGACGGGGCCGGGCGCCTCGAGCTGGACGAGCGGGCAGATGCTCGGCTCGGGGACGACCGCGGTGCCGGCGGGCGCGACGCTGAACCTGAGCGGGACGGGCACGAAGACGCTGCGGCGGGTGCTCTCGAACGCCGGGACGGTCACCTGGAGCGGCACGGGTGAGATCCACACGGGGAACGTGACCGTCTTCGACAACAGCGGCCTGTTCGACATCCAGAACAACCAGACGTATCACCACAACCACGGCGGCATCTCGCAGCTGAACAACACCGGAACGCTGCGCAAGAGCGCCGGTCCCGGCACGTCGGACTTCGACCCGCCCGTGGACAACGACGGCACGGTCGAGGTGCTGACCGGGACGCTGTCGTTCGACGGCGGGGACGGGCCGAACGCGAGCTCGGGCGAGTTCCTCGTGCCGTCGACGCTGCAGTTCGGCGGCGGAACCCACGACCTGGCGGCGGACTCGAGCCTGAGCGGCGGCGGCACGGTGCGCTTCGCCGGCGGGACCGCGAACGTCGGCGGCGGCTACGACCTCGGCACGACCGAGGTCACCAGCGGTACGGCCAACTTCAACGCGTCCGATTCCGTCACGGACGTCCTCAACCAGTCAGGCGGCATCGTGGGCGGATCAGGCGTGTTCACCCTGACCGGGCCCGGCGCGTCCAGTTGGACGGGCGGCCAGATGCTCGACTCCGGAACGACCGCGGTGCCGGCGGGCGTGACGCTGAACCTGAGCGGCACCGGGACGAAGACGCTGCGCCGGGTGCTCGACAACGCAGGAGCGGTCGTCTGGAGCGGCACGGGTGACATCCACACGGGGAACGTGACCGTCTTCGACAACAGCGGCCTGTTCGACATCCAGAACAACCAGATCTACCACCACAATCACGGCGGCGTCTCCCAGCTGAACAACACCGGCGTCCTGCGCAAGAGCGCGGGCACAGGGACGACGCGGATCGACGTCCCCTTCGACAACACGGGCGGCACGATCGAGGCAAGGGTCGGGACGCTCCACGTGAACGGCGCGTTCGCAAACTACAACGCGACGACGGACGTCCTGACCGGCGGCACGTATCTCGTCCAGGACACGCTGCGCTTCAACGGCGCGGACATCGTCACGAACAACGCGAAGGTCGTGCTCGACGGCGCCGCGTCGAGGATTCTCGACAACGGGACCCCGGGCCTGGACGGGCTCCGCCGCTTCGCGACGAACGGGCCGGCCGGGGACTTCTCGATCGTCAACGGCCGCGATCTCTTCACCGAGGCGGTGCCCGGTCCCGACGTGATGAACCAGGGCGTCCTGCGCGGCACCGGCACCTACTTCCAGGACGTCACGAACAGCGGCACGGTCGCGCCGGGCGCCTCGGCCGGGATCCTGACGGTCGGCGGCACCTACTCGCAGACGCCGGCCGGGACGCTCGAAATCGAGGTGGGAGGGACCGGCACGGCGGGAACGGACTACGACCGCCTCGTCGTAACAGGCGAGGCCACGCTCGCGGGAACCCTGGCGGGCATGATCGTCGGCCCGTTCACGCCGGTCACCGGCGTCGGCATCGACGTCGTTACGGCGGCTCCCAGGAGCGACACGTTCGACCTCGTGACGAGCACGCCGTCGCCGCTCCCGGGCAGCCTCGTCTTCGAGGCGCGCTACGACCCGACGACCGTCGAGCTGTTCGCGGTGCCGGGAGGCGGGGCGGCCGACGACTCCGTCGCCGAGGGCGCTGGGACGAAGACGATCACCGTGACCCTGTCCGCGCCGTCGAGCGAGCAGGTGACCGTGAACTACGCGACCGCCGACGGGACGGCGCACGCCGGCAGCGACTACGAGGCGACGAGCGGCACGCTGGCTTTCGCGCCGAACGACACCAGCGAGACGTTCGACGTGGCGATCGTCGACGACCAGCGCGACGAGCCCGACCAGACGTTCCTCGTCAACCTGACGAGCCCGAGCAACACCGTGCTGACGGACGAACAGGCGACGATCACGATCCTGGACGACGACGACCCGCCGGCGATCACGATCGGGGACGTCGTCAAGGCGGAGGGCACGGGAACGACGACGCCGTTCGACCTCGAGGTCTCCCTGTCCCACGAGAGCGAGCGGCCGATCACCGTCGACTTCGACACGGCCGACGGCACGGCCACGGCGGAGGCGGATTATACGGCCACCGACGGGCTGCTCGTCTTCGGGCCGGGCGAGACCTCCAAGCTCGTAACCGTCCAGGTCGACGCGGATGACCGGATCGAGTTCGACGAGAACTTCTTCGTCGACCTGACGAGCCCGATCGACGCGACGATCGCGAAGACCCGCGGTGTCGCCACGATCCTCGACGATGACCAAGGGGCGGGCGCCTCACAGCTCTCGATCGACGATGTCTCTGTGGACGAGACCGACGGCACGGATGCGACTGCGACTTTCACGGTCACGCTGACGCCCGCGGCGACGACGCCGGTCACCGTGAGCTACGGGCTCGTCGACATCTCGACCGACGGGGACGACCACTCGGCCGGAACGCCGGCCTCTCCGCTCGTCTTCGACGTCGGTGAGACCTCGAAGGAGATCGAGGTCCCGATCACCGGCGACAACCTCGACGAGAGCGACGAGACGTTCAACGTCGTGCTCTCGGGCCCGATCGGCGCGTCGTTGAACGACGCCGTCGGGGTCGGGACGATCGAGGACGACGACTTCAGTCCGATCGGCGAGCGCGAAGCGTCGATCTTCACGCCGGAGGACCCGCTCCTTCCGGTGCCGTTCACGCTCGCGGCGTTCGACAACGACGACGAGGAGCTCACCTTCCAGGTCCTGACCCAGCCGGAGCACGGCCATGTCTCCGGCCTCGGCTCCAGCGTGGCGTACACGCCGGACCCGAACTTCAACGGCTCGGACACGTTCACCTGGCGCGTCTCCGACGGCACGAACTCGGACGTCGTCGTCACGGGGATCTTCGTGGAGGCCGTCAACGACGCACCGGTCGCGACCGACTTCTCCCGCACCTTCGCCGAGGACACGTCCGAGACGCTGACGCTGCCCGCCACCGACGTCGAGGGCCACGCGCTCACCTTCTCCACGAGCGAGGTCGTCGGCGGCACGGTCAGCCTGAACGGGAACCAGGCGACCTTCACTCCGACGGCCAACTTCAACGGCGCGGCCTCCTTCAGGTTCCAGGCCACGGACAGCGAGGGCGCAGCTTCAAGCCTGGCTACGGCCTCGCTCACGATCACGCCCGTCAACGATGCGCCGATCGCGGTCGCCGACTCCGTCACAGTCGCCGAGGACAGCGAGTTCACGCCCGTGGACGTGCTCGCGAACGACACAGATGTAGACGGGGACACGCTGACTGTCACCGCGGTCGGCGACGCCCTGCACGGGACGACCGAGCTCGCTTCCGTCCGCTACCAGCCGGATCCGGACTACAACGGCCCGGACACATTCACGTACACGGTCTCCGACGGGAACGGCGGCGAGCTCACCGGCATCGTCAACGTCACCGTCACGCCGGTGAACGACGCACCCGCCGCACGGGACGACGAGTCCGTCACGGTCGAGGACGCGCCCCGGACGATCGACGTGCTCGCCAACGACACGGACGTCGACGGCGATGCGCTGACGGTCACGGGCTCGACGGACGGAGCCAGGGGGACGACGACGGTTCTCGACGACAACCGTGTCCGTTACACCCCGAGCCCGGGCGCGACCGGTGACGACACTTTCGAGTACACCGTCAGCGACGGTGTGGACACCGACACGGGAGTCGTCTCGATCGAGATCGTCCCCGCCGGCGAGGGCGGGACACCCGCCGTCAGCGTGGTCGACGCGGCCGTCGGAGAGGGCGACGCCGGAGAGCACGTCGTCGACGTCACGGTGGAGCTCTCGAGCGCGGCGAGCGTCCCCGTCGAGGTCAGTGTCTCCACGAACCCCGGCACCGCCACGCCCGACGTCGACTACGGCACGCTCGACGAGCGGCGCGTCGACTTCGCAGTCGGCGAGCAGACGAAGACCGTCGCCGTCAAGATCCTCGGCGACACGCTGCCGGAGCACGACGAGACGCTGTCGCTCGTCGTCGTCAGCTCCTCGGGCGCGGGCGTCGGTGACGGCACAGCGACGGTGACGATCGAGGACGACGACGCCGATTCGAGCCTCTCGATCTCGAACCTGAACGTGAACGAGGGCGACGCGGGCAGCCAGACGGCCTTGCTGACGGTGAGCCTCTCGGGCCGGAGCGGCAAGACGGTCGCCGTCGACTACGCCACCGCCGACGGGACGGCGACGCAGCCCACGGACTACACGGCGACGAGCGGCACGTTGAGCTTCGCGCCGGGCGAGACGTCGAAGACGATCCCGGTCAGCATCCACGGCGACACAGACGTCGAGCTCGACGAGACGCTCACCGTGCAGCTGTCCGCGGCGTCGAACGCCGGCCTCGCCGTTTCCGTCGGGACGATCACGATCCTCAACGACGACTCGCTCGTGCCGCCTCCGCCTCCGCCGCCTCCTCCGCCGCCCGTGCCGGTGACCCCGACCGCGGACCTCTCGCTGGCCATGACCGCGCCCGCGGCGAGTGCGGTCGGCCGGACCGTGACCTACGAGCTCACCGTGCGGAATAGCGGGCCCTTCCCGGCAACGGGAGTCGTGGTGAGGGACGCGCTTCCGGAGGGCCTCGACGTGGTCTCGGCCGCCGTCGGCCAGACGGCGTGCCCGACGACGCCCCTCGTCGCCTGTTCGATCGGGACGCTCGCGAGCGGCACGGCTGCCGCGCTCAGCATCGTCGCCACGACGGCCGAGGCCGGTGTGCACACGAACACGGCGACGGTCTCGGGCAACGAGCCCGACCCGGCCACGCTGAACAACACGGCGAGCGCGACGACGCGCGTCCCGCTTCCGGTCGCGCGCGCGGCGGCCCAGCGGCGCGACGGTTGCACGATTCGCGGCACCGCTGCCCGTGACG
Source organism: Gaiellaceae bacterium (assembly GCA_036380355.1). Lineage (GTDB taxonomy): Bacteria > Actinomycetota > Thermoleophilia > Gaiellales > Gaiellaceae > JACDAN01. The sequence continues at coordinate 2,392 of DASVEW010000091.1, read as the reverse complement.
TCCTGCGCGGAACCCCGCGCCGGGACGTGATCTGCGGTCTCGGCGGCGACGACGTCCTGATCGGGTTCGGCGGCAACGACGTCCTCCTCGGCGGCGCCGGGAACGACGTCCTCCTCGGCGGCGCCGGGAACGACGTCCTCAAGGGCGGCCCGGGCAGGGACCGCCTCCAGGGCGGCCCCGGCAGCGACCGGCTCGACGGTGGGCGTGGTCCCGACGTGCTCTTCGGCGGCCGCGGGAAGGATCTCCTCCACGGCAGCTACGGCAACGACTTCCTGAACGGCGGCGCGGGGGCCGATCGCCTGTTCGGAGGCCCGGGCAGGGACCGCCTCCAGCACGACCGGCTCGACTTCGCCCGCGGCGGCCCGGGCGGCGATCGATGCATCGCAGCGGGCGTCGTCACCTTCTGCCCATGAGAGGCCGGCTGGTCGCAGTCGCGGTCGCGGTGGTCGCCCTCGCGGCCGGCGCCGCCCAGCTTCCAGTGGCCGGCGCGCAGGTCCCCTGCGGGCCGTACACGCTGGCGAACGGCGACCCCGCGACGACCGAGGGAGCGGTCCGCGTGGCCGTCGACGGTCTCGGCGCCTTCGGCCGCCGGCTCGGAGTCGCCGACGCCGTGTTCAACCCGCCCGGAGGCTACGGTGCCGCGGGCACGACGTTCTTCTCCGGCCTGTACCTCAGCTCGGAGGGCGAGTTCCTGCTCGACTGCGTCGACGGCCAGCCCGCGGAGGTTCTCGCGGCCGGCCCGCAGTCGGTGACGACGCGCGAGGATCTGGGGAGCATCCGGCTCGAGCTCACGCAGGAGCTCTCGCCGGTCGACCGCAAGACCTCGGCACTGACCCAGACCTACCGCCTGACGAACATCGGCGAGGGTGTCGCACCGCTCGTGCTCGTCCGCCACCTCGATGCGAGCCTCCTCTTCGACGGCTCCCAGGCGGACGGCGCCGCCGCCGCACCGGCCGGAGCCCTCCTGTACCAGTTCGAGCCGGGCGACGACGCCGCCGCGCCCGCGACCCTCGTCGGAATCGCCGGCTCCCTGGGCGGGGACGACACGCCGGACGCATGGACGATCCAGCCCTACGACTACGAGCCGGAGATCACGAGCAGCAACGGCATTGCGCCGGAGCACAACGGCATCGTCTCGGGCGGCCAGGATCCGACGCAGAGCCAGCAATGGAACGCGGCCGTTCCGCCCGGGGGCCAGGTCGTCTTCACCACGGTCACGCGCTTCGGAACCCCGCCGGACCAGCACACGCTCTCCGTCGGGAAGACGGGGGACGGATTCGTCTCGAGCTCGCCGCCGGGGATCGCGTGCGGCGCGACCTGCTCCGCGGTCTACGAGGAGGGGACGAGCGTCGCGCTCTTCGCCGCGCCCGACCCCGGGTGGACGTTTGCCGGCTGGAGCGGCGCCTGCTCCGGCTCCGGCGCCTGCATCGTCACGATGAGCGCGGCGCGCTCCGTCACGGCCCATTTCAACCCGCCGCCGCCGACGCCCGCGCGGAACGTCAACGCCGTCCCGATTCAGGGCGTCGTGCTCGTGCGCGAGCCGGGAACCGACCGCTTCGTCCAGCTGACGGCCACGGACCAGCTTCCCGTGGGCACCCAGGTCGACACGACGAACGGCAGGATCCAGCTGACTGCGGCGAGGGCCGGCGGAATCCTCGAGACGAGCCAGTTCTACGAGGGGCTCTTCACGTTGCTCCAGGCCAACGCGGCAGCATTCCCCGAGCTGCGGCTCGACGGCGGGGACTTCACGTGCCTCGAGACCGCCTTCTCGTGGCAGGCCAAGAGCAAGAAGCCCGTACGCCGGGTCTGGGGGAGCGGCAAGGGCAAGTACCGGACGAGGGGGCGGTACAGCTCGGCAACGGTCCGAGGGACGATCTGGAAGACCGAGGATCGCTGCGACGGCACGCTCACGACCGTCGAGGAAGGCGTCATCGGAGTCCGCGACTTCGTCCGCAAGGCCGACGTCGTCCTGCGCGCGGGCCAGAGCTACCTCGCCGAGCCGCTGTCGCGCGGCGTCTCGAGCGCGGGCTGCAGCCTGATCGGCACGCCGGGGCCGGACGTCCTCCGCGGCACGCCGAAGAACGACGTCATCTGCGGCCTCGGCGGGAACGACGTGATCTTCGGCATGGGCGGGAACGACCGTCTCTACGGCGGCGCCGGCAACGATTGGATCGAGGGCGGGCGCGGCAACGACGTCCTGTATGGCGGCCCCGGCCGCGACCGACTCGACGGCGGCCCGGGACGTGACCACCTCTTCGGCGGCGCCGGCCGGGACATGCTTGTCGTGCGCGACGGCCGTCGCGGCAACGACCGCGTGGTCGGCGGCCCCGGGCCCGACCGCTGCCGCACGGACCACGTACGGGTCTGTCCGTAGTCTTCGGCCGGTGGACCG
>DASVEW010000090.1:0-17939 GCA_036380355.1 Gaiellaceae bacterium | reverse complement strand
CCGTGTCGTGTCCAGATAGACCGCCGGGCGGCCGTCCTCGGTTTCCACGCCCTTCCCCTGTTCCACCTCGTCGAAGATCGCCTGCGAGACCTCGTCGCGCGGCCCGAGGGAGTCCGTGAACTCCTCGCCGTCCGCGTTCAGCAGGACGGCGCCGTAGGCGCGCGTGGTCTCGGGGATCGAATAGCCCTGCATCGTCTCGGGCCACGCGCCGCCGTTCGGGTGGTACTGGAGCGCGTCGAGGTCGCGCGACTCGGCGCCGAGGTCGACCGCGATCTGCGTCACCTCGCCGGTCGCGCCGGGGTGGTTCGTCGAGAGCTCGCCGCGCTCCTTCGCCTCGCGGAAGCAGCGGCCACCGGCGGCCAGGACGACCGTCGAGGCCTCGATCTCGTGCTCGCCGCACCGCGCGAGCCAGCCGCTCTCGACCGGCCGGAGCTCGCTCAGCGGCGCCTTCGGGAAGGCGGTCCCGGAGCCGGCCTCGAATGCTTCCCGCAGCGCCGTGGTGATCGCGAGACCAGTCCGGTCGCCGACCTGGAGCAGGCGCTTGCGCGTGGCGCCGCCGCAACGCGCGAGCCGGTAGCCGCCGTTCTCCCGCGTGAACTCCACGCCGAGCTCCTCCAGCCAGTGGATGGCGGACGGCGCCTCGGACGTGAGGATCTCGACGAGCCGCCGGTCGGCTGTTTCGTGGGAGCTTCGCCAGACGTCCTCGGCGTGGAGCTCGGGCGAGTCGTCTTCGCCGAACGCCGCCTGGATGCCGCCCTGCGCCTTCGCGGAGTTGCAGGACTGGAGCGCGCCCTTCGCCGCCAGCGCGACGCGCGCGCCGGCCCGCTCCGCGGAGACGGCGGCGGCCAGCCCGGAGGCTCCCGATCCGATCACGAGCACGTCGAAGGAGACCCTGCCGCCCACGGACCGGATGCTACCACCGTAGGGCTAATCGCACGCATTAGCGCTCATTATTCTGCTCGTCGCAGCCGATACATGGCACATGATCAAGACGATCGGCCTCGTCGGGATCCTCTGCGCTGCGGCGATTTTCGGGATGACCTGGGCGCGGCAGAACTTCCAAACGACGGAGAAGGCACCCACGGCGATCCTCCAGGCGGCCGCCACGGCGCTCGAGTTCAGCCACCGGACGAACGGCACGTATGCCGGCGCCACCCCCGACAGCGTGAAGGTCGTCTGGGCGGGCGTGCGCTCGTACTGCATCGAGCTCGGCGGCTTCCACGTCGCCGGCCCGGGCGGCGCGCCCACTGCCGGCGCGTGCCCCCGCTAGGAGGGCTTGGCGAAACGCAGCGCTGTGCCGCAGGGCCGCGCTGACCGCCCCGAGGCCGCGTCCTCAGTCGCGCCCGTATCGCAGGGATACGAACGCTCCCTGCGTCCTTGCCTCGGAACGGCCATCGCACCCCTGCAACGAGCGACGTTCCGCCAAGCCCTCCTAGTAGATCGAGCGGAGAAGCTCGGCGATCTCCTCCGGTGACGCCGGCCGGGGGTTCGCCTTCGCGCCGGCCCTCACGGCGGTCGCCTCTGCGACCTCTTCGAGCTCCTCCTCCGGAACGCCGAAGTCGCGTAGCCGGCGAAAGCCGCCGAGACGTGCCAGCTCCTCGACCCTGTGCGCCGGGTCGTCTGACCCCAGGGACTTCCCCAGATCCTCCACCGCCTTCGGCGCGACTGCCGCGTTGAAGCGCAGCGCCGGCGGCAGGCAAAGCGCGTTCATCGCGCCGTGCGGCAGCCCGTAGCGGCCGCCGAGCGCCTGCGCCATCGCGTGGCCGAGGCAGAGGCCCGCGAGCGACAGCGCCTCGCCGGCCCGGGCCGCGCCTTTGAGCAGCGTCTTCCGCGCCCCGGCGCTCCGTCCGTTTTCCAGGACGGCCGGGAATGAGCCGTTGATGAGCTCCGCCGCCTCGTGGGCGACACGATCCGACTCGGCGCTCCGCGCCGGGTGGTAGAGCGCCTCGGCCGCATGGGCGAGCGCGTTCAGCGCCGTTCCGGCCGTCTCCTCGCGCGGAAGGTCGAGCGTCAGCTTCGGGTCGTAGACGATCGCCGCCAGGTTCGCGCCGCCGCCGCCGCCGACGATCCGCTTGGCCGGGTCTCGAACACCGAAGAACGGCGTCCATTCGGCTCCCGCGTAGGTCGTCGGGATGGAGACGAGGCGCAGGCCGCTCGCGGCGGACGCCGCCTTGGCAGTGTCGATCGCGCTGCCCCCGCCCACCGCTACCACGCCGTCGACGCCCTCGGGCACCTCGATGCGGTGCGAGGGGATCTCGTCCCAGCGGGCAGCGGCGGGCAGATCGAGCGAGCTCCATCGCGGGCTCGCGACGAGGAACGGCCGCTCGATCCCGAGCTCGTGCAGGACGCCGGGCAGCTCGTCCAGCCCCCAGCGGACGATCATGCGAGCCGCGCTCGCGCGAACTCCACGAACGCCTCGGCGACCCGGCTCGGCGTGCGGCCGGTCGAGCGGACGAGCGAGATCTCACGCGTCGGCGTCAGTCCCTCGACCTTCGCAGCGGCCAGCGTGCCGGCCGCCAGCTCGGGCTCGATCGACGAGCGCGAGATGAACGTGACGCCGTGGCCGGCTGCCACTGCGGCCTTCACCGACTCCTGCAGCCCGAGCTCGAGCTTGACGTCGAGGTCACGGAGCCGCAAGCCCGCGCTTCGGAGCTCGTCCTCGACCATCTGCCGGACGCCGGCACCTTCCTGCATGAGAATCATCGCCTCGGAGCGCAGGTCGTCGAGCTTCACCGTCTTGCCGGCGAGGCGGTGCTTCGGCGGGACGGCGAGGACGATCTCGTCCTGGAAGAACGGCTCGAAGGAGACGGCCCGGTGGCGCGGCGCCGCACCGACGACGCCGAGCTCGAGGCGCCGTTCGGCGACGAGGTCGATCACGTGGAGCGTGTCGTTTACCGACAGCGAGATCGCGACGGCGGGGTTCTCCGCCTGGAACTCGCAGAGCAGGAGCGGGAGCACCGTTGCGCCGGGCCCGGTGGAGCAGCCGATCTCGAGCCGGCCCCGGAGCTCGTCCGCGTCGCCGGCGACCTCCTCGAGCAGCTGCTGCTCGAGCGCGAGCATCCGCTGGGCGCTCCGGTAGAGCCGCTGCCCTGCCTCCGTGGGCTCGACGCGACGGCCCGACCGGTCGATCAGCTTCTCCCCGAGCCGCTTCTCGAGCGAGCGGATCTGCAGGCTGACCGCCGGCTGCGTGACGCCGAGCTGCTCGGCTGCCTGCGAGAAGCTCTTGCGCTCGACGACGGCGCAGAAGGCCGCGAGCTGACGCGTGTCCATAAGGAACGATGATATGCAGAACGGTACGGATAAGCGGAAAGTCTGCGACAATCCCGCCGTCTCTAGCCAGGGGAAAGGGGAGAATTGATGCAGTTCACAATCCCGAGGGGGCGCCGCCGCACGGCCGGGCTCCTCGGATTCATCGGAGTGATGGCTCTCGCCATCGCCGTGGTCGCCGTTCCGGCCGCGGCGCACAAGGGCAAGGGCAAGAGCCACAAGAAGGGCTTCAAGACGCCTCAGGCCGCCATGCTCGATCCGGCGGTCCCGGGCGCGAAGGTGACGCCGCTGATCACCGTCGGCGAGACACTTCCCGGCTCCTCCTACATGTTCGAGTCGATCCCGGACGGGATCTCGCTCTGGAAGGGCCGCCACGGGAAGGTGCAGGCCTACGTGAACCACGAGACCTCGACGGTCCCGTTCCCGTTCACGCCGGCCACGCCGACGACTCCCGGCAGCGGGTTCAACGACTTCACGAACGCGATGCTCAGCAAGCTCACGCTGAGCGGGAAGGGCGCCGGGATCCTTTCGGGCGAGTACGTGATCCCGAGTGAGGCCAACTACCAGCGCTTCTGCTCGAACTTCCTCGCCTCGCGCAAGCACGGGTTCGAGCGGCCGATCCTCTTCACGAACGAGGAGGCGACGGACTTCGTCAACCGGACCGGCACCGCCTGGCCCGCAGGCCCCGGTGCCGAGCAGGCCGGTGTCGTGGTGGCGTTCGACATCAAGACCGAGCAGTACCGGACGATCTACGGCATGGGCCGCCACAACCACGAGAACAGCGTGGCGATGGAGGGCTACGGCCGTCCCGTCGTGATGTCCGGTGACGACACGTTCAGCCCGCCGTCGTCCCAGGTCTACCTCTACACGGCGCGCAACGCGCGCGCGGTCTGGAACGACGAGGGTCAGCTGTGGGCCTTCAGGTCGAGCAACGCCGCCGTGAACGACTACGGCGACCTCACGCCCGGTCTGTCGGTCCCGGGAGAGTTCATCCCGGTCCCACGCGACATCGCCGTGGGCGACCAGACCGGGCTCGAGAACTGGTCGAACGCGAACAACGTCTTCCAGTTCATCCGCATCGAGGACACGGCGTACGACCGCAAGCACAAGAACGTCATGTACCTCGCGGACACCGGTGAGCCACGGGCGCTGCCCGACCCGACGACGGGCCGGCTTCGCCGCGGTCCGGCCGGGACAATGGGCCCGTGGCCGAACGGGCGCATCTTCAAGATGGTGCTCGACCGGCGTGACCCGACCAAGGTCAAGAGCCTCTCGGTCCTGATCGACGGCGATGCCCGCGGAGCGGCGAGCGCAGGTGCGCTCGACCTGATCCACAACCCGGACAACATGGAGACGACGAAGGATCTCCTGCTGTTCCAGGAGGACCCGGGCAGCCAGAACCAGTACCCGCTCGGGACCGGCACCACGGCTCGGATCTGGGCCTACGACCTGAAGAAGGGCGGCGCTCCGTTCGTGGTCGCCCGCGTCAACCAGTCGGCCGACAACGGCCCGACCGACAAGAATGCGACGAGGGCGCTTGCCGGCGGCTGGGAGTCGAGCGGCATCGTCGACGCGTCGAAGTTCTTCGGCAAGGGCGCGTTCCTGGTCGACATCCAGGCCGGCTCGCTCGTCGTGCAGGAGGAGGTGCGCGTGGAGGGACCCAACACGCTCACCTACCAGCGCGAGGGCGGACAGCTGCTGCTGTTCCGGCTTCCCACCAAGGACGGCCACGGGCACGACCACGACGATGACGACGACGACGACGACGACGACGACGACGATGACGGCGGCAAGGGCAAGAAGAAGGGCCACGGCAAGAAGGGCCGCGGCTAGACCCGCCTGACACGACGTCTCACCGAGGGCCGGCGCATGCCGGCCCTCGGTCTTCCTGCCGGACTACCATCGACGGATGCAGACGCAGCCCCGCAGCTCGTCGCTCTCCGAGAGCTTCATCCGCCGGGCTCGCGAAAGCCCGAGGCGCGACCGGGTCGATGCCGTCCTCCGCGGCCTCGACGTCGCCCTCTCGGTGGCGTTCCTCGTCCTGGCGATCCTGCCGATGGGGCTGATCTCGCTCGCGATCCTCGCGACGAGCGGCCGGCCCGTCCTCTACCGGGGGACCCGGGTCGGACGGGGCGGCGAGTTTTACGCCATGCTCAAGTTCCGCACCCTGCGGCCGGGTGCCGAGGCGAGGCTGGGCGCGCACCTCGGCGAGGAGCTCGTCTTCCGGACGAAGGAGGAGCGGACGAAGGTCGGCCGCTGGCTGCGTGCGACGCAGCTGGACGAGCTCCCGCAGCTCGTGAACGTCCTTCGGGGGGAGATGAGCCTCGTCGGCCCTCGACCGATTCGCCCGATCTTCTTCGAGCAGCTCGCCGCGGACATCCCCGCGTACTGGCAACGGCTCGTCGTCCGACCGGGCCTCACCGGCTTCGCGCAGGTGCGGCGCGGCTACGAGACCTCGATGGCCGAGAAGCTCGCGCACGACATGGAGTGGATCGCCGACCGGTCCGTGGGCCTGTACCTGCGGACGCTCGGCGCAACAGGTTGGCGCGTCCTGCGCCAATCGCTGCGCGGGGCGGTCCGACCGACGCGCGTAGAGTGATCGCCCGTGTGTGGGATCTGCGGACTCGCGAGTAGCCGCGGGCCGGTCGACCCCGAGCGGCTGCGCGCGATGAGCGCGACGCTCGTCCATCGTGGGCCCGACTCGGACGGCGAGCTTCTCGACGGGCCCGTGGGGCTCGCGGCCCGGCGGCTCTCGATCATCGACCTCGAGCACGGCGACCAGCCGATCGCGAACGAGGACGGCACCGTCCACGTCGTCCAGAACGGCGAGATCTACAACTTCCGGGAACTGCGCGCCGAGCTCGAGCGGGCCGGCCACCGGTTCTCCACCCGCTGCGACACCGAAGTGCTCGTCCACCTCTACGAGGAGCACGGCGAGGGCTTCGCCGGGCGGCTGCGCGGGATGTTCGCCGCGGCGGTCTGGGACTCGCGGCGCCGGCGGCTCGTGCTGGCGCGCGATCGCTTCGGAATCAAGCCGCTCTACTACCGCGAGGACGGCGGCCGGCTCGCGTTCGCCTCCGAGTTGCGCGCGCTTCCACGCGGCGAGGTCGACCCGGACGCGCTCGGGGCGTTCCTCGCCTTCAACTCCGTCCCGGCGCCGTACTCGATCTTCGGCGGGACGCGCAAGCTCCCCGCCGGCCACCTGCTGGTCTGGGAGGACGGGGCGCTGCGGACCGAGCGGTATGCCCGGCCCGCGCCGGTCGCTGCGTCGGAGGTGCGGGACGAAGATCCGGCCGAGCTGGCCGAGGAGCTGCGAGCGCGGCTCCGCGACTCGGTGCGAGCGCACCTGATCGCGGACGTCCCCGTCGGCGTCCTGCTCTCCGGCGGCGTCGACTCGTCGCTCCTCGCGGCGCTTGCTGCGCAGGAGAGCGGCGAGGCCGTCCACACGTTCTCGATCGGCTTCCAGGAGCGCTCGTTCGACGAGCTCGACGACGCGCGCGCGGTCGCCTCGATGTACGGGACGCGCCACGAGCAGCTCGTCGTGCGGCCCGACGCTGCGCTGCTCCTCCCGCGCCTGGCGGAGACGTTCGACGAGCCTTTCGCCGACTCGTCCGCGCTTCCGACCTACCTGGTGTCCGAGCTGGCGGCCCGCCACGTGAAGGTCGCGCTGTCGGGCGAGGGCGGAGACGAGCTCTTCGGCGGCTACTACACCTACGCGGCCGACCTGCTGGCGCTCCGCGTCGGCCGGTTGGCGCCAGGGGTCAGACCCCTGGTGGAGCGGCTGCCGAGCTCGAGCCGGAAGGCGAGCTTCGACTACAAGGCGAAACGGTTCGTACGCGGGGCAAACCTGCCGCCGCTCGAGCGGCACCACGCCTGGAAGGAGATCTTCTCGGCGGACCTGCGAGGGGAGCTGACGGGCCGCGTGGGGTCAGACCCCTTGAGTCGGCCGGGCTCAGATCCGGTCGATCTGCTCCGCGCCCGCTTCGCCGAGACGGAGGGCGCCGAGCTCCTCTCGCGGCTCCAGGACGTCGACCTCGGCACCTACCTCGTCGACGACCTGCTCGTCAAGACCGACCGCGCCTCGATGGCGCACTCGCTCGAGGCGCGGGTGCCATACCTCGACCCCGTCGTCGCCGGCCTCGCGCTGGCCCTGCCGACCCGTCTCAAGGTACGGGGACTGCGCAAGAAGTGGCTGCTGCGGAAGGCCGCCGCGCCGCTTCTCCCGCACCGGATCGTCTATGGGCGCAAGCGAGGCTTCTCGATCCCTGCCGCGGCGTGGCTCCGAGGGGAGCTCGAGCCGTTCGCGCGGGACGTGCTCGCGCCGGACACGCTGCGCCGCCAGGGCTTCTTCCGGCCGGAGACCGTGGCGCGCCTGATCGACCGCCACGTGACCGGGGAGGAAGACCTCTCGCGGCAGCTCTGGGGCCTGCTCGCCTTCACGCTCTGGCACGAGCAGCACGTCGAGCGGACGCCGGGACCGCTCGGCGAGTCGCGCCTCGCCGAAGCCGTCGCTTGAGCGACCTGCCGCCGTTCAAGCTCGGCTACGCGCGCACGGAGCTGCGCCGCACGCTCGTCGACGCGGTGCTCGCCGGCGAGAAGACGGCGACGGTGGGGCTCGCCGAGTCCGAGCAGCCCGAGGACCGGCCGGGTGCGCGGTACGCGCTCCTCGGCTACCACGACGAGCCGGTGGGGATCGTCGAGGTCACGGACGCACGAGTCGTCCCCGTGTCCGAGATCGACGACGCGTTCGCGCGCGACGAGGGTGAAGGGTTCGAATCGGTCGAGGACTGGCGCGTCGCCCACGAGCGGTTCTTCGGGCGGCCGCTCGACCCCGACACGCTGGTCGAGGCGGTCCGGTTCCGGCTCGTGGAGAAGCCCTGATGCGCGTCTGGATGGACATGACGGCTCCGGCCCACGTCCTCGTGTTCCGGCCGATGATCCGCCTCCTCCGCGACCGTGGCGCCGAGGTGGAGATCACCGCGCGCGACTACGCGCAGACGCTCCAGCTGCTCGAGCTCCACGGGATCGATGCCGAGGTCTTCGGCAGCCACGGCGGCCGTTCGCGGCTGGGGAAGGCGAGGGCACTGACCTCGCGGCTGGGCCGGCTGCGCCGCTGGGCGAAAGGTCGCGGGTTCGACGCCGCGCTCGCGCACGGCTCCCACGAGCTGACGATCACGGCACGGCGCCTCGGGATTCCCAGCTCGACGACGTTCGACTACGAGTTCGCCTGGCTCCAGCACCAGCTCGGCCTGCGAGCCGCGACGCATGTGGTCGTCCCCGACGCGATCCCGCCCGAGCGGCTTCGTCGCTACGGCGTGCGCCCGCCGAAGCTCAGGCAGTACCCGGGGCTGAAGGAGGAGTACTACCTCTCCGACTTCGAGCCCGACCGGTCCGTGCTCGATGCGCTCGGGCTGGCGGGAGACCGGACGCTCGTCGTGGTGCGCACACCGCCCGACGTCTCGCTCTACCACCGCACGTCCAACCCGCTCTTCCCGCAGGTTCTCGACCACCTCGGCCACCAGGAGGGGGTGCAAGTCGTGGTGCTCCCTCGCACCGCCGAGCAGGGGGCCTACGTTCGCAACCTCGAGCTGCCGGCCGTCGTCGTCCCCGACCGGGCCGTGGACGCCCAGAGCCTGATCGGGCTCTCCGACCTGGTCGTCTCCGCCGGAGGGACCATGAACCGGGAGGCGGCGGCGCTCGGCGTCCCGGTCTACACGACCTTCGGCGGCCGGCTCGGCGGCGTGGACGAGGAGCTGATCCGCCAGCAGCGCCTGGTGCCGATCACGGACCCCCGCGCCCTCGTGGTGAGCAAGCGCGACTCAGGCGCGGCGACTCGGGTCCGCCGCGATCCCGCCGAGATGCTCGACCTGCTCATGCCGGTCTAGGCGCCGGGCCGCAGGCATGGCGGCGCGCTTGGGCGCCCGCACCATCGTGGAGAGCCGCGAGACCGCCTCGAGCGTCTCCCCCTCCTCGACGAGGCGCTCCAGCTCGACCAGCTCGCCGCCGAGCCACTCGGCCTCGATCGGCGCGCGGCGCGCGCGGCTGATCTTCGGATGGATCGTGGGAGCGACCTCCTCGTCCGGCCCCCAGAGCTCCTCGTGCAGCTTTTCGCCGGCACGTACGCCGATGAACTCGATCGGAATGTCGCGCTCGGGCTCCCGACCGGATAGCCGGATCATGTCCCGCGCCAGGTCGAGGATCGCGACGGGGTCGCCCATGTCGAGCACGAAGATCTCGCCGCGGCCGCCGATGGAGCCCGCCTGGACGACGAGCGACGACGCCTCGGGGATCGTCATGAAGTAGCGCGTCATCTCCGGGTGCGTGATCGTGACCGGCCCGCCGTTCGCGATCTGGCGCTTGAAGATCGTGATCACGCTCCCGGCCGAGCCGAGCACGTTGCCGAACCGGACGGCCATGAACCGGGTGGACACGTCCTCCCGGCAGCCGAACGCCTCTGTGATCCACTCCGCGAGCGCCTTGCACTGGCCGTAGACCGCCTTCGGGTTCAGCGCCTTGTCCGTCGAGACGAGCACGAAACGCTTGGCGCGGAACTCGACCGCCGCGTCCGCCACGACCTTCGTCCCCAGGACGTTGTTGCGGATCGACTCGAGCGGGTTCGCCTCCATCAGCGGCACGTGCTTGTACGCGGCCGCGTGGAAGACGACGCCGGGGTTGTAGCGCTCGAAGACCTGCCGGATCTTGCGCCGGTTGGACACGTCGGCCAGGACGGGAATCGAGGCCGTGAACTGCCGCTCGTCCACGAGCTCGCGCTCGATCTCGAAGAGCGGCGTCTCGCCCTGGTCGACGAGGATCAGCCGCGACGGATTCGCCCGCGCGATCTGCCGGCACAGCTCGGAGCCGATCGAGCCGCCCGCGCCGGTCACCAGCACGGTCTCGCCCTCGAGGTAGGACGAGATCGCCTCGAGGTCGACCTCGACGGGCTCGCGGCCGAGGACGTCCTCGACCTGGACCGGGCGGATCTGCGCGGCGAGGTTGTCCTCGTCGGCGATCAGCTCGTAGAGGCCGGGGAGCGTCTTCACCGGCACGCTCTCGCGTCGTGCCACCTCGACCACCTTCTGCCGGTCCTCACCGGATGCGGACGGGATCGCGATCAGCAGCTCGTCCGGCCGGTTGTCGCGAAGGACGTGCGGGAGCTCGTCGGTCGTCCCGAGCACGCGCACGCCGTGGACGCGGAGGTTCTTCTTGCGCGGGTCGTCGTCGACGATCCCGATCGGCGTGTAGCCGAGCTGCCGCGACCGCTGCATCTCCTTGATCACGAGCTGACCCGCGTCGCCGGCGCCGACGACGATCACCTCCTTGCCGCGGGCGACCAGCCTTGAGGCGGACGGCCGCTCGAAGATGCTCCGCGCCGCGAGGCGGGTCCCGGCCACGAGGCCGAGCAACAGGACTCCGTCCATCAGCGCGACACCGCGCGGCAGCCGGCGCTCGAACGGATCGAGGAAGTAGATCGCGTTCGCCGCGATCACGGACGCGACGATCACGCCCAGTGCGGCCCGCCACATGTCCTTCGTGGACACGTAACGCCACCAGCGGTTGTAGAAGCCGAACGCGATGAAGACCGCGAGCTTGATCGCGACGACGATCCCGACGGTCGTCCAGAGGCCGTCCCGGAAGTTGGCGGGCACGTCGAAGTCGAACCTGAGCTGGAACGCGAGCCACCAGGCGAGCGCGATCAGCGCCGCGTCGGCGGCCAGCTGCCAGAGCCTGTGCCGGTTGACCGGCAGCATCAGGCCACGCCCGCGCCCACGGCTGACCGGACCGTCTCGACCACGCGCTCCTGCACCTCCGGAGGGATGCCCGGCCAGAGCGGCAGGGAGAAGTTCTCGGCGGCTGCGCGCTCCGTCTCCGGCAGCGAGCCGGGCTCGTAGCCGAGGAACCGCAGCGCCGGCTGGAGGTGCATCGGCGTCACGTAGTAGGTCGCGGACGCGATCTCGGCCGCGCTCAGGGCCTCGCGGATCCGGTCGCGCTCGGCAGACCGGGAGACGAAGAGGTGATACACGTGCCCCGGTTCGTCCTCCGGCAGCTCCACGAGCTCGCCGAGACCGAGCTCGGCATACCGGGCCGCCGCCTCGCGCCTGCCCCGCGTCCACTCGTCCAGGTGCTCGAGGAAGACGCGCAGGAACGCGGCCTGCAGCTCGTCGAGCCGCGAGTTGTAGCCGACGAAGTCGAACGTGGTCTTGTCGCGGGAGCCGTGGAACGCGAGCATGCGGACCCTCTCAGCGAGGTCTTCGTCGTTGGCGGTCACCAACCCTCCGTCGCCGAGGCAGAAGAGGTTCTTCGTCGGGTAGAAGCTGAACGTCGAGGCGATCCCCGTCCGGGCGATCCCGGGCGCGCCGAAGGCCTGCGCTCCGTCCTCGATCAGCGGCAAGCCGAGCGACGCGAGCTCGTGGAGCAGAGCCGGGCGGCCGAAGAGGTGGACGGGAAGGATCGCCTTCGTCCGCTCGGTGATCCGGCCGGAAACGTCCTCCGGGTCGAGGTTGAGCGTCGTGCCGTCGACGTCTGCGAAGACCGGTGTCGCACCGCGCCGTGCGATCGCCTCGGCCGTGGCGTAGAACGTGAAGGCGGGACAGATCACCTCGTCGCCCGGGCCGATCCCCATCGCGTCGAGCACGAGCACGAGCGCGTCGGTGCCGTTTGCGACGCCCACCGCCCGCTTCACGTCCAGGTACGCAGACGCCTCCTCCTCGAATGCCCGGACGTTCGGGCCGCGGATGAACTGCGCCGACTCGAGGACCCCCTCGAACCGCCTGCGCAGCTCCTCCGCCAGTGGCGCGTACTGCGCCTGGACGTCAACCAGCGGGATCTTCGGCACGGCGGTCAATCCTAGCCCCTCGCCGGTGACGCCAGATCCCGGCGACGATCACGGCGACGATGCCCGCGGCCACGACGTACTCGGCGTAGCGGAAGCTGTGGTGGAAGTCTTCCCACTGCGACCCGAACGCCCACCCGGCGCCTGCGAACGCGAAGGCCCAGGCCACCGATCCGGGAATCGTCAGCAGCATGTAGCGGACGAACGGCATCTCGAAGACGCCGGCCGGGATGGCGATGAACGAGCGGACGACCGGCGTCACCCGCCCGATCGCCACGGCCCAATCTCCGAAGCGGTCGAACCAGGCCTCTGCGCGGTGGAGGGTGTGAGGCGTCACGTGGACCCACCGCCCGTGGCGCTCGAGGAACGGCCGGCCGCCGTAGTCGCCGATCGCCCAGCCCATCGCCGACCCGATGATGTACCCGAGCGCGCCCGACGTCGCCATCGCGACGTATGCCCAGGGCTCCGATTCGATGCGCTCGCCGAAGACGACGACGTTCTGGCCCGCGAACGCGCCGGCCGCGACGGCACCGGCGTAGACCATCACGAGCTCGCTGGCCGCGGGCAGCACGGCGTCGACCAGCATCAGGATGAACACGGCATAGATGCCGTGGTCGCCCACGATGTCGGTGAGCGCGTCGGTGATCGCAGACAAGACAGAGGCCTGGAGCATCGCCGGAGTCTAGGAATTCGCCGCCGAGCGGGCTTCGCCCGCTCGGCCGTCACGCGAACTGGGTCGAGGAAGTTTCGTCACCGCAGCTCCGCCGCCCGACCGCGAAGCGGTCGCCCGGCTCCAGAGGGTCGCGGAAAGTCGTGAGACTTTCCGCGAATCAGCGGCGCCTGACCCGGAAGGCGCGCGCCAGCTCGACCCTTCCGACGCGATTCGTCGCTACGACCCTCGCCACGTAGGCGCCCGAGAACACCGGCTTGCCGTTCGGGTACTTGCCGTTCCAGAGCACCTCGGTCCTGCCGGCCCGTGCGTTGAAGTTCCGCACCACCCGCAGCAGCTGGCCCGTCTTCGACGTGATCATGACGTTGACGCGGGCCGGGCGCGTGAGCGTGAAGCCGATCAGCAGGCGCCCGCCGCGCTTGCGCCGGACGACCATGCGCGTGGGCCGGACGGAGATGAAGCCGAGCGTGTTGTTGAGGCTGAACGTGCGCTCGGCGGTCGAGCGCCGGCCCTCCGAGTCCACGGCCGTGATCGACCAGCGCCACCGGCCTTCCGGCTCCGCCGCCTGGCGGCCGCTGCGGCTGCTGCGGGCGCCTCCCGCGAACGCGAACTTGTAGAGACCCGGCTTGCGCTCGCCCGAGTCGATCTGGCGGGCGACGCCGTCGGGCCCCGTCAGCGTCGCCGTGACCGTCGACGGCCGGACGAGCTTGTATTCGAGCCGCTGCCGGTCGCCGGCGCCGTCGCCGTTCGGCGAGAACGACAGCTCGGTCTCGGGCGCATGGACGCCGTAGTACATGACGAGCAGCGCCTCCGAGACGAGCCGCTCGCCGCCGTTGTCGGACGGGCGGCTGAGGAGCTTGCCGCCGAACGCCATCGTCGAGGACCCGCCGGCGTCCAGCGCGGAGGCGGTGACGACGCCCTGACGCATCATCGTCTGCGCGAGCTCGAAGTTGGTCATTCCCGCGGAGTAGCCCGGGCGCCGGCCGTCGACGACCACCATCACGATCCGCCCGTCCGGCTTCTGGCCGACGGCGGTGCGCGGATGGCGCCGGTTGAGGTGGTAGGTGCCGAAGTCCTCGTTGGGCCGGAAGATCGGCCGCCCCTGGCGGATGAGCTCGGGGCCGCCGCCGAGCGCCTCGGGGACGTCGCGCCACTCCGGCCGCAGGACGAGCCGGGCCGTAACCATCTCGGCGGTCGCGCCCTCCACGGAGAGCCGCTGCGCCTGCGTGCCGCGGGCCGCGAGCACCGCGCCGCCGGGTGGGATCGGCGTCCCTCCGCGCCGGTTCTCGGACACGAAGCCGACGAGATCGGCGTTCGGCGTTGCGGACGGGAACGGCGAGAGGACGGCCTCGAACACACCCGGGGTGGACGGCGTCGTGGGGCCGTACGAGGGCGTGTAGAGCGTCGTGCCATTCGGGCCGGGCGGGCGGTTGAGGAGGTGGATCGGCCTTCGAGGGCCGGAGCCCTGCCAGGTGCCGAGCATCGTGATCCTGTCGACGCGGAGGTTTCCGGCTGCGTCGATGCCCAGCATCGAGCGCCTCGGGTGCGGGGTCGTCCGCAGGACGCCGTCCTGGATCAGGCCGCTGCTCGGGATCCCGTCGGCCCAGGTGAAGAGATCGCCGTTGACGCCGGCGACGGTGGCGCTCGCCTCGGCACGCCGCTGCATCGAGGTCACGCGCTCGCGCCCGACCGCCGCGCCGTTCGAGAGCACCGGTTTCAGGCCGTAGAGCCCGCCGGCCGGCTTCGGCGCCGTCAGCACGTGCAGCGCCTGCGGGCCGAAGCGGGTGAACTGGAGCCGCTTCTCGTAGGTGACGCCGGGCATCAGCACCTTCGGCGCCGCGGCCGCCGGCGAGGCAAAAACGCCTGCGAGCAGGCAGAAAATAAGCGCCTTCCTCAGCATCGACCCCGGCTGAGGCTACCGCAAACCCGGAAAAGTCAAGCGCGGCTTTACAGCTTTCGTACACCGCTAGTGTGCGGGGGTGGACCGTGCGATCGAAGTCCGAGGCCTGGTGCGCGAGTTCAAGGGCGGGATCCGCGCAGTCGCCGGGATCGACCTCGACGTCGCAACGGGTGAGATCTACGGCTTCCTGGGTCCCAACGGCGCCGGCAAGTCGACGACGGTGCACATGCTCACGACGCTGCTTCCTCCGACGGCGGGCCGCGCGCGCGTCGGCGGCCACGACATCGTCAAGGAAGGTGCGGCGGTCAGAAGGACCATCGGCGCCGCGCTCCAGGAGGCGGCGCTCGACCCGCTCCTGACCGGCCGGGAGCACCTCAAGCTCCAGCTGGCGCTGCACGGGATCCCGCGCTCCGAGCGGGACGGGCGCACCGACGCGCTCCTGGAGCGGGTCGGCCTGCGCCTCGCCGCCGACCGGAAGATCGGTGGGTACTCGGGCGGGATGAAGCGGCGCCTCGACCTGGCGCTCGCCCTCGCCCACCGTCCGCGGATCCTCTTCCTCGACGAGCCGACGACGGGGCTCGATCCGCAGAGCCGGAGCGCTCTCTGGGACGAGGTCGTCCGCCTCAAACGGGACGAGGGCGTCACCGTCTTCCTCACCACTCAGTACCTAGAGGAGGCGGACGTGCTCGCCGACAGGGTCGGGATCATCGACCACGGCCGGCTGGTCGCGGAGGGCACTCCGGCCGCGCTGAAGGCCGAGATCGGGCGGCCGACCGTCGAGGCGGTCCCGACCGAGGACACGGAGCCGGGGAGGGTCGAGGAGGTCTTCGGCAGGTTCGGGGAGCTTCAGCCCTCCACTGCCGGCGTCGCGGTCCGGCTCGACGGCAAGGGCGACCTCGCCGACATCGTGCGGGCCCTGGACTCGGCGTCGGTCAGAGTCGAGGCGCTCCACCTCCACGCACCGACGCTGGACGACGTGTTCCTCGCGAAGACGGGGCGCTCGCTCGAAGGCTCCGAGGAGCCCTCGGAACCCGGCCCGGAGTGACCCTCACCTCGCAGGTCCTGCACCTCGCGCGCCGCTCGGTCCTGCGCACGCTGCGCCAGCCCGCGAACTGGATCACGCCGCTCATCTTCCCGCTCGCGCTCATGGCGGTGAACTCCGGCGGCCTCGATGCCGCGACGAGCCTCCCCGGCTTCCCGACGGACTCGTTCATCTCGTTCTTCCTCGCCTTCCCGTTCATCCAGGGAGCGCTGTTCGCGACCGTGAACGCGGGCGTCGACCTCGCCCGCGACATCCAGACGGGCTTCCTGAACCGCCTCGCGCTGACGCCGATGCAGAGCGCAGCGCTCCTCGTCGGTCACCTCGGCGGCGTGATCGCGATGGGCTTCCTGCAGGCCCTGTGGTACCTGACCGTCGGCCTCGCGATCGGGGTGAGGATCGAGGCCGGCGTGCTCGGCGCCGTGGTGATCTTCGTGCTCGCGGTCATGATCGTGCTCGCCTTCGGCTCCTTCGGCGCGCTGGCCGCCCTCCGGACCGGGTCGACGGAGGCCGTGCACAGTCTCTTCCCCGTCTTCTTCGTGTTCCTGTTCATCTCGTCGATGAACCTGCCGCGGAACCTGATCGAGACGGAGTGGTTCCAGATCGCGGCCTCGCTGAACCCGGTCTCGTACCTGATCGAGGCGATCCGGAGCCTGGTCATCGAGGGCTGGAACGGCGAGGCGCTCGCGCTCGGCTTCGGCGTCTGCATCGGGCTCACGATCGTCGGGCTCACGCTGTCGTCGCTCTCGCTGCGCGGAAGGCTGGCGCGAACGTGAGGAGCGTGATCAGCGTGGCGCTGGCCGTGGGCTGGCGGATGCTCCACAACAACTTCACGACCCCGTCGCTGCTGATCCCGGGGATCGCCTTCCCGATGTTCTTCTTCGTGGCGTTCGCCGGCGGGCTCTCCCGGGTCAACGACGTGCCGGGATTCCAGTTCCCGGTCGGCTACACCGCCTTCCAGTTCGTCTTCGTGCTGCTCCAGTCCGCTGCGTTCGCAGGCGTCTTCACCGGCTTCGGGATCGTCCGCGACTTCGAGACCGGCTTCGCGCGCCGGCTGATGGTGGCGGCGCCGGACCGCCGCGGGATCCTGCTCGGTTATGCGATCGGCGCGCTCGGGCGCTGGGCGGTGACGGCGCTCGTGCTGACGGCGGTCGCCATGCTCGCGGGGATGGAGGTCGGCGGCAACGGCGTCGACATCTTCGCGCTCTACACGCTCGCGGCGCTCGTCAACGTGACCGGGCTCCTCTGGTCGGCAGGCGTCGCGATGCGGCTGAGGACGCTGCAGGCGGCGCCGCTCATGCAGCTTCCCGTGTTCCTGTCGCTCTTCTTCGCTCCGGTCTTCGTGCCGGTCGAGCTCCTCGCGAGCTGGCTGGAGACGATCGCGCGGCTCAACCCGGTGACCCTGATGCTGGAAGCCGGCCGCAGCCTGATCGCGGGCGAGCCGGCGCACCTCGTCGGCGCCTTCGGCGGTGTGCTGGCGCTGATCGCTCTCTTCTCCGTCTGGGCCGTGCTGGGGCTGCGGCGCGCGGAAGCAGCGGGCGGCGGCTAGGCGGCCTCGCGTCCCCCGGCTACTCGAGTGCTTCGCGGAGCCTGGCCTGGAATGCCGCGACGAGCTGCTCGCTCTCCGGGAGCAGGCGACCTTCCGGGAGTGCGCCCGAGCCGGCGCCTCGTTGCACCGACTCGACCAGGCTTGCGTCCTCTCGCCCGACCTGGTCGTCGAACTCGAGGAACTCGGCGATCCAGCCGTCGTCCTCGCCCGGCGCGAAGAAGTAGTCGAGGAGGCGGCGGGTCCGGTCGGGCGCGACCGGCAGGATCGGCCCGATCGAGAGGTTGGGCCGGCCCGGGAAGACGTTGATGCCGGTGTTCGGCCAGATGAGGTGGAACTGGCCTTCGGGGAGGGGCGCGCCGGTTGGGTCCTTTAGCTGCCCGAATTGGCTCAAGTGCCAGGGGCGCGTCTCGAGCCGGTAGCTGTCGGGCGACGTCTCGACGACGGCGGAGAATCCCGGGTGCGCGACGGCGCAGTGGTAGCACTCGAGGAAGTTCTCGGCCGCGATCTTCCAGTTCGCCGAGACCTCCCAGTCGACGCGGTGGTGGAACGCGAGCCTGTCGACGTCGAGCCCGCCCCGCGACAGCATGTCGGGCACCTCGCCGAGCACCTCGTCGAGGGGCGGCGCTTCGTTCGACAGGTCGACGAAGCGGAACGGGCCCCACGCGCCGAGCCGGATCTCGACCA
>DASVEW010000089.1:0-3330 GCA_036380355.1 Gaiellaceae bacterium | reverse complement strand
CGCCGAGCAGCGCCCAGCCGATCAGGATCGCGAGCGGCGGGACGAGGTACGTCGTCGCCCCCATCCGGCCGGCCGTAGTCCTCGAGAGCGCGTAGGCCCACGTCATGAACCCGACCGCGGTCGGGAACACGCCGAGGTAGACCATCCACGCGATCGAGTTGCCGCCGGCGCGGCCCAGCTCGTCGACGAGGCTCGGCGCAAACGGGAGGCAGACGACCAGGCCGACCGTGCACGCGAGCCAGGTGACGTGCAGACCCGACACGCGCGGAAGCAGCGGCTTCTGCGCCACGACCCCGCCCGCATAGAACGCTGCGGCGGCGACGCACAGCACGGCGCCCCAGCCTGCGGCCACGCTCTGCTCCGAGGTCGCCAGCCCGATCACGATCGCGCCGGAGAAGGCGATCGCGCAGCCGAGCACAAGCGTCCGCGGAAGCCCCTCGTGAAGCAGGAAGCCGGCGAGGATCGCGATCACGACCGGCCCGACGTTGACGAGCATCGCCGCCGTGCCGGCGTCGACCCGCCGTTCCGCCTCGTTCAGCGCGATGTTGTAGAGCCCGAACCAGAGCACCCCGCAGGCGACGATCAGCGGGAACTCGCGACGCCCGGGCAACCGCTCGCGCTGCCAGAGCACGAAGACGCCAAGTAGCGCGCTCCCGACCGCCAGCCGCCCGAGGCTCAGCGCACCCGCAGAGAGATCCTCACCCGCAGCCCGGATCCCGACGAACGCGGACGACCACAGGACCACGGTGGCGAGCGCAGCGAGGAGTGCCACTGAGGGGTGTAACGCGCGCGGCCCGCGATTTCGTCAGCTCAAAAGATTTCTGGGCACCACGGGTAACGGTCGGTGCGGAAGAGCGCGTCCGCCCGGTCGAGCGCACCGTCGGCCAGCTCCTCGACCCGGCCGGCCCGCGCCAGCTCGCCGAAAGTGAACCCGCCGAGGTAGACGGAGCCCAGCGACTGGATCGGGAGCGATAGGTCGGCGGCCGCATCCGTGCGCCCGGTGCTTCCCGGGCCGACGCGGTAGCGACCGGCGTTTTCCGGGAAGAGCTCGTCTCGCACCTCGATCACCACGGGCTCGCCCGGCTTGTACGAACGGGCCGCCAGCGCGGCCTCGACGTCGACCAACCGCACCCAGAGTCCCTCCCGCAGCTCGAAGCGAAGCATTCGCGGCTCACGCAGGAGGAGGAAGAGCTCGTGGTCCTGCGGCAGCAGGTTCGCCTTTACGCGCGCCATCCAGTCGATGTCCAGCAGGTAGCGCCAAATCCCGCGGGTCGCCTCCGGCGAGACGCCGACGGCTTCGATCACGTTCGTGAATCCGGTCGGAATCCCGCGGTCGGCCGAGAAGTTGAGCCGGTAGAGCGCATACGCCGCAGGCCGGCCGTCGAACTCGAGCAGCGCGCGGACCTGCTCGCTGCCGCCCTCGGCGGCGCGCACCCATTCCGGGTCGGCGAGCCGCCGGGCCGTCCACCACTCCTTGGTCCGCACGAACATGCCCGGGTGCTGAGCTGCGGCGGCGCGCTGGATCTCCGAGAAGGGCTCGACGGCTTCGTCCGGCTCGACGAGCCGCACGTCGCCCACGGTCTCGAGCTGCTCGGCGTACGCGATGCGCTCGCGCGGGAGGTCGATGCCTCCGGAGAACGAGGCGATGCCGTAGCCGAACCGGCCGTACAGCGTGTCCTCCGACGCCCAGAGGTACGCCATCGGCTCTCCGCGCTCACGGACGTCCTTGAGCTGCGCCCGCATCAGGTCCCCGAAGATGCCCCGCCGGCGGTGCGTCGGCAGGACGCCGACCAGCGTCACGCCCGCCGCCCGGATCAGGCCGCCGGGGATTCCGGTCTCGAAGGGGAAGACGCCGCCGCTTCCCACGACACGGCCGTTCTCCCAGGCGCCGTGGATCCGGTCCGGCGGGATGAGCGGCCCGAAACGCGCCGCGAACTCCTGGCTAGGAGTCCGCCCGAAGTAATGCATGATCGGCCGGATGACCTCGGGGAACTCCTCCGCGGTCGCGGTGCGGATCTCGACGCTCAACCCACGCGCTCCAACGGCGCGTAGTCGAGGACGAGCCGGCGGTCGGCGTCCTCGCCGGCGAAGCGGACGCTGACGACCCCACCGGGCTCGACGGCGGTGACGATCCCCTCGCCGAGCGTCCCGTGGCGGACCGCGTCGCCCGTGGAGAGGTCCGGGGTGTCGCCGCGCGGCTGGATCCTCGCCACCGGCGCGCCGTAGCCCGACCACGAGGACGGCCGCAGCCGCTCGCGGTGGATCTCCTCCTGCGGAAGCTCGTCGAGGAAGCGGGAGGGCAGGTTGTAGTTTCGGGAGCCGTAGAGCGAACGGCCGGCGGCGTGGGTGAGCGTCAGCCGCTCGCGGGCACGCGTCATGCCGACGTAGGCCAGCCGCCGCTCCTCCTCGAGCGAGTTCTCCTCGAGCGAGCGCGAGTGCGGGAAGATTCCCTCCTCCATCCCGATCATGAAGACGGCCTTGAACTCGAGCCCCTTCGCATTGTGGAGCGTCATCAGGGTCACGAGGCTCTGCTGGTCGCGCAGGCTGTCCTGGTCGGAGAAGAGCGAGATCTCCTGGAGGAACGTGGAGAGCGACGGGCTCTCGGCGCCCGCCTGGTACTCCTGGGCGACGCCGATCAGCTCTTGGAGGTTCTCGATCCGGCCCTGCGCCTCGATGGTGCGCTCCGCCTCGAGCGACTCCAGGTAGCCGCTGCGCTCGAGCGTCCGCTCGACGAGCTCGTCCACCGGGAGCTCGAGCGCGCCCGCCTGGAGCGAGAGGAGCAAGTTGCGGAGCCCGGTCGCCGCTCTCGCCTGCGCCGGACCGAGCCCGGCCTCCTCCGGGAACTCGAGGGCCTCCCAGAGCGAGAGGCCGTGGGAGTCTGCGTAGGTCTGGAGCCGTGCGAGCGAGGCGTCGCCGATCCCCCGGCGGGGCCGGTTGGCGATCCGTTGCAGGCTGACGGCGTCGTACGGGTTGTCGATCACCTGGAGGTAGGCGATGGCGTCCTTGACCTCGGCGCGCTCGTAGAAGCGCGGGCCGCCGATCACCTGGTACGGGATCTCGCTGCGGACGAGGATGTCCTCCAGCACCCGCGACTGCGCGTTCGTCCGGTAGAAGACCGCGATCTCGCTGCCGTTCACGCCCTCGTCCACGAGCCCGGCGATCTCGGACGCGACCCAGCGGGTCTCGGCGTGCTCGTCCTCGACCTCGAGGACGCGGACGGGGACTCCGTCGCCGAGCTCCGACCAGAGGTTCTTCGGCTTGCGCTCGGTGTTGTGCGAGATGACGTGGTTGGCCGCGCGGAGGATCGTGTTCGTGGAGCGGTAGTTCTGC
>DASVEW010000088.1:0-42543 GCA_036380355.1 Gaiellaceae bacterium | reverse complement strand
GGCCTGCGGTCGAGGGGGACTCGTCGGTCGGACGGGTCGTCCGGCAGGTGCCCCGCGGCGGGAGGGTGGCCGCGGCTCCCGGCCTTCCGATTCGTCTGGTCGTCTCGTCCCGCTAGCGCCCGCGATTCAGGTTCGCAAGGGGCGGCTGAGGAACCTCGAGCCGGCGAGGCCGTAGCGCCACGGTCGGTCGGCCGCCTTCGTGATCCCGATCCGAGCGCCGACTGCGATCTCCGGTTCGGTCTCTCGCTCGAGGAGCTCGAACGGCGGCTCGTACAGCGCGAGGCCGTCGTGCTCGCGCGTGATTCCGAGCGCCTGGCAGAGGCGGCCCGGGCCGGCGCAGAGCAGACGAGGGTCGTCGAGCCCCCGCCGTGCCCGCATCGTGTCGAGCCCGTGCGCCGGCTCGAGCGCGCGAATCAGCACGGCGCTGGCCACGCCCTCTCCCTCGCAGACGAAGTTGAGGCACCAGTGGATCCCGTACGAGCGGTACACGTAGGCGTGACCCGGCGGCCCGAACATGGTCGCGTTCCGCTCCGTTCGACCGGCGTAACCGTGCGCGGCCGGGTCCTCGTGGTCGTACGCCTCGACCTCCACGATCGGGCCGCCGACGCCGTCGACGAGCAGCGTGGCCCCCACGAGATCCGGCGCGACCTCGTGCACCGAGCGGGCGAAGAAGTCCTTGTCGAGCCTCATTCCTGCTGCGGCTTCCGTGCGTCGTAACGGACGAGCGCCGGGACCGCCATGGCAACCACGACCGTGCCGATCACGGTGAGGACGCCGTCCGAGACGATCGAGGCCCGGACACCGGCGAGCTCGGCGACGATGCCGGCTTCGACGTTCCCGCGCTCGGGGGCCCCGGCGACCTGCGCCAGCTCGATACCCGAGACGCGGCCGCGCATCGAGTCCGGCGTCTCGGTGAGGAGGATGTTCGAGCGCAGCACCGCGCTGACGAAGTCCGCGGCGGGCGCGCCCGCGAAGGGTGCGGAATACATCAGGCCGAGCAGGCCTGCTCCCACACCGAGCTTCTCGGCGAAGGCAGGGAAGAGCGCCCTCGGCATCCCGAAGATCATGGCGTTCGTGTCCACGAGGAAGATGCCGAGCAGGACGTCCTTCCGGCGCACGTACCAGAAGCCGTCGACGATCGCTGCCAGGCTCGGCCCCTCGGCCTCGGGCGCCGGCGGCGCCGAGGGAAGCAGCCAGATCGCCACGGGCGAGGCGGCGAAGTCGCGTGACTCCTGGAGCGGACGGATGTCGACCGCGATGCGAGCGAACAGGCCGCGCTCCGGCGGCTCCGGCCGGCCGATGTCGGTCAACTAGAAGAGCTTTTCGTCGTCCGGCGGCCTGGCCGTGGACTCGAGCAGGCGGCGGGCGCGCCGACCGAGGTCGGCGAGGTCGACTCGGCCGCTCTCCACCCCGCTCGCGATCCGCTCGGCGAGGTCGACGGCGCTGTCGATGATCTGCGTGCTCGCCGCGGCCTCCTGGCCCATCTCGTGGAGGATCGTCCGCTCGGTGCGGCCGGCGATGATCGGGTCCGGTACGCCCTCGATCCAGACCCGCGTACGGCGCCCGCCTCCCCGCTCGTCGCCGGTCAGCGGCTCGAGCGCGTAGATCTTGTCGGCGCGCGCGTACTTCCCGAAGCCGAGGAAGACCATGCGGTTCGCGCCGTTCGCCATGACGCGATTATCGCCGCCGTCCTAGCCGAGTGCGGAGCGGAGCGCCTCGACCACGTACTCCTGGTCGGCGCGTTCGAGCCCCGGGAAGAACGGCAGCGCGATCGTGCGGCCTGCGATGCCCTCGGCCACCGGGCAGAGCCCTTCGCCGAACCCGAACTGCTCACGCATGTAGGTCTGGAGGTGGATGCACGGGACGTACTCGGCCACGTCCACCCCGCGCTCTCGGAGATCGGCCATCACGCGCGCCCGGTCGATCGCGGGCGCGAGGGCCACGACGTAGACGAACCACGAGCGCCGGTGGTCGGCGTCGTCGGCAGGCGCCAGCTCGACGCCGCCCACGCCTCCGAGCAGCTCCGCGTACCGGCCGGCCGCCTCCGAGCGGAGCGCGAGCGCGCGGTCGAGCTTCTCGAGCTGGGCGATCCCGATCGCCGCCTGCACGTCCGTCCAGCGGTAGTTGAACCCCAGCCGGACGTGGTTGAACCAGCTGCCGCCGTCGTACGAGCGGCCCTGGTTGCGCAGGCTGCGGATGAGCTGCCACGTCTCCTCCGAGTGCGTGACGACGACTCCGCCCTCGCCGGTCGCGAGCTGCTTGTTGGGGTAGAAGCCGAAGACCGCGGACGGGCCGTGCGAGCCGATCGGCTTGCCCTTGTACTCCGCGCCGAGCGCCTCGGCGGAATCCTCGATCAGCGTCAGCCCATGCCGGTCGGCGATCTCCCGCAGCGGATCGAGCTCGCAGGGGTAGCCGAACATGTCCACGGCGACGATTCCCCTCGTCCGCCCGGTGATCGCCGCCTCGACCGCGGCGGGATCCATGTTCCACGTGCGAGGGTCGACGTCGACGAACACGGGCGTCGCGCCCTCGAAGAGGAAGCAGTTGGCGCTCGCTGCGAACGAGAGCGGCGAGGTGATGACCTCGTCGCCCTGCCCGATCCCGGCCGCTCGAACCAGCATGTGGAGACCCGCGGTACCGCTCGAGACGGCGACCGCGTACGGCGCGCCGACACGCTCCGCGATCAGCTCCTCGAACCGCTCGATGGTCGGGCCGAGCGAGAGCCGCCCGGACCGGAGCACCTCGAGGACGAGCTCCTCCTCGCGCTCGTCGATCCAGGGCCGCGCCAGCGGAATGTGTCTCACCGCGGGGCGGGCTTTGCCCGTCCCGCTCACAGACGCTCTGACCAGAGGAGGCGAAGCCGCGCCCCCGGGCCGCGCATCGCGAAGCGATGCCCGGCTCCATGCGGTCGCTCGAAGTCGTGAGACTTCGAGCGAAAGCGAGCGGCGCTCACGCCGCAGGCGTGGGCGCCGGAGCCGGAGCCGGGATCGAGGCGTACTCGAGCCACTGCGACCAGCGCTCGCTGCCGCCCCGCACCGTGTCGAGGTACGCCTGCTGGAGCTTCAGCGTGATCTCGCCGGGCGGCCCGATCTCCTGGTCGTCCACGGACCGGATCGGCGTCACCTCCGCAGCGGTCCCGGTCATGAAGATCTCGTCCGCCAGGTAGAGGTCGGTGCGGATCAGGTGGGTCTCCTCGACGGTGTAGCCGAGATCCTGCGCGATCTGGATCACCGAGTTGCGCGTGATGCCCGGGAGGATCGACGTCGAGAGCGGCGGCGTGGTGATCTTCCCGTCCTTGACGACGAAGACGTTCTCGCCGGAGCCGTCCGCGATGTAACCGTCGTCCGTGAGGAGGATCGCCTCGTCGTAGCCGGCCCGGTTCGCCTCGATCACCGCGAGCATCGAGTTGAGGTAGATGCCAGTCGCCTTGGCCGCGTGCGGGATCGTGTTCGCCCCGACGCGCTTCCAGCTCGAGATCTTGCAGCGGATGCCGTTCTTCATCCCGTCATCGCCCAGGTAAGCGCCCCAGGGCCAGCTCATGATCACGACGTCGACGGGGTTCCCCGCAGTCGAGACGCCGAGCTCGCCGTAGCCGTAGAAGGCGAATGGGCGGAGGTAGCACTCGGGGAGGCCGTTGACGCCGATCAGCTGGAGGCAGGCGTCGCGGATCTCCTCGACCGAGTACGGAAGCTCCATGTAGAGCAGCTTGGCGGAGGCATCGAGGCGCTTGATGTGGTCGGTCAGCCGGAAGACGGCCGGGCCCTTGGGCGTCTCGTAGCAGCGAATTCCCTCGAAGACGCCGGTCCCGTAGTGGAGCCCGTGCGCGCCGACGTGGACCTTTGCGTCGGCCCAGTCGACGAGCTCGCCGTTCATCCAGATCTTGTCCGTTGCGATCATGCGCCTCCTCCGTTTGCCCTGGGTCGAATGTTAGGCGGCCTCCGTGACAGCGTCCATCGGCTCCGCCTTGGTGAGGCGGACGAGGTCGGACGGAGACAGCGTGGCCATGTGGCTCGGCGAGCCGGCTCCGATCCAGACGCGGTCGTGGACGAGGAGCTGGCGGTCGACGAGGATCCGGGAGACCTTCGGCAAGGGGAACGGCGCAACGGCGCCGGGCTCGAAGCCGGTCGCATCACGCACCTGGTCGGCGCCCGCGATCCTGGCACGCCGGCAGCCTGCGGCCCGCGCGACCTTGCTGGAATCTGCACGCCGATCGCCCGGAACCAGCACGACGACGGGCGCGCCGTCGCAGTCGAAGACGAGGGACTTGACGATCTGCCCGAGCTTGCAACCGACCGCTCGCGCGGCGTCCTCGGCGGTCGGCGTGCCGGCCTCGAACTCCTCGATCCGGCCCTCGACACCTCCCTGGCGGAGAAACGCGGCGACGCGCTCGACCGGCTCTGGCCAACGCTCCTCCACCGCGGAAGCCTAACCGGCGCAACCGTTTCGCCCGCTCGACCGTTCTCCGAGCGGGAGGCGATATGGCGACCGAAGAAGAAGCCCGAATCGCGCGGACGGAATCGGTCTTCCGCCACGTCAACGAGCAGATCGCCGAAGTGGCCGAGCAGTTGGACGGCGATGAGGCCGCGTTCGTCTGCGAGTGCGCGGAGGTCGACTGCCGGCAGCGCGTCGAGGCTCCGCTGGAGGCGTACGAGGACGTCCGGGCCGAGCCGACGACCTTCCTCGTCGCGGAGGGACACGAGGTCCCCGCCTACGAGCACGTGCGGCGCCGGCGGCGCGGCTACCTCATCGTCGAGAAGATGACGCGCGGGCTCCGGAAGGAGGCGCGCCGCACCGACCCCCGCGCCGAACCGGCTTCGTAACAGACTGTTACGTGCCCGGGGAGCCGCGCAGCCATGCGGGCCCCGGAGGGCTAGTAACAGTCTGTTACTTGCTTCGAGCGCGGCCGGCCGCTAGCCGAGCGAGAGGAAGCGCGCGTCGTCGAAGCCCTCGGCGCGCACGCGCTCGACCAGGTCGGGCGGCGGCTCGCTGTCGACGGAGAGCGCCATCAGCGCCTTGCCGCCCCTCCGCGTCCGGGACACGGCCATGTTGGCGATGTTCACGCCGGCGTCGCCGAAGAGCGTCCCCACCCGGCCGATCACGCCCGGGACGTCGTCGTAGCGGAAGAGGACGAGGAGGGGCGCGAGCTCCATCTCGAGCTCGAAGCCGAGCGCGCTGACGAGCCACATCCGATCGTCGCGGCCGATCGTCGTCCCGGAGACGCGCAGCTGGTCGCCGTCCGTCGCGACCGCCACGCGGATCAGGTTCGTGAAGTCGCGGCAGGTCCGGCGGCGCTGCTCGACGACCTCGATGCCCCGCTCTTCGGCGAGGAGCGGCGCGTTCACGTAGTTCACCGGCTGCTCGAAGCGGCCCTGGAACGCCCCGTTCAGCGCTGCCGAGGTCAGGAGGCGCGTGTCGAAGTCCGCCAGCTGCCCGTAGTACGTGAGCTCGATCCGCTCGGCCCGGCCCGCCGCGAGCTCCATCGCGAGGCGGCCGAGCTTCGCCGCGAGCGGGACGAACGGGCCGAGGACGTCGAGATCCTCGCGCCTGATGGCCGGGATGTTCACGGCGTTCACCACGAGCCCGCCTTCGAGCGCGGCGGCGACCTGCTCGGCGACGATCACGCCGGCCCGGTCCTGCGCCTCCTCCGTCGACGCGGCGAGATGGGGCGTGACGACCACGTTGTCCAGCTCCAGCAGCGGCCCGGAGTACGGTTCGGCCGAGAACACGTCGAGCGCCGCGCCGGCGAGGTGCCCGGAGCGCAGCGCCTCGAGCAGGGCGTCCTCGTCGACGAGCTCGCCACGCGCCGCGTTGATGAGGTAGCCGCCGGGCCGCATGGCCGCGAGCGCCTTTGCGTCGATCGAGCCGCGGGTCTCGTCCGCCAGCGGCAGGTGCAGCGTCACGAAGTCGGCCGCCGCCAGCACGTCGCGCGGCGTCTCGGCCCTCGTCACCCCGAGCTCGCGGTACCGGTCCTTGGACACGAACGGGTCGTGCGCGATCACCGCCATACCGAGCCCGACCGCCCGCCGCGCGACCTGCTGGCCGATCCTCCCGAACCCGAGGACGCCGAGCGTCTTGCCCTCGAGCTCCACTCCGCCGTAGCTGGAGCGCTCCCACCGTCCCTGCTTCAGCGAGGCGTGGGCCTGGGGGATGTGCCGGGCGAGCGCGACGAGCAGGCCCACCGCATGCTCTGCCGCCGAGACGACGGTCGACTCCGGCGCGTTGGCGACGACGATCCCCCGGCGGGTTGCGGCCTCGACGTCCACGTTGTCCCCCCCCACCCCGGCCCGGCCGATCACCTTCAGCCGCTCCGCGCGCTCGAGCACGTCTGCGGTCAGCATCGTCGCCGACCGGATCACAATCGCGTCGTAGTCGCCGATCCGCTCCTCGAGCGGCGAGTCGCCGTTCACGTCCACGTCGAACCGCTCCCGCAGCAGGTCGATCCCCGCCTCGGCGATCGGCTCTCGGACCAGGACGCGAAGGCGGCCGCTCACGTGACGGTTTCCTGGGGCGGCGCTGGCGGTTTGCGGCCGGAGGGCACAGTGCGCCACAGCACGGGCCCGGAACGCCGCGGGCCGCCAGCGCCGTCAGGCGTCGGCGGAGCCGGGCTTCGCCCGGCGGGAGCCGATGCCGGCCAGGGAAGCGTCACACAGGCGTGTGCTCGAAGGCCTCGAGCGCGGTGGTGACGGCGGCGCCCCGCTCGATGTCCGCGCCCTGCTCGGCCAGGACGAGCTCCACGCCGGCCAGCGCGGTCGTGATGTCGAAGATGTCGTAGTAGCCGATGTGGCCGATCCGGAAGACGCGTCCCTTCAGCGGTCCCTGGCCCGGCGCGAGCACGATGCCGTGCCGGTCGCGGAGCGTCTGCACGAGCTCGCCCGAGTCGATCCCGTCCGGGGCGTTGATCGCCGTCACCACGGCGGAGCGGTCGTCGTCCGGAGAGAAGAGCTCGAGCCCCATCGCCTTCACGCCCGCGCGGCAGGCGCGGCCGAGGCGCGTGTGGCGCTCGAAGGCCTGCTCGAGCCCCTCCTCCAGGAGGAGCCCCAGCGCGACGTCGAGGCCGACCACGATCGACACGGCGGGGGTGAATGCGGGGTCGAACGCGGCCTGGCGCTCCCGCGTCTGCTCCCAGTCGAAGTAGTAGCGGCCCACCGGGTTCCGCTCGACGGCTGCCAACGCGTCGCGGGAGACCGAGACCGTGGCCAGGCCGGGAGGCGTCATCAGCGCCTTCTGCGAGCCGGAGATCACGGCGTCGAGCCCCCACGCGTCGGTCTCCAGCGGGACGGCGCCGAGGCTGGACACCGCGTCGACGACGACGAGCGCGCCCGCCTCCTTCCCGGCTGCCGCAAGCGCCTGGACGTCGGCGACGACGCCGGTCGAGGTCTCGGAGTGCGTGAGGAAGACGACCTTCGCACCGCCGAGCTCGCCGAGCCTGGCGGCGAGATCGTCGGCCGACGGCGACTCGCCCCACTCGTACTCCACCGTGTCGACATCGCAGCCGAAGTTCCCGCCCATCGCGGCCCAGCGCTCGCCGAAGTGGCCGGCGGAGACGACGACGACGCGGTCGCCCGGCCGGGTGAGATTCGAGACGGCGGACTCCATTCCGCCGGTTCCCGACGACGTGTAGATCAGGACGTCGCTCCCGGTGCGGTAGACCTCCGCCAGCCGATCGAGGCAGCGCTGGAAGATCTCGCGGAAGTCCGAGCTTCGGTGGTGGATGATCGGCCGGCTCATCGCCTCGAGCACCGGTGGAGGCACCGGCGTCGGCCCCGGCGTGAAGAGGTACCGCTTCTCGGCCACTGTTCGTGGAGGCTAGCGCCTGGGCCGGTGGCCCTTGAACGTCATGACCTGCTGGAAGGTCGGGCGATTGGCGAAACGCATCGTCCGCGGCAGGGGGCTGTAGTTGATGCGCTCGCGGGTCGCGTCAGCCCGCCACGTGTCCGGATTCGGCCCTCTGGTCGCCGCGAGGTCGGCGCCCGCCGCCTCGAGCGCCGCCCACAGCGACGCGCGGCAGGCAGGCAGGTCGCCGCCGCCGCAGAAGCGCGTCGCGTACCGGCCGTTCACCGGCCGGCCGAGGAGCGTCCGAAGGTCCTTGTCGATCCAGCCGTACCAGCCGAAACCGTACGACGACCCGTCGCCGCTCGCGTTGTCGCTCCAGGCCTGAAGGGCTCCGAGCCGCTCCGTGAGCGGCCCGACAACGGGCGACATGACGGCATCCGCGAGGCGGCGCCAGGCGGCGTCCATGACCGCGGCGCCCGGATGATCGACGAGCCCGTCGAGGTCGCGGTCGAGGCGGCTTCCGCCGGCGCGCGGCCACGACGAGAGAGCCTCGAACACGGCCGCGGCGCGAGGGCTCGGCGGCTGTGATCCTCGCAGCACGTCCGCGACGACCGGCCAGACCCGGACGACCCGGAGATCCTGCGTCGCCGCCCTGTTCATGACACCGACGACCGTGGCGAGGCTGTGCTTCCGGCGGGCCGCGATCCCCGGCCGCAGGAGGTCGACGCGGTGGACGGAGCCGAACGACCAGTTGTCGTCGGAGGCCGCGAAGCCGGCCGCCGGCTTGTTGTTCCACTGCAGGATCGCCCCGCTCGGCGGGTTCACGACCTGCGGGTGCGACCGCGCCGGCAGGAATCCCCGCCACTCGTACTCACCGGTGCCGAGCGTCGGCAGCGAGCCGTCCGCCCCGGGGGCGCGAGCCGGCAGCCGACCGGTCGAGAACATCGCGATGTCGCGGTCGTCCGCGTAAAGGACGTTGAACGTGAACTCCAGCTTCGCCGCAGCGCGGAGGAACGTCTTCGAGGAGCGCACGGCCCCGGTGTTGAGGTCCTGGAACATGAGCGCGGAGAGCAGCTCGCGCCCCCTCGTCGACCGCCGGCTCGAGATCGCGACCCGGCGTCCGTCGACGGTCGCGTAGCCGAGCACGGGCCCGTGGAGCGTCGTCCGGTAGACGAGGCGCCGGTCCGGCTGGCCGGGTCCCTGCTGGAGGGTGCCGGCGTCGATCGTGCCCATCTCACGGCACGAGCCTCGGAACCGGTAGTGAAAGTCGTCGCCGCAAAGCTCCTCGACGAAGTGGTCGACCACGTCCGAGTTGGACGACGTCGCGCTCCACGCGTAGTCGCTCCCCCGTCCGAGCAGCACGTAGAACGAGAGCCCGGGGAAGGACGCACCTCGGGCGTCGATCCCTCCGCCGTGGAGATCGAGCTCCATGAGCAGCTGGGGATAGGCATGGCCGACCTGCGGGCCGGCGACGAAGAGCGGATGGCCGTTCGTCGAGCGCCTCGCCGAGAGGAGCAGCGCGTTGCTCGCCTTCGCCGGCCAGGCGGACATCGCCGGCTGCGCGGAGGCGCCGCCGGCGGGTACGAAGCTGCCGTCGTCGAGAACGACGCTGCCGGCGCCGATCCCCGGTCCGCCGCCGTAGGGGAACCTGCGGGCGATCGAGACTGGCGTCTCGGGATCCTGCTTCTCGCGGAGGTCGGTCCAGACCTGCCGCGCCCGGGCCGGCCCCAGCTGTCGCTCGAGCGCGTCCAGGAAGAGTGAGCGCCGGGTCTCGTCGCCGCCGCCGAGGCCGAGGTTCGCGCCCATGATCGCCCCGACCGCGATGACGTCCCTGCGCGTCCACGGCTCGCCGGAGATGCCGATCGAGCGGTTGTACGCGTTGATCCCGGCGACGAAGGCGTCCACGTCGCGCAGGAGCTGCCGCGCCTGCCGGCCGTGGCCCGCGACGAGCCGCTCCTGCTGCCGCAGGATCGCCTCCGCCTGCGGGCTGGGCGTGAAGCGCCGCCCCGAGAGGGCGACGGCGAACGGGTTCACCCCCGGAACGTCGAGCGCCGCGATCCGTCCCGCCCAGCGGAGGAGCTGGAGGAGCAGGCCGCGCTCACGCGCCGTCGCCCAGCCCGCCCCGTAGTGGACGTCGGCCCGCCGCGTCCCGTAGACGTGAGGGACGCCCCAGCGATCCCAGAGGATGCGGACTCCGGCGCGCGGGCGGTCCGTGCGCACCGGCTTCCTGCCCTCGAGGCCGAACCGGGCCGACTTGAAGAAGCGGCGCAGGCTCCGGGCCGTCACGTTGGCACCGAGCGGCGTCAGGCCGTCGAAGAGCGGCAGCTGGTCCGACGAGTTGCGGCCGAAGGCGAGGCTTCCGGACTGACCCGGAGGCAGGATGTTGAGCGCCACCTGGGCGTAGTCCCGGCTCACGGTCGCCGTGCTTCCGGCGCCGCCGACCGAGAGTGCGAGCCCGGCTGCAAGCACCGCAAGAGCCAGACTCCTCATCGCGGCCAGCCTACTACCCTCGTCCGGATGGAGGCCCTGCTTGCGTTTGCGGCCGCACTGCTCGCGTTGCGCCTCGCCGGAAGGCTCGCCGGACGCTGGCGTGCACGCAGGTCACCGGAGCTCCTAGCGTGGTCCGCGTCGCTCGCGGCCTTCGCCGTCGCGGCGGCCGCGCTCGCGTGGGGCTCGGCCGCCGGCTGGAGCGAGGCGGCGTTCCGCCTCTACTACCTCTTCGGCGGGCTGCTGACCGCGCCTCTCCTGGGTGCGGGCTCGCTCCTCCTCCTCGGCCGGCGCTGGGTCGTTCCGGTCATCCTGGTCTACGTCGGCCTCGCGACGGGCGCGGCGATCGCCGAGCCGCTCTCTGCGCCGGTGGGGGGAGACGAGATTCCGGAGGCCCAGTCGCACCTCGACTACTTCCCGCTCAGGATCCTCGCGATCGTGGGGAATGTGGCCGGAACCGCGGCGGTGGTGGGCGTTGCCCTGGCGTCGATCCGGCGTCGGCCCCTGGCGATGAGCCTCATCCTGGCGGGCGTCGCCGTAGCCGCGGTCGGAAGCACGGTGGCCGGGCTCGGAGTGGCGCAAACTGCGGCTTTTTTCGCGGTTTCGTCAGCGTTTCTTTACGGAGGATTTACGATTTCCAGCAGAAAACAGCAGCCTCCGTTGCCTGGGTAGGCATGTTCGTCTGCTAACAATGTCCGCCGCTCGGCGGCCGAACCCCGCCGGAACCAGGAAACCGACGGAGCGGTTCGGCTCCGGACGCGCACTGCGGCACAGTCGCGCGCCGGACCCACAGCTCCAGCACGAACGGGGGTCCACACGTGCCCAGACAACTCGTCGGCTTGCTCGTCGTTGCCGCGGTTCTGTTCGGCCTCGCCGCTGCAACGGTTCCGTCCGGTCGCGCGGCCGACCAGGCGCGAGCGATGCCGGACGGGAAGGTCGTCGTCCGCAAGATCAAGCGCTATCAGGTTGCGACCTGGCGGTGGCAGCGTCTGATGGGCGTTCCGCGAACGCCGAATCGCCGCCGGTACATGCGGACGAGGGACGTCGTCTACCGGCTGCACGTGATGCAGCAGTGGCGTCGCCGTGCGATCCGAGCGAGGGTCAAGGCGCACAACCCTCCGCACGAGCGCGCGTGGCGTTGCCTCCAGCGCCACGAGGGGCCCTGGCGCGACGCCTGGGATCCGTACTGGGGCGGCCTCCAGATGGACCGCGCCTTCATGCGGCAGTACGCGCCGCGCCACCTCCTCCGGCGCGGCTGGGCGAACACGTGGTCGCCCGTCGAGCAGATGTGGGTCGCCGAACGAGCCCTCAAGGCCGGCCGGGGGTTCTACCCGTGGCCCAACACGGCCCGCATTTGCGGACTCATCTGACCTGAGATGCCGCGAGCCGGGCTTTGCCCGGCTCGCTTCGTTCGGCCGTTGGACGAGGAGCTCCCGCTGCGGCTTCGAGGCCGCGTGCCGCAAAGCGGCGCCCGGCTTCATACGGTCGCTGAAAGTCGTGGGACTTTCAGCGAAAGAGCCGCTCCAGGTTGGCGAGGCACGCATCCCAGCCGTGGGCGTGCAGGTCGCGGATGTTCTCGTCGGCGAACCCGCTGTGTGTCAGCGAGACCTCGGTCGCGCCGCCGTCGTCGACGAACTCCACGGTCACGATCGTGTCCGTGCTCCCCTGCATCTCCGCGGGATTGCTCTCCCAGCTCCACGTGTAGACGAGCCGCTCCGGCGGCTGGATCTCCCTGTACTCGCCGACGACCGTATGCGTCTCGCCCTTTTCGGTGTCGCGCATGGAGAGGCGGTAGCTCCCGCCCGGGCGGAGGTCGACCTCGGCCTCGGGCGTCTCCCAGTCGGGCCCGGCACGCCACCACTCGAGCAGGACCTCCGGGCTCGTCCACGCCTCGAAGACGCGCTCCCGCGGCGCGTCGAAGCGCCGGTTCATTTGCAGGACGACGTCCTGTGCCTGCTGCGTCATGCGTTTCCTCCCTCCCCGTCGGCGAGAAACCGCTCGACGGCGTCGAATTTCCGCTCCCACAGCTCGCGATGCCGCTCGATCCACTGCTCGGCCTCGGTCATCGACCGGCCCTCGAGGCGGAGGCGGTGCTCCCGGCCCTCGACCTCGCGGTGGATGAGCCCCGCGTCCTCCAGCACGCGAACGTGCTTGCTCACCGCCGGCTTCGAGAGGCCAAGCCCCTGCGAAGCCTCGCCGACGGTCGCCGGACCCTGCGCGAGCCGCTCGACGATCGTCCGGCGAGCGGGGTGCGAGAGGGCGAGGAAGCTGCGGTCGAGCTGTGCGGTACTGTTCACCTAAAGGTGAACTATATATGCTCCCGCGCGATGGGACGCGGAAGCAGGCCGAAGGTGCGCTGGGCGAGGGACCGCCAGCGCAAGAAGAAGGAGCGCCTGAAGGCGAAGACCGCCGCACCGGCGAACCCTCCGGCCCGCAGCCGCCGCCGCTCGAGCTCGAGCGGCTAGGTACTCGGTCCGCCGCGGAACGGGTTTTGCCCGTTCCGCCTTGTGGGCTGATCGAGAAGGAACTCAGCGTACGGTTCTCGGCCGCGTGCCGCGAAGGCGGCACCCGGCTTCATACGGTCGCTGAAAGTCGTGAGACTTTCAGCGAGACGCGAGCTTCGAGCGCAGCAGCTCGTTCACGACCTTCGGGTCCGCCTTGCCCTGCGTCTCGCGCATGACCTGCCCGACGAAGAAGCCGAGCAGGCCCTCCTTGCCGCCGCGGTAGGACTCCACCTGGCCCGGATTCGCCTCCAGGATCCGGTCGACGATCGGCTCGAGCTCCGACGTGTCCGCAACGAGGCCGTCACCCAGGTAGGCATCCGCCGAGAATCCCGGGTCGCCGCTCTTCGTGAGCGCCTCCAGGAAGCGGTCGCGCGGGATGCGTGAGCGCGCCTCGATCAGCTTGGCCAGCTCCTCCGCGTCGACGGCCGCGGGGTCGACGCCCGAGGCGGCGAACTGGTTCATCAGGACGTTGGCGACGGCCCGCCGGTCGCCCGGCACTCGTTCGTAGAGCGCGTCGCGCCCACTCGTCACGAGATCCAGGGCGATCGCGTGGTCGAGGTCGGCGGCAAGGCGCCGGATCCGGGCCCCCGGAAGCTCGGGGAGCTCCCCGCGGGCGTGCTCGACCATCTCGGCCGGCGGCTCGATCGGAACGAGGTCGGGCTCCGGGAAGTAGCGGTAGTCCTGCGCCTCCTCCTTGGAACGGAGCGGCGGCGCCGACTCCTTGCCCGGGTCGAAGTGCAGCGTCTCCTGCTCGACCTCGCCGCCCGACTCGTAGATCGCGATCTGCCGCTCGACCTCCCGCTCGATCGCGCGGGCCGCGAAGGCGAACGAGTTGAGGTTCTTCAGCTCGGTGCGTGTCCGGAGCTCGTCCGACCCCTCCGGGCGCACGGAGACGTTCACGTCGAAGCGGAGCGAGCCCTTCTCCATCTCCGCGTCGGAGATCCCGAGCTCGACCACCGTCTGCCGAAGTAGCTGCAGGAAGCGCCGCGCCCCCTCGGCCGAGTGGAGATCCGGCTGGGTGACGATCTCGACGAGCGGCGTGCCGGCTCGGTTGAAGTCGACGAGCGTCGCGCTGGCGCCCGCAATCCGACCTTCGGCGGTTCCCAGGTGGACGTTCTTGGCCGCGTCCTCCTCGAGATGCGCGCGGACGATGCCGACCTCGGTGTCGCCGGCCTCGCCCGGCACGACCAGCCGGCCGTCGACGCAGAGAGGCTCGTCGTACTGCGAGATCTGGTAGCCCTTCGGGTTGTCCGGATAGAAGTAGTTCTTCCGATGGAAGACCGCGTGCTCAGCGATCCGGCACTCGAGCGCCAGGCCGAGCTTGATCGTCCACTCGACCGCCCGCTCGTTCGGCACCGGCAGCGAGCCGGGGAAGGCGAGGCAGACAGGGCAGGTGCGCGTGTTCTCCGGCTCCGAGTAGGTCACCTGGCAGCGGCAGAACATCTTCGTCCGCGTCTTCAGGTGGATGTGGATCTCGAGCCCGATGACCGGCTCCCAGTTCATCGAAGCCGCTCCGGGACGACGTCGAAGCCGATCGCCCGCTCCAGCGCGTGGCCCGCGCGGAAGAGCAGGTTCTCAGAGAACTGCGGGCCGATCAGCTGGAAGCCGACCGGGAGCCCGTCGGAGAGGCCACACGGGATCGAGAGGCCCGGCAGCCCGGCCATGTTCGACGGGATCGTGAGGACGTCCGAGAGGTACATCGCGAGCGGGTTCTCCGCCTTCTCGCCGAGCTTGAAGGCGACGGTCGGCGAGGT
Organism: Gaiellaceae bacterium; assembly: GCA_036380355.1. GTDB lineage: Bacteria > Actinomycetota > Thermoleophilia > Gaiellales > Gaiellaceae > JACDAN01. Next base: position 28,025 of record DASVEW010000088.1, on the reverse strand, counting down.
CGGGCTGACGAGGACGTCGAAGCTCTCGAAGGCGGCCGCATGCTCCTGCGCGATCACGGTCCGGACCTTCTGCGCCTGGCCGTAGTAGGCCTCGTAGTAGCCGGCGGAGAGCGCGTAGGCGCCGAGCATGATCCGGCGCTTGGGCTCGTCGCCGAAGCCGGCGTCGCGCGTCTTCTCGTACATCTCGCGGACATTCGCGCCGTCCACCCGGAGCCCGTAGCGGACGCCGTCGTACCGGGCCAGGTTGGACGAGGCCTCGGCCGGCGCGACGAGGTAGTAGCAGGCGAGCCCGTACTCGACCGAGCGCGGGAGGCTCGTCTCCCCCACCTCGGCGCCGAGCTCGCGGCAGAGCTCGATCGTCCGGTCGACGCCTTCCTTGACGCCGCGCTCGATGCCCTCGGCCTCGTTCAGCTCACGTGGAACGCCGACGCGGACGCCTTTCAAGTCCTCCGCCTCCGGGATCTGGACCGGCTCGGGCAGCTCGACGGTCGTCGTGTCGTTCGCGTCGCGCCCGGCGATCGCGCGGTAGAGCAGCGCGTTGTCGCGAACCGTCTTCGTCATCGGGCCGATCTGGTCGAGGCTGGACGCGAAGGCGACGATCCCGTACCGCGAGACCGTCCCGTAGGTCGGACGCAGGCCCACGATCCCGCACAGGGCCGCAGGCTGCTTCACGGAACCGCCCGTGTCGGAGCCGAGCGCCCACGGCGCAAGCCCGGCCGCCACCGCCGCGGCGGACCCGCCCGACGAGCCGCCCGGGACTCGCTCGGGGTCCCACGGGTTGTGCGTGGGCCCGAAGCCGGAGTTCTCCGTGGACGAGCCCATTGCGAACTCGTCCATGTTCGTCTTGCCGAGGAGCGACATGCCGGCGTCTCGGCAGCGTGCCGCGACGGTCGCGTCGAACACCGGCGTGTAGCCGGACAGGATCTTCGAGCCGGCAGTCGTCTCGACTCCACGCGTCGAGACCACGTCCTTGAACGCGATCGGGATGCCGCCCGTGTCCTCGACCGTTCGGAGATACGCGTGGAGCTCACCGTCCCGCTCGCCGATCGCGGCGTGATAGGCGGCGTGCAGCTCGGCCGGAGAGACCTCGCCGCGCTCGACGAGGCCCATCGCCTCTTCGGCCGTGAGTCGCAGCGTGTCCGTCATGCCGGAGGCACCTTGAAGAACCCGTCGTGCCGGTCGGGAGCATTCACGAGCGCCTCGTCGGCAGGCAGCGAAGGCCGAGGCTCGTCCTCGGCCCAGACGTTGACGACGTCGAGCGGGTGCGCGGTCGGCTCCACGTCGGACAGGTCGAGCTCGGACACCTTCGCGACCGCCTGGAGGATCGCGCTCAGCTGCTCGGTGAAGCGCTCGACCTCGTCGCCCGAGAGCTCGAGGCGCGCGAGCCGCGCCACGTGGAGGACTTCGTCGCGTGTGATCGCCATCGGAGATCAGTCCTTCTCTGAGTTGGCGGTGCCAGACTGAAGTCTGGCACCGCGTCATCCAACAAAAAACGCGGGCCTCTCGGCCCGCGTTTTGAGTACGAAACGAGAGGGTGCCTAGACCGGCTGGACGTTCGAGGCCTGGAGCCCCTTGTCGCCCTGCACGACCTCGAACTGCACGCGCTGACCCTCGGTCAGCGAGCGGTAGCCCTCCGACTGGATCGCCGAGTGATGGACGAAGACGTCGTCGCCGTCCTCACGCTCGATGAATCCGTAGCCCTTCTCGTTCGAAAACCACTTGACGGTGCCCTCAGGCAATCGTTCCTCCTTCAAAACCGAACGACGGCCCGGGCACCCCGCGCCGCCGAACAACTGCTTGAACGGCGGAACCTTAGCAGCGTCTGCGACGAGCGGCTTGAACCGAATTTCTCAGCAGCGAAGCGATCGTCATCGGCCCCACGCCGCCCGGAACCGGCGTGATCAGGCCGGCGATTTCGCGTGCTGCGGGATCGACGTCGCCTCGCAGCCCTTCGTCCGTTCGGTTCATGCCGACGTCCACGACGGTCGCGCCCGGTTTCACCATGTCCGCGGTGACCACGTCGACCTGCCCGACCGCGACGACCAGCACGTCAGCCTCTCGTGTGTGCGCGGCGAGGTCCCTTGTCCTCGAGTGAGCCGTCGTCACCGTCGCGTTCGCGGCGAGGAGGAGCAGCGACATCGGCTTGCCGACGATCAGGCTCCGGCCGACGACGACGGCCCGGGCGCCCTCCAGCGGGACGTCGTACTCCTCCAGCAACCGCATGATCCCGAGCGGCGTGGCCGGCACGAAGCGCGGCTCGCCCATGTAGAGACGCGCCGCATTGTCCGGATGGAAGCCGTCGACGTCCTTGGCCGGATCGAGCAGCCGCACGGCGGCCTCCTCGTCGAGCTGCGCCGGCAGCGGGGACTGGACGAGGATGCCGTCGACCGTGTCGTCGGCGTTGAGCTCGCGGACGAGTCCCTCGAGCTGCTCCTGGGTCGTCTCGGCCGGGAGGCGGTGGTCGACCGAGCGGATGCCGACCTCCTGGGCCGCCTCGTGCTTGCGGCGGATGTAGACGTCGGAGGCCGGGTCGTCTCCGACCAGGATCGTCGCGAGGCCGACGTCGCCGAGTTGGCGCACTTCCTCGGCGATCTCGGCACGGAGTCGCTCCGCGAGTCCCTTCCCGTCCATGAGCCGTGCGGCCACGGCGGCGAGGTTAACCTGCGGCCGTGGAGCTTCGCCGCTGGCCGCGCAAGAACGATCCGGCGTCGATCAAGGCGCGCCAGGAGGCGCTGGACGGCCGCGTCGACTCCGAGGTCTTCGGCCACGACCTGACACCGTGGGCCAAGGCCCAGGAGGCCTTGACCGGCGTCTCGGTGATCCCGACGGCGGTGATCGGCCCACTCACGATCTCGCTCGGCGAGTACGAGCTGACCGAGCCGGAGGGCGCAGTCGTCGCGCGCGGGCGGTCGACGGAGGACGTTTTCGTCCCGCTCGCCCACACCGAGGGCTCGATGTCCGACTCGCTGTTCCGCGGCGCGCGAGCGGCGGCCGAGTCCGGCGGGTTCCGAACGTACGTGCTTCAGGACAGAATCACCAGAGCTTCCTGCTTCGTCTGCAAATCGGCGGGCGAAGCGCTTGCCCTCGCGATCTGGATCGAGGGCGAGGTCGAGGGGATGCGGGCCTGGATCGCCAAGCAGGACGATCCCTCGGTGTCGCGCCACGCGAAGCTGCGAGAGGTGAAGACGCACGTCGTCGGCCCGATGTGCCATGTCCTCTGGCGCTGGACGACGGGTGACGCGGTCGGGGCGAACATGATGACCCGGAACTCGTACTTCCTGAACATGGGCTACGTGATGGAGCGGGCGCCCGTGAAGCCCGAGCGCGCGCTGCTCGAGGCCAACATGGGCGGCGACAAGAAGCCGTCGTACGAGTACTTCCAGCGGGGGCACGGCAAGACGGTCATCGCCGAGACGACGCTCACCGAGGACGCGATCCGGCGGGTGCTGCGGACGACGATCGACGATCTGCTGGAGCTGTCGTGGGCGGGGACGCACGGGGCCGTGGCGTCGGGGATGCAGTCCGTCGCCTTCACGCCGGCGACCGCGATCGCCGCCATCTTCGCCGCGACCGGCCAGGACCTCGGCATGGTCGGGACGAGCTCGATGTGCCACGGCACGGGACGGCGCGTCGAGGACGGCCTGCACGTGGCCCTGCGGCTGCCCGGGCTCGAGGTCAGCACCGTCGGCGGCGGCACGACGCTTCCTTACGCCCGCTCGTGGCTCGCGTTGATGGACTGCGCCGGCCCTGGGAAGGTCTACCGCTTCGCCCAGATCGTCGCCGCCGCAACGCTCGCGCTCGAGATCTCCGCGTCGGCCGCGATGGCCACGGCCGGATCGGCCAACTTCTTCAAGGCGCACTTCGAGCGCGGCGGACTGCGCTGATGAGGAGGGTTCGACGCAACGCCGGCTGAGCCGCAGGACCGCGCTGCTCGCCCCGATCCGGCGTCCTCAGTCGCGCCCGTATCTCATCGATACGAACACTCCCTGCGTCCTTGGCTCGGAACGAGCATCACACTCCTGCGACGAGCGACGCTGCGCCAAACCCTCCTAGCGCCGAGAGCGTGAAGATTCCGCCACATCACGACCCGGCGTGCTGGGGCTGCGGCCAGAATCCGACCGGGATCAGCCTCCCCGCCCCCGAGGGGGAGGGTCTGAGCTCGTACGAGGCTCGCCTCTCGTTCGGCGAGCACCACCAGGCGGGGCCGGGGTTCACGCACGGCGGGCTCGTCGCCGCCGCGCTCGACGAGGCTGCCGGACTGCTCGCGACGTGGTACCGATTCCCGTCCGTCACGACCAACCTCACCGTCCGCTTCCGTCGGCCGGTGCACATCAACCGTGAGCTGACGATCCGCGCCGAGCTCGTTGCGGACGACGGGCGCCGCATCGACGTCCACGCCCAGCTCTTCGACGGCGACGAGCTGCTCGCGCATGCCGAAGGCACGTGGGCGCACGTGCCGTTCGAGCACTTCCTGCAGACGCCGGAAGGCCGCGCTGCCGGCGAGGCCTGGCGTCGGCGCCTCCAGGGCGCTTCTTGACGCGGCCACCGCCCGCCGCCTACTCTGAGGCGTCCGGCCCACGACGAGAGGAGGCGCCTTGACAACAGAGCTTGATCGCTTCCGCACTCGCAGGGCTGCGAACTTCACCGCCTGAACCGGCGCTCCAGTCCTGCACCGACGGTTCTCTTCCGCAGGAAAGGAGACGGTTTGCAGTACCAACGACTCGCGCAGCTCGGCTGGAACGACGAGCTCGCGGCTGAATTCGCCGCGCACGCCGAAGGCCTCGAGCCCGGACGCGTCACGGCGCAACATCGCGGCGCCTGGGAGGTCGCAACGGAGCGCGGCGATGTGCTCGTGGAGATCACGGGCCGGCTCCGCCATGCCGCGGAGCCGGGCGAGCACCCGGTCGTCGGCGACTGGGTGGGCCTTCGCGCCGACCAGATCGACGTCGTCCTGCCGCGCCGGAGCAAGTTCTCGCGCAAGACCCCGTTCACGGAGACGTCCGAGCAGGTGCTCGTGGCCAACGTCGACGTGGCCTTCCTCGTCATGGGCCTCGACGAGCGCGACTTCAGCATCCGCCGGCTCGAGCGGTACCTGTCGACGGCCTGGGAAGGCGGCGCCAATCCGGTCGTCGTCCTGAACAAGGCCGACCTCGCGACCGACCTCGACGCAGCCGTCGCCGAGACCGAATCGGTTGCGTTCGGCGTGCCCGTCCATGTGGTCACGGCCGTGGCCGGAGAAGGCGTCGACGTGCTCCGCCCCTACCTCGACGGCGCGAAGACCGGCGTGCTGCTCGGCTCGTCCGGGGTCGGCAAGTCGACGCTGATCAACGCGCTGCTCGGCGAGGGCCGGCTCGCGACCGGCGAGGTCCGGTCGGACGGCCGGGGCCGCCACACGACCTCGCACCGCGAGCTGCTCGTCCTGCCCGACGGCGGCGTCCTGATCGACACGCCGGGCCTGCGGGAGCTCCAGCTCTGGGAGACGGACGGCGGCCTGGACAAGGCGTTCGCGGACATCGCCGAGCTCGTGACCCAGTGCCGCTTCTCCGACTGCGCGCACGACACCGAGCCGGGTTGCGCCGTCCGCGCGGCCCTCGAGGACGGCTCCCTTCCGGCGGATCGGTGGGAGAGCTACCTCAAGCTCCAGCGCGAGCTCGAGCACCTGGAGCGCAAGCTCGATCCACGGCTACGGTCGGAGCAGCGGAAGAAGTGGGCCGCGATCACGAAGTCGCACCGGAAACGGAAGAAGATCCTGGGTCACTGATCCCAAGGCCCAACGCCCACGGGGATACGGTGCGCACGGATCGCGGCTATGCTGGCTGAGCGCGTTCGTCCTTGCATCGAAGCCGCCGAGGCTCTGCACCATCCTCTTCGAGCTGTTCCATCTGGGCTCACGCTTCAGGGAACTCAACCGAGCTTCTTGACCTGAACGAAGACCGAAGGAGCAGCAGATGCATGCCACCATTCGTCGCTACGAGGGTGTCGATCGCGATCGCGCCGTCGAGCTGAGCAAGAGGGTTTCCGAGAGTCTCGTCCCGAAGCTGAGCAAGCTTCCGGGTTTCGCCGGCTACTACCTCATCGAGGGAGAGAACGGCGTCATGAGCTCGCTCGGACTGTTCGACAACGTCGAGCAGGCCGACGAGTCGACTCGGATCGCAGCCACGTGGATCCGCGACGAGCACCTCGAGGCGGTCTTCCCGAACCCGCCCAAGATCACGAGCGGCAAGGTCGTCGCCCGCGAGAAGGCAGCAGCGGTCGTCGCCTAAGAAGTTTCGCGTAGCGGCACGCGAGCGCCGGAGAGGGCCTCCGGGTCCTCTCCGGTTCATCACCAAGCAGTGAGGAGTCACGACATGACCGAGCACGTGAAGATCTCCCAGCAGCAAGAGGACACCCAGACGCAGAAGGACCTGACCGCCCGGGTCGGGGTCAGGCTCGAGACGCCCCAGAAGTCCACCACCTCCCGGTGGAGCGCGGTGAAGCGCCTGCTCCGCACGGCCTGACCGATCGACGGATGTGAAACCGGTGGCGGCCCCCTGTTGACCGGGCCGCGACTTCTCATCGGCGACGCATCCGTCGTATGCTTGGTCCGCCAACGGGGGGTGGGATCGCCGGTCTGAGCCAGGTGACCAGAGGGAGAAACCTTCGCGGGGTGCTGCTCGCTCTCGCGGTGGCGCTCGTGTTGCTTCCTGCGGCGACGGCGTCGCATACCCCGAATCCATCGTCCGTCACGATTGCCGGCTCGCTGCAGTCGGAGCTCGGCTGTCCGGGCGACTGGCAGCCGGAGTGTGCGACGACGCACCTGACGTACGACGCGAGCGACGATGTCTGGCAAGGAACGTTCTCGGTTCCCAGCGGCAGCTTCGAGTACAAGGCCGCTCTCAACGACTCGTGGGACGAGAACTACGGCCTGCACGCGCAGGCGGGCGGCGCCAACATCCCGCTCGACCTCCCAGCGGCGTCGAGTGTCAAGTTCTACTACGACCACAAGAGCCACTGGGTCACGGACAACACGGGCTCGGTGATCGCCGTCGCCCCCGGGAGCTTCCAGTCCGAGCTCGGCTGCCCAAGCGACTGGGATCCGGGTTGCCTCCGCTCCTGGCTGCAGGACCCCGACGGCGACGGAATCTACTCACTCGAGACCACGGCGCTGCCGCAGGGCTCGTACGAAGCAAAGGTGGCGATCAACGAGAGCTGGGACGAGAACTACGGCGAGGGCGGCGTCCCGAACGGGCCGAACATCGCGTTCAACGTCCCGGTCGCGGGCGCGAAGGTGACCTTCACCTACGACGCGGCATCGCACGTGCTCACGATCGTCGTGACAGTTCCCGGCGCGCCCGGCGGCCCCGGCGCGCTCTCGCACTTCGACCTAGCACGCAAGGACTGCCTCGGCACCGCCCGCAACACGCGCTCGAAGGTCTGGTACACGGTCGCGAACGGCGTCCTCAGCGACGTCTACTACCCGACCGTCGACAACACGAACCTCGAGACGCTCCAGTACGTCGTCACCGACGGATCGTCCTTCACCGACCTGCAGACGCGCGACATGACCTACGCAGTGCGGGCGGTGCACGACGCCGGCGGCATGGCCTGCAAGGTCACGGCGACGGCGAAGAGCGGGCGCTACCGGATCGAGACCGAGTACATCACCGACCCGAACCGGAACTCGGTGCTGATGCGCGTGCGCTTCAAGCCGCGCCACCGCGGCTACCAGCTCTACGTCCGCTTCGATCCGACGGTCAACGGCAACGGCGGCGGCGGTCCCGGCAACGGCGGCGCCGACTTCGCCACGGTCGACCGCTCGACCGGCCATCCGGTGCTCGTCGCTTCAGATCCTGTCACCGCGACGAACGCCGCGAACCGCGACTACGCGCAACCGGTCCATGCGGCGCTCGACGGGTCGTTCGGCGAGGCGTCGAGCGGATTCGCGGGCTCCGCGAGCGACGGCCTCGTCCAGCTCGACGCCTCACACGCACTCACGGACATTCACGACGACGCCGTGAGCGGCAACGTCGTCCAGACGGCGCGCGTCCTCCTGGGCGGCGGCGGCAAGACCGTGCTCGCGCTCGGCTTCGGCTCGTCCCAGGAGGAGGCTGTGGCGACGGCCGAAGGGTCGCTTGGCGCCGGCTTCACCAAGGCGCTCGCGAAGTACAAGAAGCAGTGGAACCGCTACGACAGGTCGCTGCTGAAGCCTCGCACGGAGAAGCTGCGCGGGATCAAGGGCAAGGACCGGAAGCAGCTCGAGGACGCGTATTACCTGAGCGCCAACGTGATCAAGGCGTCCGAGGACAAGACGTTTCCCGGCGCGATCGTCGCCAGCCTCGCCTCGCCGTGGGGCCAGGCGGTCTCGGCCGGCGACCCCGCGAACACCTACTTCGGCTCCTACCGCGAAGTGTTCGCGCGCGACCTGTACGAGAGCTGGACGGGCCTGGTCGCCGCCGGCGACCTCGCCACCGCGCGCGACGCGACCCTCTTCCTGTTCGAGCGGCAGCAGCTTCCGGACGGGTCGATGCCGCGCAACAGCCTCGTCAACGGCAAGGTCGCGCCGGACTCCTTCGGGACGCAGCTCGACGAGACCGCGTACCCGATCCTGATGGCGCAGCAGCTCGGACTGACCGACGCGTCCCTGTACATGGACCACATCAGGCCGGCAGCCAACTTCATCATCGCCCGCGGCCCGGCGTTCGGAGTCGAGCGCTGGGAGGAGCAGAGCGGATTCTCGCCGTCGACGATCGCGGCCGAGATCGCCGGCCTTGCCGCGGCCGCGGAGCTCGCGCGCGCGAACGGCGACATGGCGTCGGCAGCCGTCTGGCTGGGCGTCGCCGACGAGTGGCAGCGGTCGGTCAAAGGCTGGACCGTGACGACGAACGGGCCGCTCGCAACCCATCCGTACTTCATCCGGCTCTCCAAGACGGGCGACCCGAACGCGGAGATCTCGTACAACGTCGGCAACGGCGGCCCGACGCTCGATCAGCGGGCGGTGATCGACGCCGGCTTCCTCGAGCTGGTGCGCCTCGGCGCGCTACCGCCGGACGACCCGGACGTCCTCCGGTCGCTCCCGATCGTCGATGCGACCATCAAGCGCACGACCGCGCGTGGGCCTGGGTGGCACCGCTACAACGGCGACGGCTACGGCGACCGCGCATCCGACGGCCGGCCGTGGGCTCCGAGCGGTCAGGGCACCGGCCACCTCTGGCCGGCTCTCTCGGCGGAGCGCGGCGAGCAGGAGCTCGTCTCCGGCGACGCGGCCGAGGCGGCCGCACTCCTCCTCGGCATGAGCCGGTTCGCCTCCGGCGTCGGCCTGATTCCCGAGCAGAACTGGGAGCTGCCCGACCTGGCCGCGTCACCTTTCGGCACCGATCCGACGGTCGCTTCGATCGGCTTCGTGAACGGCGGCGCAGCCGGCTCCGCCTCGCCGCTCACGTGGTCCGCGGCCTCGTTCGTGCGGCTCGCGCGCGATCTCGCTGCCGGCCGGAACGTCGTGCTCCCGGCGGTGACGCACTCGCGCTACGTCGCCAACACGCAGGCCACGACGCCGCTGACAGTGACAAGCCCGGTCGACAATTCGTCCGTCTCCGCCTCGCCTGTCACCGTGACCGGCACGACTGCGCCTGGGAACACCGTCTACGTCGCCGCGACGAATACCGACGCGAACTCCGCGACGTCGGTCGCATCGACAACCGCCGCTGCCGACGGCTCGTTCAGCGTCGACGTCGCGATCACCGGCGGCACCAACGTCCTGAACGTCGTCGCCGTCAGTGCGACCGGCGGGACCGCGCACGCGAGGCGCACCGTCCTCCTCGACGTCCTGCCCGGAACGCTGCTCCTCGACGTCGCCGACCCGGACGGCGACGACGCCGGCCCCGGCAACTACGCATATCCGACCTTCGCCGGCTTCCATCCGGGCGCCTTCGACATCCAGAGGTTCCAGGTCTTCGACTCCGGCGAGACCGTCACCTTCCGGCTCAGGACGCGCGACCTGTCGGAGACGTTCGGCAGCCCGCTCGGCGCCCAGCTCGTCGACGTCTACGTGCGCGTCCCCGGCGCGGCCCCGACGTCGACCGCCGCTGCGCACCCCTTGCGCAACTTCGCGATTGCGCCCGCGTTCGCGTGGAGCCGGCTCATCCAGGTGCAAGGGTTCGGCCAGCGATACGTGGACGCGAGCGGAAACGCGCTCGGGACGGTGTCGATCTCGGCGAACCCGATCTCGCGCTTCATCACGTTCGGCGTCCCGAAAGCGTCGCTCGGGACGCCCGGTCCCGGCTGGGCCTTCACCGTCGTCCTCACCGGCCAGGACGGGTTCAGCCCGGATCAGGCCCGCGGCTTCGCCCCGACACCGCAGGAGTTCCAGTTCGGCGTCTGCGCGACCGCGAGCTCCGACCCCCACTGCACCTTCGACCCCAGCCTCGTACCGAAGGCGGTCGACGTAATCCCCGCGCCCGGCGTTCTCCAGTCCACCGAGCTCGACTACACGCTCGGCCCCGTGCAACTGACGGGCGTCGCGATCCCGTAGAGGGGAGAAGAGAGAGGCGCCGACCGGATTTGAACCGGTGTACGAGGCTTTGCAGGCCTCTGCCTAACCACTCGGCCACGGCGCCGCGACGTTCCATGGTATCGGCGCCCGGGTAGGAATCAGGCGTGGCCGAGAAGCTCTTCGAGAGCGAGTACGAGACGCTCGAGCAGCTCCGCGAGGCCGCCAGGGGCTGCCGCCGCTGCGATCTCTGGAAGACCGGCACGCAGACCGTCTTCGGCGAGGGCAGCCCGGACGCGAAGCTGATGCTGGTGGGCGAGCAGCCCGGCGACCAGGAGGATCTCGAAGGCCGGCCGTTCGTCGGGCCTGCGGGCCAGCTCCTAGACCGGGCGCTCGAGGAGGCGGGGATCGACCGCGGCGTGACCTACGTGACGAACGTCGTCAAGCACTTCAAGTGGCAGCCGCGCGGCAAGCGCCGGATCCATCAGAAGCCGAACGCCGCCGAGATCGCCGCCTGCCGGCCCTGGTTCGACGCCGAGCTTGCGCTCGTCCAGCCGGAGGTGCTCGTCTGCCTCGGCGCAACGGCGGCGCAGGCGCTGATCGGCCGTCAGTTCCGGGTGAGCAAGGACCGCGGCGTGCCGGTGGAGTCGGACCTCGCGCCGGTCGTCATGGCCACCGTGCACCCGTCGTCGATCCTGCGCTCGGACAACCGCGAGGCCGAGTTCGCGCTCTTCGTCGAGGATCTCAGACGGGTGGCCGACGCCCTTCGAGCCGCCTGAGCGCGAGCGCGACGCCGAGCCCGAGCAGGACGACGCCGGCCCACGCGAGGCTCAACCGCGGCGTCAGGACCTGCGGCGGCGCCCAGGTCGTCCACTCGCGCTTCACGACCTGCTCGAACCAGAAGTCGCGCCACTCGACGGCGAGCCCGTAGACGAGTGCGACGCCGAGCAGCCACGCGACGGCGAAGCGCGGCCGGTAGCGCGTCAGCACGAGCGCGGAGGTCGCGAGCAGAGCCGCGTCGAGGCCCTCGTGGTCACCGAGGTGGACGGCCGGCGACAGCCTTCCGTCACCGCCGCGGCGCAGCTCCTCGCCGAGCAGAACGTCGCCGGGAAAGTAGAAGCCGGCGACCGCTGCGATCCAGACGAGCGCGACCAGCCAGACGACGGCCGCGATCGCGACCCTGGCCGGATCGAGCGGCAGCCGTCCGACGCGCTCCCACGGGGCGCGCAGGCTGAGCACGAGCGCGATCCCGACGCCGAGCGCCGGCACGACGTTCACGAGCTTCGCGTCGAGATCGTCCTGGTCGACGACGCCCGGAAGAGCGGTGACACCGCAGAGCGCGCTCGCCACGCCCGCCGCCCACAGCGCCCGCCGCGTTCGCAGCCGGTCGGCCGCGAGCCATGCGATCGGGATCGCAACGAGCGAGACGGGGTAGTTGAGGAAGACGAGCGCCCGGCCCAGGCCACCCGCCAAGCCCTCCACGCTCACGTTGTAGAGCTCGCTCGGGGGCAGCCGCCAGTACGTGAGGACGATGACGGCGGCCGTCGCAAACAAGAGCGCCCACAGAGCGTCCACTGCTACGAGCCTTCGATGCGTCACCTCTCTGCCTGCCTCGCCGTGCTGATCCTCGCCGCCTGCGGCGGCGGAGGCAAGGAGACCGGCACCGACATCTACGCCTATGACGACGACGAGCCCATCGCCAAGGAGGACGCAGGGCTCGCCAACTCCGACTACCCGATCGAGATCCACGACATCAGCTACGACGGCGGCGCCGAACGCGTGCCCGCGTTTCTCCTGCTCCCGCCCGGCGAGGGGCCGTACCCGGCGGTCATCTACCTCCACGGTCAGGGCGGCGACCGGCTGGAGATGCTCTACACGGCCAGCTGGCTGGCCGGCAGGCGCGCCGTGGCGCTGACGGTGGAGTCGCCGTACTCGCCGAACCGGGAGATCGAGCTCGGCCCCGGCGTCGAGGGCCTCCGGAAGGAGCGCAAGCGCACCGTGCAGGGCGTCGTCGAGCTCCGGCGGGCGGTCGACCTGCTCCAGTCGCTGCCGCAGGTGGACGACGACAAGATCGGCTTCGTCGGGTACAGCGCGGGCGCCAGGACCGGCGCGATCCTCTCCGGGGTCGAGCCGCGCATCAAGGCGTTCGTCTTCATGTCGGGCGGCGAGGACTCGGTCGACGAGTTCATGAACCTCGTGGCCGAGGAGCAGCGGGCCGAGGTCCGGCCGCTCCTCGAGGACACGGACGGGCTCAAGTACATCGCCCAGGCGAGCCCGGCGAAGCTCTTCTTCCAGGCCGGGCGGAAGGACACGATCGTGCCGAAGGACGCGCTCGAGACGCTGATCAACGCAGGCAGCGAGCCGAAAAAGGTCAGCTGGTACGACGCCGGCCACGATCTCGCCGTCCCGAAGGCCCAGCGCGACCAGCTGAACTGGCTCGTGGACGTGCTGGAGATCGAGGGCCCGCCGGTCGAGGGAGCGGAGACCGGCCCCTAGGCCTACGCTCGCTCGGTGCAGGAATGGGCTCCCGAGGTCCGGGTGGACGAGGGTCTCGCGCGGCGGCTGATCGGCGAGCAGTTCCCCGAGGTGGAGCGGCGGTCGTTCCGGCTGCTCGGGGAGGGCTGGGACAACACTGTCTGGCTCGTCGACGAGGAGTGGGTCTTCCGCTTCCCCCGCCGGGCGATGGTGATCCCCGGCCTCGAGAACGAGATGCGCTTTCTGCCGCACCTGGCCCCGCTGCTTCCGCTCCCGATCCCGGTGCCGACGCTGCTCGGAGAGCCCTCGGCGGCGTTCGGCTGGCCGTTCCACGGTGCGCCGTTCCTCCCCGGTCGGGAGCTCGCCGAGGCGGCGCTGGACGACGAGGCACGAGTCCGGCTCGGCCGTCCAATCGGCGAGTTCCTCCGGGCCCTCCACTCGCTTGGGCTCGACGCCGAGCTGCCGGTCGACCCGGTCCGCCGCGCCGACATGAGCTTCCGGGTCCCCAAGACGCGGGAGCGGCTTGCCCAGCTCGCCGACGAGGGTCTCTGGATCGCGCCGGCGGCGGCACACGAGGTCGTCGAGGCGGCGGCCGGCCTCTCGCCGCCCGGGCCGGCGGCGGTCGCTCACGGCGATCTCCACCTCCGCCATCTGCTGGTCGACGGCGACGGCAGGCCCGCGGCCGTCATCGACTGGATCGACCTGAGCCGGAACGAGCCGGGCGTCGACCTCGCGCTCTACTGGGCCGCACTCCCGCCGGAAGGCCGCGCCGAGTTCGGCGAGGCGTACGGGCCGATCGGCGACGACCAGCTCCTCCGTGCGCGGATCCTGGCCCTCTTCCTCTGCGGCACCCTCGCCGTCTACGGCCTCCACGAAGGAATGCCGCGGCTCAGGCGGGAAGCAGTCGAGGGGCTTGACAGGATCATGCGGACGGGGTGAGGCGCGCGGGAGCCCACCGTTCTAGCGTGCTCTTGACACCGAACGGAAGGAGCTGGAAATGGCGTGGTTCTGGTGGCTGCTCGGCATCCTCGTCGTCGTCATCTGGATCGCCACGATCGTCGACATCATCCGGCGGCGCCATACGAGGACGGCCGGGAAGACGGCTGCGTGGATCCTGCTCATCCTGATCTTCCCGATCCTCGGCACGATCATCTACTTCCTCGTCAACGGCGCGAGCGACTCCGGAGCGCCGAGGGACGTCGACGTCTCGCGGGGGTTCGGGGGCCGCGTCTGAGGAACGCCTAGCGGCGCCGCGCGGGACTCGGCCTCACGCGCCGGACGAGCCCGCGGACGACCGAGATGAGGCGCCGGTGGGCTCGCCTGACGGCCTGCGGAAGGTCGTTCCACGCGGAGAAGATCCGCCATGCGTGGGTGAACGACGCGCCGTTGACGTCCGCCTGGCACCAATTCAGCCCGAGCGAGGCGCAGGCGTGGACTCCGGGGTCGAACCTCCACTCATTGCCCGATTCGGCGAGCGCCGTGCCGAGGCGGTCGAGCAGCTGCCCGGTCTGGGAGACGAAGGCGGCATTCGAGAGCCCCGTGGCGTTGTTCGGCGCCCAGGCGAAGCCGAACCGGTCCGGGCCGGGCCTCGTCGCCGCGAAGTTGCGGAGCGCGTAGGTCTGCGAGGAGACGAAGTGCCGCATCTGGTCGCCGGAGACCATCGTCCAACCGAGCCCGGTCGGCCACTGCCAGCCGGCGTTCCCGATCGGCGTGTGTGCGCGCGCGAGGAATGCCCGAGCCGCCGCGTGCTGCACTGGAGCCACGGAGCCGAGCCGCGCCGAGTGCTGGAGGAACTCGTTGAGGTACTCCCGCCGCGCCTCCGGCGGCGCGCCCGGGACGCCCCAGCGGCGCGCGTCGCCGTACACCTCCTGCGCCCAGAAGCGAACCGCGTACTGCATGTCGAGCCAAAACGGCGTGTCGGCGAGCCAGGCCTTCAACGTCCTCTTGTAGAGAGATGCATCCTTCGTCCCGTGCATGACGCCGATGACGAAGACGGCGCCCTGGGCGGGCCGGCCGTCGCCGTCGTGGAGGCCGCGCACGAAGGCCCGCGCGTCCGCACGCGCCGTGCCGAGGTTCCGGCGGACGCTCGACGGGAGCTCGTTGACCGCCCACGTGTCGCCGAGCGCGACGTCGTAGCCGGCCGCCGCCATCTTCCTCCGCGCCTCGACGCCGGCCTCGTACCAGCTCCGTCCGGTCGCCTGGACCCACCGCTGCCACGTCGCCCAGTGGATCTCCGCCATCGCGTGGAAGCGCGGGCCGAGCGTCCGGATCCGCCAGGCCTGGTTCGGCCGTGAGTTGGTCTTGTCCGACACCAGCGGCGGGACCGAGACGTAGTAGTCCGCGCACGGCGAGGCGCGCTCAGCCAGCTTCGGGGCGAGCCGCAGCCAGTCGCGCGCGGCATAGAAGACGAACTCGGAGGCGCGGCAGGCCTGGCTCGCTGCCGTTGCGCTGAGCCGCAGCTGGCGCTTCCCGTGCCGGTAGCGGGGATCGAGCGACGGCACGACGGGGCCGCCCGCGCAGTCGAGGACGGCCAGGCTGCTCGCGGACGTCGTGCAGCGGGGAGCCTCGCGCGCGACCGCGGCGCCCGCGAACGTCGCCGCCGCGACGAGCGCGACGACTGCGCCGAGAGCAATGCGGCGAATCGCGAAGACAGACCCCACGGGACCCCTTTCGGCCGAGGACTTGCACCTCATTAGAGCCGATCGCCGCGGCCCTCGCGCCGGTAGGTGCCGAAGAGGGTCGGCGGTCGCTTCGGTCCCTGGGCACGTACGACCTTCCCACGCCGGCTGCCAAGCAGTGGAGAACCGCGGCGAGAACGCAAGGAGGCGACGATGGCATAGCTCGAATCAACGCTCGAGCGGATTTCGCATGGACGGACCCGTCAAGAACACGCTCCAGGACGTGATCCAGACGCTGAGCGTCAAGATGGACTCTGCCGCCCGCTACGGCCAGTACATCGAAGACGCGCGAGCCGACGGCTACGACGACTGCGCCCAGCTCTTCGGGAGCCTCGCGCAGAAGGAGCGCGAGGCGATCGACGAGCTCAAGAGCTCCTGCGCGACCACATCGACGACCTCTAGTAGGGACTGGCGAGAAGCTCCGCGCGAGGGAAGAAGACGACGCGCCCGCTGCCTTGCGGCGTCGCGTACGAGTAATAGAGCCCCGGCGCCTCGAGGTCGGCGAAGACCGGCTCCGCTCCCGGCGTCAGGGTCGTCGAGCGGCCGTCGTCGAGCCGTAGGAGCAGGATGGTGCGCTCGCGGCGCAGGACGGCGACACCGCCGTCCGCGTCGAGGAGCGCGTAGCCGCTCGGCAGCGGGCGCTGCACGACGGCCGCTCCGGAGACGACGTCGTAGACGTCCAGGGAGGTGGGGCGAGCCACGACGAGGCGATCGCCGTCGAGTCTCGCGGCACGCACGTCGCCGGGCGCGAACGGGAAGACCCGGACGAGTCCGCCGTGCTCGTCGACGACGGCGACCCCGTTCTCCTCCCGAATCGCGATCCGCTGCGCGGAGACGGAGTCGGCCGGAGACGCGTGATCGCTCTGGCGAAGGATCGCGCAGATCGCCGGTGCGCGACCGACGTCCTGGCATTTCTCGGTGCCGCCGCCGATCCGGACGAACCGCGGGCCGTCGTTGAAGACGAGGAGCTCGCCGTGACCGTGGAGGTGGTAGTCGGTGAAATGGAGTCGACTCCGTGGGGGCGGCGCTCGTCGATTACGGGATAAGCCGAGGGGACCTCGTCCTCATGGGCGCCGTCACCGGGGTCGGTGTGGGGGTCCTCCAGGCGCTGGTGCTCGCACGACACCGGGTCTCCGGCGCGTTCTGGTGGGCGGTTGCGAACCCGCCGGCCTGGGCGCTTGGCTGGCTCGTGACCTCGTATGTGATCACGAGAAACGTCAAGGAGCAGTTCACGAACTTCGGCGCGAGCGGAGCGCTCGTCTTCGACTACTGACCTGGCTCCTCCTCGCAGTGTTGTTCCGAGAGACGGAACCCGAAGCCGCACGATGAACACCGAACACGCAGCCGGCGCTCGACGTGCAGCATCCCCGCGTCGCGGCTCTCGTACTGCTGTCGCTGCGACCGCGAGCGGCTCGGGAGGCCAAGGGAGTACTCTCACTCCGGAAGGATGTTGAGGCTGATGGGACTGCCGCACGTCGCCCGGTTTCCGAAGGCGACAGTCACCCGCGAGGAGGACTGCTTCCAGCTTCTGTTCCGCGGCGAGGAGCACAGCAGGCGCGTGGACGTCGACCTGCGCTACCTGGACGACGCGGACGACTTGGAGGCGACGGAGCTCCGGCTGCTCGCTCGCCTGCAGGAACTGGGGTACCAGGTCGAGCGCCGCACTTCCCCTTCCGCCTGAGGGCGGGGCCGAGAGCTAGCGCTCCCGGCCCCGCCGAACCCCTTTCGGGCGAACTACTTGATTAGCCCGTGCGGGTTGAGGACGAACTTCTTGCTCGCTCCCTGGTCGAAATCCTTGTAGCCCGTCGGAGCGTCGTCCAGCGGGATAACCGTCGCGTTGACCGCCTTGGCGATCTGGACGCGATCGTGAAGGATCGCCTCCATCAGCCCGCGGTGGTAGCGCATGACCGGGCACTGACCAGTCGTAAACGAGTGCGACTTGGCCCAGCCGAGGCCGAGCCGGATCGAAAGGCTGCCGACCTTCGCCGCCTCGTCGATACCGCCTGGGTCGCCCGTCACGTACAGGCCCGGAATGCCGAGCCGGCCCCCGGCCCGGGTGAGATCCATGATCGAGTTGAGCACCGTCGCCGGCGCCTCGTGATCGGAGTCTCTGCCGTGGCCGCGCGCCTCGAAGCCGACCGCATCGACTGCAGCGTCGACCTCAGGCACGCCGAGAATCTGCTCGATCTGCTCCTGAACCGTCGCGTCCTTCGTCAGGTCGACGGTCTCGCAACCGAAGCTCTCGGCCTGCTTCAGGCGCTCTTCGATCATGTCGCCCACGACCACGACGGCCGCCCCAAGGAACTGAGCTGAGTGCGCGGCCGCCAGCCCGACCGGGCCGCCGCCGGCAATGTAGACCGTCGAGCCGGGACCCACCCCGGCTGAGTAGGCGCCGTGGAATCCGGTCGGGAAGATGTCCGACAACATGGTCAGGTCGAGGATCTTCTCCATCGCCTGGTCCTTGTCGGGGAACTTGAGCAGGTTCCAGTCCGCATATGGGACCAACACGTACTCGGCCTGGCCACCGACCCAGCCGCCCATGTCGACGTAGCCGTACGCCGAGCCAGGGCGATCGGGGTTGACGTTCAGGCAGACACCGGTCTGGCCCTCCTTGCAGTTGCGACAGCGTCCGCAGGCGATGTTGAAGGGCACCGAGACGAGATCGCCCTTCTTGATGAATTCGACGTCGCGGCCAAGCTCGATCACCTCGCCGGTGATCTCGTGGCCGAGGATGAGCCCGGAGGGAGCGGTCGTCCGCCCCCGGACCATGTGCTGGTCGGAGCCGCAGATGTTGGTCGAGACGATCTTGAGGATGACCCCGTGCTCACACTTGCGGCCCACGTTGGCGGGATTGACGCCCGGGCCGTCCTTGAGAACGAGCTCCGGGTAGTCGATGCTCTGGACCTCGACCTTCCCGGGCTCGATATAAGCGACTGCCTTGTTACCTGGCATAAACATTCACTCCTTCGTACTCTCTTGAGTGTTCCGCGGTGCGCCGCAGCGGCCACAGGCGGATCCGCACGCAGCTGCCCGGTTAGGGCATCACCTCCTTGCTGTGCCCTGGAAGCTCATTCGCCTCGCTCGGCGGTGCGCCCTCGCACTTCCGCTGCGGGCTGCGGCCGCGCACAAAAGCCCTCCTCGGCGGCGCCACATACCGCGCCGATGATCGTGCTCGCCGCCCTCTGTGCACCCTTATAGGACACGTCGACCGCGCACTCCCGCTTCTGCCCCACTCCCCCACTCCGAGACGAGGCTCGTCCTTCGTGTACCGCGACCGCGGGGCATCCAAACGCATTCGGCCTTGAAAACCTCGCTATTTGCGGGAACCAGTGAGCGGCTCTCGCCACACATGCCGCCCAAGTCACAGAGGCCTGCGAGGTGGCGAAGCAGGCGACCGCACAAGGCCGTCCGATCGACCGGCCACCATCACAGCGTCAAGGCCGAGCCCGCGCCTGCCGATCAGGGGGAGCAGTGACCACGGCAGCAGATCGACGAGAAGCGTTACGAACCGAACCTTCCTGGGCCTCAGAGGACAGGGGGCGGTTCTGAGTCCTCACGACGCAGCAGGGATGGAAGGCCGCATGGACACAATCAGGCTGAAGCAGATCCTCGGCGACCCCCTTACCGAGCAAGAGCTCATGTGCTTGCAGATCGAACAAAACGGGTTCGGTTGCCACGCCTGTCCGAACGAGCCGGCTTCGCCACCCTTGCACGGCACCTCGCCTTCCGGCTGAAAGCGCTCGGAGCGCAGCCGCGGAGATCTGGCAGACGGCCGACAACCCTGAAGCGGTCCGGGAGCTGAAAGCGTCAGCGGGCGTGGGCGGTCCTGACCTCGCCCCGGCGATCAAGGCCGGGTTGGTCGACGAGTGTCACCTGTTCGTCGCGCCCCATCGTGGTGGGAGGCGGCAAACAGTCCCTCCCCGACAATGTCCGCCTGGGAGCTCGAGCTGCTGGACGAACGCCGGTTCGGCCGTGGCATGGTTCACCTCCGCTACCGCACCAGGACGTGAGGAGACGGCGACGCTGCCCGGACGTCTAGCCCACTGGCGTCCGTGAAAAACGAGCTCGCTGGGCCCCGTTCTCGTCCGCGTAACGACAATCCTCGCCAGCACAGGCCCAAACCGGGCTTCGGAATGAAAGCAGAAGGTCGGGCGTGCAACGTCCGGAAGGATCCGGGAGAACGCTGAAACCGAAGGGGTGCCCTCGGTCGACACGACCGGCGGTCAAAGGTTGGTGTCAGGTGGACCGGTGCTGCCACGGGCTCTTAGCGAAGGGCGATGGAGACTCCGAAACCGTCGTCAGGGGTTGGCCGGAGCCCCGGTCGCTTTTGCCTTACCGAATGCGGAAGCGGCCCCACCCGCCCCGGTGTCAGTCACCCGGCCCGACTTTACGCACCCACAGGTCGACGCGGACGGCCACAGGCGTGAAGCTCTGCGGCGGCATGCTGAAGTTCGGCCACGGGCACGCGTGACCTACGACGCGGCAAGAGGCTGGCCCCGCACACGAAGCTCCGTTCGCCTTAAGCTCCTCGCCTCGCGCGCATCGGCGCGTTGGTGGGTTGCGGGCTCCGGCCGGAACCTGAGTGCAGGGCCAGTCCAGAACATCCTACGCCGTTTGGGGCGAATCGAGAAGAGCAGAACGGGGTGTGGGGTGCCGAAACTCGGTCCCGCCTGAAAACTCGCCGTTTCTCGGAGCGGGGGCTCTCGAACGGGGCAGAAGCACGATTCCTCCTCGGGCACGAACGACGTGCCGAGGTAGCGGAGCGGGACACCGCTGGCCGCGAGCGCGTCCGAGGCGGCGGCGAGCTGTTCAGTGCTCGCGTGGCTGAACGAGTTTCGACTAGCTCGTGAGGGGCGGGCCCCGAACGGCGCAGGTCACGTCCCTGCTGGCGAGCCCGAGGCTCCGGAGCTCGTCGTCTGGCACGAGTTCTTCGATCAGCGGGAAGAGCTGTCGCTCCTCAAGCCGGATGTGTGCGTCAAGCAGCGCCCCCGCCGCATCCAACGTCTCTCGATCAGCGATGCCGGCCGCCACGGCGATTTCAAGTTTGCGAGCGAACCCCTCGAGCTGCACGTGGTGAACGCGTGCCTCGCGGAGGGGAGCAGGCTCCGACTGGACGTGCCTGAGGAACAGCGGGAAGAGCTCTTCTTCCTCACCCCGAAGGTGGACACGCTCTTCGTTCCTGAAGAACTCCACGAATTCCCTGGCCGCCGCGAGCCGAGCCGAAGCATCCCCGTCCGCGGCAGCACGGCGCAGCCGCACTGCCTGCACGAGGCCGTCGTGATGGTCGCGCGAGAGCGGGATCAGGGCCGGGTGGCGCTTCATTCCACGACTCGAGGGTACAGCGTCGTCCCGGCCGTGCTCCGGGAGCGCCCAAATCGGCGCCTGGTCGCGCCGGCTCGCGGCACGAGCAACCCGTCGCGCCGACCTCGAAAGACTTGCTCGCGCGACTCGCTGAACGTCTGCCCGCCGCAAGCGACGCGCGCTCTCGGTCAGCAATCAGATTGTCAACGACCGCCCGTGCGTCCTCTCGGTGGTTGTTGATTCGCACCGGGATGAGATTGCCACCAGGAGGTAAATGAAGATCGGCGCCGCAGGGATGAACGGCCAGATGCCAGTCACGCCACATGCTGAGCACTGCCCGCCAACCCGAGGAACACCCCGACGAAGATCGTTCCGCCGAGCGTCGGGTAACGCAGGTCGCCTTTCTCGAGCACGCCCTCCCGCACCGCTAGCCCTCTCGCATCTGTGCCGTCTCGCGGATCGCTAGGGCGATCTCGCGTCCAGACTGTCTAATCGCGTCGGCGATCAGCAGTCCAAGACTCGCCGTTTCGCTGACCCGAGCGTAAGGATGCTCCTCAGCCCGCTTCTCGATGTCCTCGCGCATCTCCTCCATGACAGCTTCGACGGCTGCTTGGCGCTGCTGGAATTCCTGCCTCAGCTCCTTGATTCGGTCACGGTTCTCCTGTCGATAGTCCTGCTCGCCCACTAGGACTCCTTCGTCGCGGTTCTCTGACACTGCCAATTTTGCGCGGCGCAGGGAGGCGGCGGGATACAAGCCGAGGATGAAACTCACGGTGCTTCGCTCGCCACGCGCCGCCCGCGCTCCGCGACACACTCGGCCGCCCGGGTACTGCCGCTCGTCGGAGCAGCGGGCATCCTCGTCGCGATCACCCTGGACGTCGATCCGATCCACGACATCGACCTCTTCGTCTTCGAAGGTGCCCGGGTCGCGCTCGGCGTCGCGCCGTTGCGTGCTGAGCACCGACCTCGGCCGGAGACCGCGTCCACTCTGGTCTGACGGCGCGACCAGGTTGTAGGGACAGATACGGTCGACTCGGCGAGCGTTCAGGAATGTTCGCTGACTCGAACGTTGTTTCGTCTGCGCGGACCAGGGGCCGCTCGCGAGGCCCAATTAGGCCGTCCCTAGCTGATCAGCAACGACCAGTGGGACAGAACGCCCCAAGGGCGCTCAAGTTGCGTTCGCGACACCCGCGACCTACGCTTCCGCCCCTGATGGCGTCGCGTTCGCGTGCCGGGGATCGCGGCCATCCTGGCCGGTGTGCTGATCTTCGCCGGAATCGTCGGCGAGCTTGCGTTCGGCCATGAGCCGGATCTCCTCGAGGCCGCCGAGGTCTCCCCCCTCGCCTGCAGCGCCTCGAGCACGGCCTCGGCACGTACATAGACTCCTCGCAGTGGCCACCGGCTACGTAGTTGAGAAGCTCGTCGTCGCGGTCAGGTCCCTTGCCGTGAGCGCGGGCCCAATCCAGCAGCGCCTAGGAAACGCGTGGATCGGTGCGCTCGTCCACCTGAGGCCGGACGACTTCGACGATCCGAAGGAGCGCGCGCTCTTTACGAGCATCAAGGACGCCGTGACAGCCCGGGGTGACATCGAGGCAACTACCGACTCAATGAGCGACGGGCAGGCTCTTGCCGCGGCGGGCGACCTTGTCGAGCTCCTCGGAACGATCTGCCTCACGCTCGCCGTCGAGCGGGAGCCGCCCGCGAAGACGGAATGAGGCTACAGATGGATCGTGCGCGCTGTTCATCGACAGGGGTCCCTGCTCGCCGGCGGCGACCGAGCTAGCCTCGCAAGCTGTCGTCTCGGAGACGGCGAAGAGCGGCCGCAAGTTCCCGCTCCGCGCTCGGCGCGTCGATCGAGACGTTCAGGACATAGAAGGCCGCCTCGGCTTCGTCGCCTTCAAGCTCGATCGTGTTGTGGGAGTTTCCGACGACGACGTCATCGACCTTCTCGAGCAGCGACGGCGCTCCGGCCCGCCCGTCATCGCCGAGCTTTCCCGTGCTCAGCTTGTCGAGGTTCGTCGCGAAGATGGCTGCGGCGTGGCGCTCAATCGAGAACTCGCGGGCTCCAACGCGGAAGCAGACCGTACTCACGCCTTCGATCCTACGCCGAGGGCATGACAAGCGTCGGACTCGGCGCGGGTTGGTCGAAGGAACGCTCGCCATGCCGGCAGCCTGGGGCGCCACTCAAGCACCTCCATCCGCTTCGTTCTATGCGCTACTACGATGGTCGCCGCTCGGCGGGCGTGAAGCAGCGGCCAACGCGACGTAGAGGCCTTCACCAACCTCGGGCACCGGCTCGCCAAGTTCGTACGATCTAGTCGTCTTCAGGTCGCAATACACGAGCACGTCGTAACTCGGCTGGTCTCCTCCCCTGGGGTCACGCCATCGGAGCAGGCCCGGTAAGCGGCTGGCCCCGCGGTCCAATTCCTTTCGCCGCAAAGCGAGATCCGACGGCACGACGAGCTCGGCGGACCCCTACACGAGTACTACCGAGCAGGGCGGGTTCGCTCATTGAGCGGCCATCCGCTCGCGTAGCCGTGCGACCCGGGCGCCGAGCTCGGCGGCCGCGTTGGCAAGGGCGGCGCGATCGTCCTTGACCGCCCGCTTCCGCTCGTCGAGCGTCGCGCGCGCCGACGCGACAGATTCACGTACAGCGTTGGGGGCGGGTCCGCCCGTCACGGCATGCGCGGCGACAAACGCGACGGGGTCGAGCGCCTTCCGGAACGTGTCTTCGTCGATCTCGAGGTCGTGGCCGAGCAGGTCGCGCGCCGACTCGTTCAAAAGCGCGAGGTCGACGGTGCGCGCGTCCCTCCCGAGACGCGAGGCGCGGAGCACGAGGTTTGCGACGACCCGGTGCGCAGTGCGATAGGAGAGGCCGCCCCGACGGTGGATAGCCGCGGCGAGCTCGGTCGCCGTGGCGAAGCTCCGGCGTGCCTGCTCGAGCATGAGCTCGCGGTTGATCTGCATCGATCGGATCGATCCGTCGAGAAGCCGCAGTGCCCGAGCCGCTTCGTCCAGGGAGCGGACGACGGGCGTGACGACCTCCTCCTCCACGTCCTTCAGATCCTGAAAGTTCGCGGCGCGGAGCGTCCCGAGCGCCGCGGCCGCGTCGCCGATTGCGTGCGCCGCACGCGCACGCACGTACTCGAACACGTATGCGTTCTTCTTCTGCGGCATCATGCTGCTCGACCCCGCGTACTCGTCGCCGATCTCGATGAAGCCGAACTCCTCGGTGTGCCAGGTCCAGAGGTCCTGGCAGAGACGACTGAGGGAGACCATGAGACCGGCTGTCGCAGTCGCCGTCTCCAGGACGTAGTCGGCCGCGGCCACGCAGTCGATCGTGTTCTCCTGGAAGCCGTCGAAGCCGAGGAGGTCGCTGACGAGCTGCCGGTCGATGGGATACGACGTCCCGGCGAGCGCGCCACAGCCGAGCGTGCACCGGTTCGTGGTTCGGTAGGCGGCGCGAAGCCGGTCGAAGTCGCGCGCCAAGAGGTTCTCGATGCCGACGAGGTAGTGGCCCAGCGTGGAGATCTGTGCGGGCTGGAAGTGCGTCCACTGTGGCATGACCGTGTCGGCTTCCCGCTCGGCAAGCGTCAAAAGGTTCGCGCAGAAGCCGGCGAGGGCGTCACACAGGTCGAGCAGGCGCGAGCGGAGAAGGAGACGCGTTAGCGGCTCCGGTCGCGTGCGGGCGATGTTGATCTCGCCGGCGATCTCCTCCCCGATTCGTTCGGTGAGGAACCGCTCGACATGGGAGTAGAAATACTCGTAGCGAGGGTCGAAGTCGCCGATCGCCTCCGGCCCGGCCGCCTCGAGTTCGAGGATCGCGTCGAGCAGGGCGGCGCCTCTGTCCTCATCGACGATTCCCGTCTCCACGAGCATCACCGTCCACGCCTTGTTCGTCGAGGCGAGCGGCGAGAAGTAGTGCGCGAGCATGAAGAGATGGCTCGGCTCGAGGATCGTCTCGGCGTAGATGGTTCCGGGCGGCGCCTCGAGCCGCTCCCGCGAGATCGTCTCCTTCGACATCGATCCAGTCCTCCTTCACCTGATTTGCAGGTCGAACCGACTTTACGCACCCCACAGCAGCGGCTACCGGGCGCGGAACGCCGCAGACGGAGTCGAGCTGCTCACCCCGGCCAAGCACGCATAGCCGCCAACGAGACCAGCGAGCCTCGCCTCAACTCAGCTCGCGATCGAGAGCGCCTTCTCCAACCTCAAGGCCAGATGCGGCTCGACCAGCACCTTGGTCAAGCGCGGCGGCTGCGCGCGACCTGCTGCCTGGGCGAGGAGGCGAGCAGCTGCTCGTACAGGGACGCGAAGCGAGCGGCGATCTCCACCCAGTTGTATCGGCGGCTGGTTGTCTGCGCGCGTCGGCCGCGCGCCCGGCGTTCCCGGTGGCCGTTGGCGGCCGCGAGCAGGGCGTCGACGAGCGCGTCCTCGTCGTCGGGCGGGATCAGCCAGCCCGTGCTTCCGTCGGCGACGATCGCCGCCGGGCCGTGCGCGCGGGAGGCGATCACCGGCAGGCCGCAGGCCATCGCCTCGACAAGCACGAGCCCGAACGCCTCGGCGACGGAGGGCAGCACGAGCGCGTCGGCCGCGTTCAGCGCCTGCGGCAGCTGCTCGTGCGGGCGCCAGCCGGCCAGGAAGACCTGCTCGTTTCCGATCCTCCGCGCTGTCGCGAGCGGATGCTCCCCCTCCCACTCGCCCGGATGGCCGCCGACGAGCACGAGCGGCGCCGGCCTGCCGAGCCGCGCAACGGCACGCGCGTGCGCACTGACCAGGAGCGGGAGGCACTTGACCGCCGTGAAGCGACCGACGTAAACGAAGACGGGGCCGCCGGCCCGGAAGGGAGCGAGCTCGTCCTCGCGGTAGGCGATGCTTCCCGGCCGACCGCTCTGATCCCAGCCGCGCGGCTGCTCGACGAGCCAACGACGCCAAAACGCAAGCCGCTCCTTGTCCGCGAGCGGTCGCGGCGAGAAGCACTCGAGCTCGACGCCGCTCGGGAGGCCGCGCAGCCTCGCCCGCTCGAGCCCGAGCAGCAGGGCCGCTTCCGCCTCCGCCCCGGGCGGCACAACCAGCAGCGCGCAGCGCCGCGCCCACGCCCGCAGCCGTCGGCCCCAAGCCTGAGCGTAACGCCAGCCCGGCGGCGCTCCCGCCGCGATCACGCGCAGCATCGCCAGCTCGGTCCCGTGCAGCTGGCCCAGCACCGGCACCGAGGGGAACGCGCGCGCGGCGGCCTCGTTCGCCGGCGTCAGGTGGTGCAGATGGAGCACGTCGGCGCTGCCGGCACCGGCGCGCGCGAGCAGATCGATCCAGGCAGCGACGAGCCGCTCATAACGAGCATCGCCGACGGCGGCAAAGACGCGATCGGGCGCACCCGGGCGATCCTCGTAGGACGGCGGGAAGGGAACCGGCGCAACCAGCGGCTCAAGCGCCGGCGAGTAATCGAGCGTATGGAGGTCGACCCCGCCGAAGAAGCTCGCCGCGTGCGTCGGCTCGCCCCACCGTCCCAGCGAGCCCGCGGCCAGCGTCAGCCGCCAGCCGGCGGCCGGCAGTGCCCGAGCGAGCGAGCGCGCGACCTGCGCCGAGCCGCCACGGGGGAAAAAGAACAGCGCCGAGACGACCAGCCCGCGTGCCGCCGGCGCGCGGCCGCCACGCACACGAGGCTGCCCCCACGCCAAGTCGCCCGCGACCCGCACAACGCGATTCTCGTCCTTCCGCCGGGCGGCGGCTCGCGGTTCCGTCGCGGTCGATGACACGGACGTGCGGGCAGCGGATCGGCGGGGTGCGCGAGCGCGGTTGAAGGCGACGCGGCAGCGGATCGCTCGTGGATCGGGCGCGCTTCCGGCATGGGAGCAACGCTGCACGACCGCCTGAGGGCCCGGGCCGGCTACGCGGCGAGCGCGACGATCGGCTGCTCGAGGCGCGTCAGGAACACGGGCCGCGACGAGCGCAGGTAGTCGACGAGCGCCTGCTCGTCGTGCTCGCAGGGAACGAGCGTCGTCCAGCCGGGCAGGTGGTCGGCCCGGTGCAGGTCGCCGCAGGCGACGCCCGGCAGCCCGGCCTCCGCGACCCAACCGAAGAGCTGCCGCCCGTTGAAGAGCTCGACGCGATCGACGAGCCCGCGCAGCTCCCGCCGGCGGCGCGCGAAGTAGCAGGTGGGGAACGGGACGGCCGGCGTCGGCCCGGAGTCGTGCGGGTGCGCGGCGAGAATCGCGGCGCCCGCGGCGCGCGCCTTCTCCATCGCCGCGGCCGGCCCGTCGTCCATCGCGACGAGGCTGCGCAGCCCGACCGCGACGGCGTGAGCGGCGCGGTCCGGGTTCGGGTCGTTGTAGGTGAGCTCGAAGCCGGGCACGAGCAGGAGCCCGTAGGCCGAGAGCGCGCGGGCGCGCTCACGCTCGATCTCGGCGAGGTAGGCGCTGACGTTGGTGGCATCCACGCACGGGCGCCCGTTGCGGAGCGGCCACGGATCGTCGCCGCGCAGGACGTGGTCGGTGACGCAGAGAACATCGAAGCCGGCCGTTCCGTAGAGGTCGACCACCGCTGCGAGTGAAAGCTCGCCGTCGCTCCAGGTGGTGTGCGTGTGGAGCTCGCAGAGCAGGGCGCGCGCGCCTTCGCGCATTCACCGCCACTGTGCCCGCGCGCTGCGGCCCGATGGGTGAACGGCCGGTGAGAATCGGGTAACGAGCTGGTCGCGCCCGTCTTGATCGGAACGTCGGCCGGGTTGGCCCACTCGGTCCGCGACCGGCGCCTCTCGCCAAATCGTCCGTTCGCCCGAGGCCGCCAAGCCTGGGCCTCGCGCCGTCTCGATTTGAAGCCTGAGATCTTTCGTGAGATGTCGAGCGCAACACCGTTACGCCCGAGATCTCGCGGGACGGCACGTCCGAGATGACGGCGCCCGTGACGGTCCAAAGAGGTGCGCCTAGGAGAGTCCGGCGAACGACTAGCGAAACGAAGTTAGCCGGGGCGCGGCTACCTGGAGAAGCGTCCCCGGCCAAAGTAGCCAAGGATGGCCAACACAACAATGACGATGATGACGATCCAAAGCCAGGTCGGCACAGTGATCCTTTCGATAGGACCATGCCGATTCTACGGTGAGCCGACCGGTA
>DASVEW010000087.1:0-27880 GCA_036380355.1 Gaiellaceae bacterium | reverse complement strand
GCGCGGATGAACGAGTGGCTCACCACCGCGCTGATCGTCTTCCCGGTCGCCGCCGCGCTCGTCGTGTGGGTGCTGCCATGGTCGAACCAGGCCGCCGGCTCGCTCGCGCTGCTCGCCGCGCTCGTCGAGGTCGGGATCTGGGTGAACGCGCTCACCCGGTTCGACTTCGGCGGCGCACTCGAGCTGGAGCAGCAGGAGGAGTGGTTCGGCGACCTCGGCGTCTCGTACCACGTCGGCCTCTACGGCTGGTCGCTCTGGCTCGTCGGCATGACCGTGGTCGTGCTGGCCGCGGCGATCGCCTACGCCTACTGGAGCGGCCGCGAGAACCCCCGCGCGTACTTCGGGCTGATGCTGTTCCTGACCGGCGCGATCGTCGGCGTCTTCTCGTCCCAGGATCTCCTCGTCTTCTACGTCTTCTTCGAGGCGATGCTGATCCCGCTCTACGTGCTCGTCGGCGTCTGGGGAGGGCCCGGCCGGCTCGGCGCGACGATCAAGTTCGTCATCTACACGATGGCGGGCTCGCTACTGATGCTCGCGGCGATCGTCGCCTACGGGATCGAGCGGGGCTCGTTCGACATCGCGGATGGCGCGCCGAGCGGGAACCACTGGATCTTCCTCGGCTTCGTGATCGCGTTTGCGGTCAAGGCGCCGTTGTTCCCGCTCCACGGCTGGTTGCCGGACGCGTACCGGGAGTCGTCGGCCGAGGTCTCGGCAGTCCTTTCGGGCGTCGTCTCGAAGGCGGCCGGCTTCGGGTTCCTCGCGATCGCCGTCCGGCTCTTCCCCGAGCCCGCGGACGACCTCCAGCCGCTCGTGCTGGGCCTCGCCACCGCCGGCTTGATCTACGGCTCGTTCCTGGCCTTCCGGGCGCCCGACGTCCGTGGCGTGATCGCCTACTCGAGCCTGGCCCAGATGAGCCTGATCACGATCGGGATCTTCGCGCTCGACGACCTCGGGTCCACCGGCGCCGTGCTGCACATGGTCAACCACGGGCTCGTCTCGGCCGCGCTCTTCCTGCTGGCAGGCACCGTCGAGCGACGGACCTCGACCGGCGACTTCGCGAGGCTCGGCGGGATGGCGCGCGGCCGGCCGGCCCTGGCGACGCTGCTGATGGCGACCGGGATCATCGCGCTCGCCGTCCCCGGCTCGAGCGCGTTTGCGGGTGAGTTCCTGATCCTCGCCGGGATCTTCGACGACGGCTGGGGCTGGGCCGTCGCGGGCGCGTTCGCGATCGTCCTCGCCGCCATGTACATGCTGCGGCTGATCTCCGGCGTCCTCCACCAGGAGGTCGGGCCGGCAGTGCCGGAGGAGGCGCTCGACCTCCGCCCGGCCGAGCTCGCGGTGATCGTCCCGCTCGTGGGCGCCCTGCTCGTCCTCTCGGCCTGGCCGGCCGCGATCACGGAGCACCTCTCGTTTTGAACAAGCCCGTCGTCGACTGGTTCGCGCTCGCGCCGGCCCTCGCGCTGCTCGCGGGCGCCGGGTTCGCGTTGCTGGGGGCCGTGCTCCTCCCGCGGCAGGCGGTGCGCGCCTTCGGCGCGGTCGTTTGCGCGCTGGGATTCGCCGGCGCCGGCGTCGCCGCCGGGCTCCTGTACTGGAAGAGCGGCGAGGCGACGTACGAGGTGGCTGAGGCGATCCGGCGCGACCGCTTCGGTGCGCTCGCGCAGATGATCGTCGCCGGCGCCGGGCTCCTCGCCGTCGGCATCTCGTACGGCCAGCGCACGCGCCGCGAGCACGTCGGCGAGTACTTCGCCCTGCTGGCGGCGACCGGCGCGGGGATGGTGTTCCTCGTCCAGGCGACGAACCTGATGACGCTCTTCCTCGGCCTCGAGTGGTTCTCGATCGGGCTCTACATCCTCTGTGCGATCGAGATCGACCGGGTGAGCTCGCTGGAGGCGGGGCTGAAGTACCTGATCGTCGGCAGCTTCGGCTCGGCCGTCCTCCTCTTCGGGTCCGCGCTCGTCTACGGCGCGACCGGCGAGCTCGAGTTCGCCGCCATCGCCGCGGCGATCGACGAGCAGGGCCTCGTGAACGACGGGCTCGTCCTGGCGGGCCTCGCGATGCTGATCGCCGGCCTGGGCTTCAAGGCGTCGGCGGCGCCGTTTCACATGTGGACGCCGGACGTCTACGAGGGAGCGCCCACGCCCGTGACCGCGTTCATGTCGGCGGCGACGAAGGCGGTCGCCCTCGTCCTGGCGATGCGGCTGCTCGTGACGGCCTTTCCCGCGGAGGACGATCTCTGGACGATCGCCGTCGCGGTCATCGCCTGCGTCTCGCTCGCCTGGGGCAACATCGCCGCGCTCGTCCAGCGGAACCTGAAGCGGATGCTGGCGTACTCGTCCGTCTCGCACGCGGGCTTCATGTTGATCGCGGTCGCCGCGAACAACGAGCTGGGCGGGAGGGCGCTGCTCTACTACCTGATCCCGTACTCGGCGGCGTCCCTCGGCGCCTTCGCCGTGGTCGCGGCGCGAGAGCGGGAGCTGGGCGAGCAGGTGACGCTGGAGTCGATCGGCGGGATGGGCTGGGAGCGGCCGGTGCTCGGCGTCTCGATGTGGGTCTTCATGCTCGCGTTCGCCGGCCTGCCGCTCACCGGCGGCTTCATCGGCAAGTTCTACGTCTTCGCAGCCGCCTACGAGGCCGGCTGGTGGTGGCTGGTCGTCGCCGGCGTGATCGCGACTGCGATCTCGCTCTACTACTACCTGGCGGTCATCCGTTCGATGTACATGCGGATGCCGGCGGAGCTGCAGCTCGCCCCGGCGGGCGGGTCGCCGCCCAGGGAGGCGCTGCTCTCGGCGTCGGTCGTCGCCTGCATGGCCGTGACGGTCGCATCGTTCTTCGCCGTGCAGCCGCTGATCGACGTGGCCGAGAAGGCCGCAGCGCAGCTGCCGTTCTGACAGCCAAGTCCGGCTCGCCCGATGAGGCAAGCGTGAGTGCTTCCACACGCAACGGAAACCCAACACAGGGAATGAGCCGACCGCGGCCGGGAACAGGGTCTCGACGGCTACGAGAGAAGGGGAGGCCCATGGCAACAAGAGACACGACGGCCAACGACAGAGCGATGGCGAGGGGTCGCACGACGGACTACGTCACCCGGGACGAGACGAAGCCCTCGTTCTTGACGACGGAGTTCTACGCAATGATCGGCTTGATCGCTGCAATCCTCATTGCGGCAGCGCAGGCCGACAACTTCGATGCTCCGCGTGCTTGGACGCTCGTGGCCGCGGTCGGCATCGGCTACATGCTGAGCCGCGGGCTCGCCAAGTCGGGCAGCGCCCACCGCGACAGAGACCCCAACTAGGAGAACCTCGGCCTGGGACTCCCGTCCGCTCGCCCGGGCGGGAGTCCCGGCGATCGACCGCGGCGCTAAGCCGTCGGCCGGCGGCGGACTTCGGCCGTCAGGGCTGCGACACCCTGGATCCCGACGAGCACGAGGCAGGCCATCAGCCCGGCGGTGCCGAGGGTCGGGAGCGCGACGGCGGCGATGACGACGACGAGGGCGACCGTCCAGAGCGCCGTGCGGCCGGGGCTTCCTCCTTCGCCGGCGACGAGGTCTCCGTACGAGGCGAGCGCGGCCACGACGATGACCGGGATCGCGGCGAGCAGGAGGTAGAAGGCGAGCGAGGGCCGGCCGACCGTGTCCGCCAGCGCGGCGGAGACGACGAGGACGACGGGCCAGAGCTGACGGCTCACGGCCACCGTTTCGACGCCCCAGTAGTGTCTCCTTGCACGGTGTTCGTCTGGCCGCTCCTCTTCGTGCTGCCGCTCGGCGGGCTCGTCCTGCTCCTCGTCGAGCCCGACCTGGACGTCGACTGGGAGCACCACCCGGCGCATTTCTGGCTCGTCCTCTCGGTCTCACTCGTCAGCGTCGCGCTCGGCGCGCTCACGAGCGAGGCAGCCTCCCGACGGTCGGACCCGCGGCTCTTCCTCGTCTCGCTCGCGTTCCTCTCCAGCGCCGGCTTTCTGGGACTGCACGCGCTGGCGACACCGGGCGTCCTACTGGAGGGACGGAACGCGGGGTTCGCGATCGCAACCCCCGTCGGGCTGTTGATCGCCGCCGTCTTCGCCGCCTGGTCGTCGCTCGACCGACCGAACGTTCGCAGCATGCGCCTCCTCCGCTGGGGGCTCGCTGTGATTGTGCTGACCTGGGCGGCTGTCTCCCTCGCCGAGGTCCCGCCGCTCGACCGCGAGCTCTCGGAGGACCAGACCGACCGCTGGCTCTTCGGGCTCGCGATTCCGGCTGTCCTCCTCTACGGGATCGCGGCGTGGCGCTACTGGCAGCTCTACCGGCGCCGGCCTTCGCAGGTGCTCGCGGGCGTCACCGCCGCCTGGATCCTGCTCGCCGAAGCCTCGATCGCCGTCGCCTTCTCCCGAAACTGGCACGCGTCGTGGTGGGAATGGCATCTGCTGATGGCGGCCGCCTTCGCGATCGTGGCCTTCACCGCACTGCGCGAGCGCCACCGCGGCGAGCTCTTCGCATCGCTCTACCTCGACGACACGCTCGGTCGGATCGACGAGCGCTACGCGTCGGCAGTCAAGGCGGCGGCATCCGAGAGCCTCGACGAGGAGGAGCTTCGCCGCCGCTTCGGCCTCGCCGCGGACGAGGCGGCCGTCGTCCGGCGCGCCGCGGGCGAGGTCGAGGCCGTCGAGGGTCTCCTCCAGCCGTACCTCTCACCGCAGCTGGCCGCCCGGCTGCGCGAGGAGCCGGAGACGGCCGAGCTCGGCGGCGAGGAGCGGGAGGTCAGCGTGGTCTTCGCCGACCTCCAGGGGTTCACCGCCTTCTCCGAGCGCCACGCGCCGGCCGAGGTCCTCGCGATGCTCAACGCCTACTGGGCCCAGACCGTTCCGGTCGTCCTCGGGGAGCACGGCGGGATGATCGAGCGCTTCGCCGGCGACGCGATCATGGTCGTCTTCAACGCCGCAGCCGACCAGCCCGACCACGCGCACCGGGCCGCCCGCGCCGCGCTCGCCCTCCAGGAGGCCGCCGCGCGCGTGACGGAGGGACGCGACGACTGGCCGCGCTTCCGCGTCGGCGTCAACACCGGCCCGGCGATCGTCGGCAACGTCGGGACGGAGGAGCAGCGGAGCTTCACGGCGATCGGCGACACGACGAACCTCGCCGCGCGCCTCCAGACCGCCGCCGAGCCGGGCCAGGTCGTGATCGGCGAGAGCACCTACGGAGCGGTTCGCGACGGCGCCCGGGTCGAGCCACTCGGCGACCTCGAGATCAGGGGGAAAGCCGCTCCGGTCGCCGCGTACGTGCTGAGAGGGCTCGGATAGGGTCCGAGTCGCTCAGACCAAGGAGGATCAATGCCTGACGTCGCCCTCACCTGGCTCGGCCACAACGCCTTCCGCTTCGACACGCCCGGCGGAAAGCGCGTCTACGTCGACCCGTTCCTCGACAACCCGAGATGCCCGGACTCCGAGAAGGAGCCGGAGCGCGTCGACCTGATCGCCTTGACCCACGGGCACGACGATCACGTCGGCAGCACCGTGCAGCTCGCGCAGAAGTTCGACTGCCCCGTGATCGCGCAGGTCGAGCTGCGGGGCTGGCTGTCCACTCAGGGGCTCTCCGAGGACATGAGCCAGGCGTTCAACAAGGGCGGAACGCTCGAGCGCGACGGGATCAAGGTCACGATGACCGACGCGCGCCACTCGAGCGGCGGGTTCGAGAACGGGCAGTTCATCTACCTCGGCGAGCCGTGCGGGTTCGTCTTCGAGGTCGACAACGGCACCAAGCTCTACTTCGCCGGCGACACCTGCGTGTTCGGCGACATGCAGTTGATCGGACGAATCTACGAGCCGGACGTGGCGATCCTGCCGATCGGCGACCACTTCACGATGGGCCCGCGCGAAGCCGCCGTCGCGCTCGAGCTGCTCGCCGTCAAGCGCTGCGTCCCCTGCCACTACGGAACCTTCCCGCTCCTCACCGGGACCCCGGACCAGCTCCGCGAGCTGACCGACGTCGAGCTGCTGACCCCCGAGCCCGGAGAGACGATCACCGTCTGATGCACGAACGCTGGTTCGGGGCCACCGGCCGCCGGGTGCCGCAGCTCGCGGTCGAGGGCGAGCTCGATCTCGACGGCGCGCTCGTGCTGGACGAGCTCGACCTGGAGCAGATCGCGGCCGCGTTCGACGAGGGCCGGCCGATCGTCATCCGCGCGGACACAGAGCAGGCAGTGGTCGACGCGCTCCGCCGGCCGGAGGTCTCGTCCGTGATCGCACCGCCGGAGCTCGTCGATCTCGACCTCGTGGAGCTGACCTATGGCCCGTAGCCCGCTCGTCGCCACCTACTCGATCGCAGCCTGCGACCTGGATGCGGGCCGCTGGGCCGTGGCGACGCAGTCGAAGTTCCTCGGGGTCGGGTCGGTCGTGCCGTGGGCGGAGCCGCAAGCGGGCGCCGTGGCGACCCAGGCCTATGCGAACCCGCGCTACGGGCCGGACGGCCTCGCCCTGCTCCGGCAGGGGCTCTCCGCCGGGGAGGTCGTCGAGCGGCTCACGTCCGCAGACGACGGCCGCGAGCATCGCCAACTCGGTGTCGTCGACGCGCAGGGCGGCAGCTCGTCCTTCACCGGCAGCGAGTGTCACGACTGGGCCGGCGGGCACACGGGCCCCGGCTACGCGGCGCAGGGGAACATCCTCGTCTCGGCCAACACGGTCGACGCGATCGCTGAGACCTTCGAGGCAACGGCCGGCAGGCTGCTCGAGGAGCGCCTGCTGGACTGCCTCGACGCCGGGCAGGCGGCCGGCGGCGACAGCCGAGGCCAACAATCGGCTGCGCTCCTCGTCGTTGAGAAGGATGGCGGCTACGCCGGGCTCTTCGACGTCGTCTTCGATCTCCGCGTCGACGACCACGAGCGTCCGCTCGAGGAGCTCCGCCGGCTGCACGCCCTCCATGTCGCGCTCTTCGGACAGACGCCGAAGGAGGAGTGGCTGCCCGTGGACGAGGAGCTTTCGGGCGAGCTCCGCGAGCGACTCGTGCGCCTCGGCTTCGAGGGCGACCTCCCGGACGCGCTGTTCCGCTGGGCCGGCAACGAGAACCTCGAGGAGCGCGTCGACGGCGCCGAGTCCGTCGACCCGGTCGTCCTCGAGGAGCTGAGACGCCGGTCGTGACGGAGAAGTTCCTGGTCGCCCGCCTCGACGAGGTGACGCCCCAGGCGGGCGCGGACGACAGCCGCTGGTTCCGCCTGCGTCGCGACCTCGACGTCGGCGCGTTCGGCGTCAACGCGTACGGCGCGGACGCCGGCAACCGGGTGATCGAGGAGCACGACGAGCTCGGCACGGCGGCCGGCAAGCACGAGGAGCTCTACGTCGTGCTCCGCGGCAGCGCGAGCTTCGAGCTCGGCGGCGACGGGCGCACCGTCGCAGCCGGCGAGATGGTCTTCATCAGCGACCCCGCCGTGCGCCGCGGTGCGATCGCCGAGGAGGAGGGGACAATCGTTCTCGTCGTGGGCGGAACGCCCGGCAAGGCGTACGAGGTCTCTGCCTGGGAGGCGGCCGCGGACGCCTACCCGCATTGGCGCGAAGGCGACCACGCGAAGGCCGTCGAGATCCTTCGGTCGGTCGTGGAAGAGCATCCGGACGCCGGAATCGTTCTCTACAACCTCGCCTGCGCCGAGACGCTGCTCGGCGAGCAGGACGAGGCGCTCGGGCACCTCCGGCGGGCGATCGAGCTCGAGGAGCGGTTCCGCGAGTACGCGCGGACGGACGAGGATTTCGACGCCATGCGCGAACGGCCGGAGTTCCACGAGCTCGTCGGGGCGGCCGCGTGACCGACGGGTACGAGATCGCGAGCATCGACGAGCTGGAGATCCCGCAGTTCTCTGGCTCCGGCACCTGGGCGAGCATCCGCCGCCACTTCGACATTCGCAGCTTCGGCGTCAACGCCTGGACTGCCGAGGAGCCCGGCAAGGACGTGATCGGGGAGCACGACGAGGTCACGGGCGGCGCGGCGGGACACGAGGAGGTCTACGTGGTCATGTCCGGCAGAGCCATGTTCACGGTCGACGGCGAGACGGTCGAGGCGCCGTCCGGGACGATCGTGTTCGTCCGCGACCCGTCGGCGAAGCGAAAGGCGGTCGCCGAGGAAGCCGGCACGCGGGTGCTGGCGGTCGGGGCCAAGCGAGGCGAGGCGTTCATCCCTTCGCCGTGGGAGCGCTCGGCGCCCGCGTTCCAGTTCTTCGCCTCGAAGGAGTACGACAAGGCCGCCGAGGCGCTGGAGGCGGCCCTGGCGGAGTACCCGGACGACCCGGCAGTCCTCTACAACCTCGCCTGCGCCGAGAGCATGAGCGGGCGCACCGCCGACGCGCTCGAGCACTTGCGGCGCTCGGTCGAGCTGGGTGAGCGCTTCCGCGAGCTCGCCCGGACGGACACGGACTTCGACCCGGTCCGGGACGAGGCCGAGTTTCGGCAGCTCGTCGGCTAGTCGTCCGAGTCGTCGCCGCCGGAGCCGGAGCTGTCCGAGCTCCCGGAGCCGCCCGAGCCCGAGCTGTCCGAGCCCGAGCTGCCCGAGTCACCGCCGCTGCGGCCGCGTCCCCGGCCCCGCCCACGGCGGTCTTCGTCCTCGTCGGTCGCCGTCCCGGTGGTCGTCGTGCGCGCCGTTGTGGTTCCTGTCGTCGCCGTTCGAGCCCTCCGGCGCTGCGTCGTCGTCCGTCGCTCCGTGGTCGTCCCGGCCGGCGCGAGGTTCTCGCGCGCGTCGAGGCTCGCCACCGGCAGTGCGACGGTGTCGCGCGCGATGACGTGCGCCGCGAACCCGAGCCCGGTCGCGAAGACGAGACCGAGGAGTGCGACGATGGCGATCCGCATGGGTCCAGGCTAGACGCGGCCGGGTAAAGCCTCGTCCAAGCTCCTGTTCGGTGTTTGCAAAGGCGCGGCCGGAAGGCGGACCTCCGCCCGCGCGCCGCCGCCGGGGCGGTTCGCGATGCGCGCGGTGCCTCCCCACCGGCGGGCGAGCGTGGCTACGATCGCGAGCCCCAGGCCCGTCCCCGGCGTGCCCTGCCCGCCGCCCCCACGGGCGAAGCGCTCGAACACCTGTTCCTCCTCGCCCGGCCCAAGCCCTGGGCCCTCGTCGGAGACGGCCACGACCACCTCGCCCGCTTCCCGGCCGCACTCGAGCGTCACCGTGCCGCCGCCCGGCGAGTAGACGAGCGCGTTCTCGACCAGGTTGTCGACGACGATGGCGAGGTCTTCGTCGGAGACGGCGACGAGGCCTGGATCGTGGCAGTCCAGCTCGAGCCGGTGCCCGCCCTGCGCCGCGCGCTCCTCCCACCGCTCACGCGCGCGCTCGAGTGCCTCGCCGACCGGGATCGCCTGCCGCGTCGGCGGACGGTCGCCCTCACGCGCCAGCGTGAGCAGGGCCGTGAGAAGCCGCGCGAGCCGCTCGACCTCCCGCTCGGCCGCCTCCAGCTCGCCGGCGAGCTCCGACCCGGCCTTGAGCGATGCGGCCTCGAGTCGCAGTCGGAGCCCGGTCAGCGGCGTCCGCAGCTGATGCGACGCGTTGGCGACGAACTCACGCTGGGCGACGAGCACCTGCTCGAGGCGCCCGGTCATGTCGTTGAAGGCGTGCGCGACCTCGCGGTTCTCGCTCGAGCCCTCCGGCTCCGCCCGCGCGCCCAGGTCGCCGGCCTCGACGCGGCGGGCCGTCGCGGCGAGCCGCTGGAGCGGACGGGCGAGCGTGCCGGCGAGGAACCACGCGAATGCGAGACCCAGAACGAGTGCGATCAAGCCGATCCCGACGAGGCCCAGCACGTCCCGCCGCACACGCCGGTCGATGGCGTCGACACTCTGCGTGACGCGGACGGCACCGCCGACGTCTCCTTCGACGACGACCGGGACCGC
Organism: Gaiellaceae bacterium; assembly: GCA_036380355.1. GTDB lineage: Bacteria > Actinomycetota > Thermoleophilia > Gaiellales > Gaiellaceae > JACDAN01. Next base: position 18,052 of record DASVEW010000087.1, on the reverse strand, counting down.
GGTGAAGAGCAGCGACTCGCCGAGGGTGTCGCTGAACCGGCGGCCCTGGGCGATCCGCCCGTCGAGCGCCGTGCGGATCTCGGGGCGGTCTCCGTAGTCGCCCTGCTGCCCGCCGGAGTCCGCGGCCACACGGCCGTTCCGGTCGACCACGAGCACACGGCCGCCGGAGTCTTCCGCCGCGCGTTCGGCGATCCGCGCGAGATCGCGGGTGTCGCCGGTGCCCAACTCCGCCGCCGCGCTCGCGGCGACGAGCTGCGCCTCGGCGGCGGCCTGCGCCTTCACCTCCGCGTCGACCCGGCGAGAGACGTTGAGGACGAGCGGGACCTCCAGCGCGACGATCACGAGGATGAGGACGTAGGCGAACGCCGCGAGGAGGCGGGTCCGGAGGCTCACGCGACTTCGTCCGCGCCGGCGAAGCGGAACCCGACGCCGCGGACGGTGTGGATGTACCGCGGGTCGGCTGAATCGTCGCCGAGCTTCTTCCGGAGACCGCTCACATGGACGTCGAGCGTCTTCGTGGAGCCGAACCAGTTCGTGTCCCAGACCTCGTCGATCAGCCGCTCACGGGTGACGACCGAGCCTGCGTTCTCCATCAGCAGGCGCAGCAGGTCGAACTCCTTGCGACTCAGCTCGAGCTCGGAGCCCTGGAACGTGGTCGAGCGGCGGTCCGCGTCCAGCCGGACCTCGCCGATCTCGATCGCACCCTCGGGCCGCTGCTCGCCGGCCTCTGCAACCCGCCGGAGCACCGCGCGGACGCGGGCGACGAGCTCGCGGGCGCTGAACGGCTTCACGACGTAGTCGTCGGCGCCCAACTCGAGCCCCGCCACGCGGTCGGCCTCCTCGCCCCGGGCGGTGAGCATGATGATCGGGACGCGCGAGCTTCGCCGCAGCTCCCGCGCGACGTCGAAGCCGGAGCCGTCGGGGAGCATCACGTCAAGCAGGACGAGGTCGGGACGCACCTCGGCCGCCTGCTCGAGCGCCGAGGCGGCTGTGCCGGCCACGGACGTGTCGAAGCCCTCACGCGAGAGGGCCTCCGAGAGCGGCGCGGTGATCGACTCCTCGTCCTCGACGAGCAGAATCCGGCGTTTCTTCCCCAGTTGCATCGTCGTTCCTATACCCGTCCTCGGTTCCTGGCGCGTCGCTGGGCGTGCGTATGCGGGTGGGACAGTGTTCCTAACACGCCCACTCGCAGGAGCGCGTCCAGCAGCGCGAGGCGGCGGCGGAGCCCAGCTTCGCTGGGCGGGAGCCGCCGCCGGTCAGGGGCCGAGGAGCCGAGGCGGCCCCGGGGAGAGAGCCAAGGGGCCGCCTCGACGGTTGTGCGCCGGCGCGGCTAGCGGGCGACGAAGCTCCCCCGCATCCCGTCCTCCGCGTGGTCGCTGACCCCGCACCAGAACGAGTACCGGACGCCCTTCTTCAAACGGACGCTGAGGGTGGCCGACCGGCCGGGGATAAGCACCCGGGTCTTCCACCGCTTCCCGCCGCCGCGGAGCCAGAAGTCGTGCGCGTCGCCGCCGCGATTGCGGACGACGAACTTCACGGCGCCGCTCTTGGGCCGGGCCGAGAGCGAGATCCGCCCGTCCACTTCGTTGACGCGAACGGTCTGCGGCGCGCCGGACCCGAGCGTCGGGACGGCGAGCGCAACCATCGCGATCACCGAGGCAAAGAGAATTCCAGCGGTCTTCTTCATGCTTGTCTCGTTCCTTTCGTCGTTGACTAGTCGTCGGAGTCGTGCGAGTCGTCGGAGTCGTCCGAGCCGCGGTTCGGCCCCGAACGGTCGTCGTCGTGGCGATCGTCGTCGCCTCGTCCCGGTCCCCGGTTGGGGCCGGAGCGGTCGTCGTCCTCGCCACGACCGCGCCCGCGGCGGCGATGGTCGTCGTCGTCCCTGCCGGTCGTCGTCGCGCCCGGGACAGCTCCCGTGCAGCGCGGGTCGTTCGCGTGCTCGGCCTCGTCGCACGGGCCGCTGATGTCTTCACCGGTCGTCGTGCCGGCGGTCGTGGTCTGAGCCGTCGTGGTGCCGACCGTCGTCGTACCGAGCGTCGTCGTTTCATCCGTCGTCGTGCCCGTGATGACGCCGTCGTCGGACGAGCTGTCCGAGATGGCACCGCCCGCGAGCGCGCCGCCGGCGGCTAGGAGGACGAGCGCCGCCAGTCCGATGATGAGCTTGTTCATGTGGCCTCCTTTGGGCATGAGCCCAGGTTTGCCGACGGCCGGCCAAGCGCCGGCCAAGTCAGCTCAAGGAGGGAGGAAAGCTTTGGTTAAGCCTCGGTAGGACTGTCGCCGGGCAGCCGATTTCCGCCGGCGAGGCGACGGAGAGCGGGCACGGGGTCGGCGGTCGGCCGGGCGACGAGCAGGACGGCGCCGTAGCCCTCTCCGGCCAGCGCGTCGACGAAGAGCTGCAGCCCGACCGCGAGCGCGAACGCCTTGTGCGCCGACTCGCCGCCGAACGGGACGAGCTCGTCCGGCGCCGCGAGCCCCGCGATGACGTCGCCGTAGGTGACCTGCCCCATCGAGACGTCGGAGACGACAGGGCGGCCGTCCGAGCTCGGGACCGCGATCGACAACGGGTTCGTCCCGGCGAGCGGGGAGCCGCCGTCCGGATGGCCGAGGCGCGCCGGAGAGGTCGCCGTCAGGGCTGCGACGAGCCCTGCATCGGCAAGGCGGCGCGTCCAGTAGCCGAGCATCCCGGTCGGGAAGCAGTGCGAGGCGACCACGACGCGCGCGCGCTCCGGCGGGACGGCGATCTGGGCGTCGCAGACCGCGGCGAGCGTCAGGTATCCAACGGCGCCGTTCCCGTCCCAGCGCTCGTATCCGTCCTCGGCGACGAGACGCTCCGGCCGTGCTCCGGGGTCGAGCGGCTGGGTCGCGAGCCACTCGACCCGCGAGAGCCCGTGCCCGCGCTTTCCGCGCCGCTCCGCCTCCAGGAAATGGTCGGCGAGGACAGCCGCCTGAGCGTCGTCGAAGCCCATCCGGACGAGTCGTGAACGGATGTCGTCTACCCCCATTTGCAGCATTTTTACGAACTCCTTACGGCACCGGCGAGTGAGGTCGGGAAAGCTGCGGATCACAGTGGATGCACAACCACGAAACGGGGGGCAGCACATGCGAAGGACCAGAACCTGGATCGCGCTCGCGGTGATCGCCGCACTCGCAACGGCGGGCGCCGCCGTGGCGCACGGGAAGAGGGACCGCACGCACACCGACGCGGTCCTCGCGAACTTCACCGTCACGCAGTCGTCCGTGAGTGACAGGACGTGCACGGGCGTCGACGGCGAGTACCGCCAGTTCCATGCGAAGTACCGCGGGACCTCGACCGGCGATCCGCGCCTGACCGGCGACATCGTCATCCGGTCGAAGGGCCTGATCAACCAGACGACGGGCATGGGCTCGTCGACCGGCACCGTGCACCTCAAGGCGGAGGGTCGCACGAGGGCCGTCGCCCGCTACTTCGCGACCAACACCGATCGCGGTGTTCTCCACGGCTACATCGTCGGGCACGTCCGCGACAGGGTCCCCGGCGGGACCGAGGAGCAGGACGGCAGCGGCAAGCTGATGGCCAACTTCAAGGCCTCGTTCAACGCTGCCGGCACCGTCCTGACCGGCCAGCTCGGCGGCACCGCGGCCGACCCGCGGACGCCGGCCGTGATCCAGTCGGGCGGCTGCCGGAAGCACAACGGCGACCGCGGTCGCGACAAGCGCGACAAGCACAAGGACAGGGGCAAGAGCAAGGGCAAGCGGAAGGGCCGCTAGCCCGAAGCGCCGACCACGGGGAGGGGCTTGACGATCCCGAGCCCCTCCTCTCGGCGCGTGGCGGCGATCGCCTCCGCGAGCTCGAGGATCGCGACGGACGCCTCGGCGTCCGGCTCCTCCCAGACGAGCGGCTCGCCACGATCCGCGCTTTCCCGAAGGCGGGGGTCGAGCGGGATCCTGCCCAGGAGCGGCACGTCCAGCTCGGCCGCGAGCGCCTCGCCGCCGCCGGACCCGAAGATCTCCTCACCGCTCCCCACGAGCGCCGACATGTTCTCCACGGCTCCGACGAGCCGCATGTTCGTCGTCCGGGCCATCTGCGCCGCGCGCACGGCGACCTGCTGAGCGGCCGGCTGCGGCGTCGTCACGACAAGGACCTCCGCGCGCGGCAGCAGCTGCCCCAGCGAGATCGACACGTCGCCGGTCCCGGGCGGCATGTCCACGAGCAGCGTGTCCAGCTCGCCCCAGTGGACGTCCGAGAGGAACTGCTCGAGCGCTCGGTGCAGCATGGGGCCGCGCCACATCACCGGCTCGTTCTCGTCGAGGAAGAACCCGATCGACATCAGCTTCAGCTCGTCGCGGACCGGCGGGACGATCATCTTGTCCACCACGACCGGGCGCTGGTGCACGCCCAGCATGTGCGGGATCGAGTGCCCGTAGACGTCCGCGTCGAGGACCCCGGTCCGGTGGCCGAGCCGATCGAAGGCGGCGGCCAGGTTGGCGGTGAGCGTCGACTTGCCGACGCCGCCTTTCCCACTCGCGACGGCGATCACCCGGGTTGAACGGTCGAGCGAGATCCCCTTCGTCCGCTCGTTCACGCCGCCGCGGAGGCGCGCCGTCAGCGCCGCCTTCTCCTCGGGGCTCATCACGTCGAACTCGAGCGAGACCGTCTCGATGCCGGGCAGCGGGCGAAGCTCGCGCTGCACCTGATCCTCGAAGCTCGAGCGGAGCGGGCAGCCGGGCACGGTGAGGGCGATGGTGACGCCGATGTGGCTGCCGGTCACGTTCACGTCGCGCACCATCCCGAGCTCGGTGACGGGCTTCTTCAGCTCGGGGTCGATGACCTTGCCGAGCGCTTCAGTGATCTGGTCGGGTGTCGGCTGCTGCATTCCTCCACAGCCTAGACGCCGAGGAGTTCCTTCAGTCGCAGGCCGTTCCTGACCGCGTAGCCCTCCCCAGTCGTTGTTGTAGTAGGCGTAGACATCGATGCGCTCGCGCCGCCAGCCGTCGATCCGCTCCGCCCACTCGCGGATCTCGGTCTCGGAGTAGTTCCCGTTTCGCCCGCGCGTGCCGTGGTGGAAGCGGACGAACGTCCAGTCCGCCGTGAGCACGAGCTCCCGGAACGGGTAGCGCGGGCTGTCCGGGATCACGAGCGCGACACCGTGCCGCCTGAGCAGCTCGTAGACGTCGTCGGCGTACCACGTCGGGTGGCGGAACTCGAACGCATGGCGGCCGGCGGGGAGCGCGGCCAGTGCGGAGGAGAGCCGCTCGTCGTCCCGCCGGAACGTCGGCGGGAGCTGCCACAGCACTGGGCCCAGCTTCGGTGAGCGCGCGAGCGGCGCGATCCGCTCGTAGAAGAGCGGGATCCCCGCCTCGAGCCCGCCGAGCCGCCGGATGTGCGTGATGTACCGGCTCATCTTCACGGCGAAGACGAACCCCGGCGGCGTCTGCCGCACCCAGCCCTCCACGGCCTCGACCCGGGGAAGCCGGTAGAAGGTGTTGTTGATCTCGACGGTGTCGAAGAGCGTCGCGTAGTGCTCGAGCCAGCGCTTCTGCGGGAGCCCCTTCGGGTAGACGCGCTCGCGCCAGTGCGGGTAGTTCCACCCCGAGCACCCGACGCGAATCTCCGTCACATCACGAGGATTTCCGCCAGGCGATCTCTCAACTCATCGGTGGCCGCGGCGACGAGGACGCCGTGGGGGCGCGTGTCGAGCGGCGCGGCGTCCCACGGACCTGCGTCCGCGAACCCGATCGAGAGCCCCACCTCCGTGATCAGGAGCTGCGCCGCGGCCGTGTCGACCGCGCGGACCTCGCGCAGCGAGCAGACCGCATCCACCCGCCCGGCCGCGAGCTGGCACATCGAGAGGGCGAGCGACCCCATGATCCGGAAGCGGTGGGCGTAGCCGACGAGCGCCTCGGCGTGGTCGGCAACGGCCGCGGACAACGTTCCCTCCATGACGAGGATCTCGACCGAATCATGCGGCCGCACGGCTCCGAGCGGCTCGCCGTTCAGCTGGGCGCCGCCACCCTTCGTCGCCGTCCATTCCTCACCCGAGCCGAAGTCGTGCACGAAGCCGAAGACGACGTCGCCCATGGTCGGGCCGTCCGCGACCGCGATCGAGAGGCAGAAGTGCCGCAGCCCTCGCTTGGCGTTCACGGAGCCGTCGATCGGGTCGACGACGACGTGCGTCTCCGACGACCCGAACGCGCGCTCACCGAGCTCCTCGGAGACGAGCGTGAACTCGAGCCCGTCCCGGTGCAGCGCCTCGAGCCGCGCGACGACGGCGCGCTCGGCCGCGTCGTCGATCGCCGTCGTGTCGTCGCCGCCGACGCCGGCCGCGACGACCGGCTCCCGCTCCACCCGGGTCGGCAGCTCGTCCAGCGCGCGCGCGACGTCGGCCGCGGCGGCTCGAAAGGCGTCGAGCCAGGGCTGCAACTAACCGTCCAGCGGGAGGAAGAGGAGCCCCGAGAGCAGCTTGGGGTAGAAGTAGGTCGTCTTCTGCGGCAGCGTCTCGCCGGCCTGCGCGAAGCGGAAGACGTCCTCGATCCGCGTGGGACGGACGATGAAGGCGCCCTCCGCGTCTCCCCGCTCCACGGCCGCGACGGCCTCGTCCACGGAGGGCGTGTACCGGACCGGAGCGGGCGCGAGCGACTCCACGAGCTGGACGTCGAGCGCGCCCTCCTCGCCCTCGACGAGCGCGGCGCCGCCCTTCCGGTAGACGACCGCCGCAGCTCGTTCGGAAGGCTGCGCATCCAGCTCGGCGAGCGCCTCGTCGAGCTCCTGGGTCGGGCTGGTCCCGTTGAGCCGCTCGGCGATCCGGTGCGTCGGGAAGATCATCAGGCCGGGATCGTCCGTCGAGACCAGCACGACGAGGATGTCCTCGGCGCCCGACGCGACAGCCGTCTCGTACCGGTGGTGCCCGTCGGCGATCAGCAGCTGCTTGTCGGCGAACGCGTCGGCGATCCCGTCCGGCGGGATCCGCCAGAGCCGCGTCCCTTCCGCCTCCAGGTCCGCCGCGCCGGACGGCTGCTCGTACGGCGGAGCGCCCTCGTAGAGCAGGAAGATCGGCTCGGGATGGGCCTGGAGCGCCTCCAGCAGCCGCTTGCGCCCCTCCTTCGGGCCCGCATGCGTCCGCTCGTGCGGCAGGACGACGCGATTCTCGTACGGCTCGACCTTCAGGGCGGCGACGAGCCCGCGCCGCGTCCGCTCCACACCGTCGGGGCCGACGTACTGCTGCTCGAGCGCCCAGAACGTCGGCTCGCCGTCGCGCACGAGGACGCCGTCGGAGAGCCACTCCCGCCAGAGCCGGGCCGCGTCGGCTTCGTCCTCCGGCAGCGTCAGGTGGACGACGTTGAGAGGGCTTCGCGCCAGGAGCTCCTCGCGCTGCGCCTCGTCGATCACGTCGTACGGCGGCGCCACGAGCCACTCCAGCGGGCCGGCGACGGACTCGTCGTAGCGCAGGGCGCGGATCGGCTTGACGACCGCCATCTCGGCGCGGACGTTACATCCTGCGTCCTCCCTAGACTCGGGCCGTGAGCACGATCGCGGACCTCGCCGAGAATCGTGTCGTCGAGGGCACCTACGCGGTCGCGAGGAAGGAGCGACGCCGCACACGGACGGGCTCCGACTACCTCGCGCTCGAGCTCGTCGATCCGAGCGGGAAGATCGAAGCGCGGGTCTGGAACGACGTCGAGCTGCTCGACTCGCGGTTCGGGGAGGGCGACGCGGTTCGCGTGCTCGGCCGCGTCGACAGGTTCCGCGACCGCCTGCAGCTCGACGTTCGCTCGCTGGAGCCGGCCGAGGGGCAGGACGCTGCCGAGCTGACGCCGGCACTCCGGCGCGACGCGGACGAGCTGGACGGCTTCCTCGAGTTCCTCGCCGGCGAGATTGCGCACGCGGGCCTCCGAACGCTGGTCGGCAGGTTCCTCGCCGACGACCGGTTCCGCGCTCGGCTGCGCGAGCTGCCGGCGAGCCCGGACGCGCACCACAGCTACGCGGGCGGCCTGCTCGAGCACACTGTGGCCGTGGCGACCATCTGCCGCGAGACCGCCCAGGTGCACCCGCGCCTCCGCGGCGACCTCCTCGTCGCGGCGGCGATCCTCCACGACGCCGGCCGTACGCTCGAGCTGGGCCGGGGCCCGGCGTTCAGGCCGACCGAGGAAGGACGGCTGCTCGGCCATGTCCAGCTCGGCATCCGCCTGATCGAGTCGCATGCGGGCGGGCTCGAGCGCGACGTCCTCGCCGAGGTCGTCCACGCAGTCGCGGTCCACCACGACGGCCGCAATGCCCGGACGGCCGAGGCCGCCGTCCTGTATCACGCGAACCAGCTTGACGCCGTCGCGGCGACGAGACCGGTGCCGGACTAGGAGGGCTTAACAAAACGCAGCGCTGTGCCGCAGCGACGTTCCGCCAATCCCTCCTAGGCGATGTTGCGCCGGTAGAGCAGGAAGCCGAGCGGCAGGAGCGCCGCCAGGAAGACGTACGGCGCCAGTGGATCGATGTCGGTCCGAACAGCGCGGACCACGGTCTCGCCCTCGCCCACCGCTACGCGCGCCCCGCTGATCGCGCCGGCCAGCTCGTCCTCCTCGAAGGCCCGCCCGCCCACGGCCGCAGCCAGCCGGTCGGCGGCATCGGCGCTGGCCGGGTCCGGCTCGTACGGCTCGGGCGACCCCTCGGGGCCGAAGACCTGCTCGCCCTCCCTCCAGACGCGGACCACGATCAGCTCGATGTCCTCATCGGAGAAGGCATCCGCGATCCCGCCTCCGTCGAACGAGGTCGACTCGGCGTCGGTGAAGACAACGACCAGCTTCCGATCGGCCCCGCGGAAGAAGTTCCGGGCGCCAAGGGCGGCCAGCGCGCTGAACCGTGTCGCCCTGATGTCGCCGGCCTCGGACGAGGGCGGCCGGTCGACTCCGAGAGCGAGGTCCAGCACGGACACGAACGAATCGCGGTTCGCCGTCGGGAAGAGGAGCGGCAGCGTGCGGTCGGTGATCGAAGCGATGCCGACCGGAACCGTCGAGAGCCCGTCGCGGAACCGCACCGCCGCGGAACGGGCGCGATCGAACCGGGTCGTGCCGCCCGGCTCCTCCGACGCCAGCATCGACCGCGAGGTGTCGATCACGAAGAACGCCTGCGCGTCGGAGCGGGCGGCATGCTCTTGCGTCTCCTCGAGCACCGGCTGCGCCGCGCCGATCCCGACGAGCACGGCCAGGACGACGATCGCGGCGACCGTGTTCCGCTGGGAGCCGCCCGGTGGCGACAGCCGGAGCGCCTCCCGCACCCGCGCGGCCCGGTGCTCGCTCCGGACGAAGGCGACGAGGGGGACGATGGCCGCGAGCGTCACCAGCCCGGCGATCGGCGTCAGGAACGAGACGTCCACTCAGTAGCCGTGGCCGCGGCGCGGCGGCGCGCCTCCCGGTGCGCTGCGGCCGGGTCGGTACGCCGGGATGTTCTCGCGAATCCTCAGCCGGATCGCGCTGGGGTCGAGCACGCGGAGGAGGAACTCGAGGTTGTACTTCGCCTCCTCGTTCGCCGGGTCGATCCGCACCGCGCGCTCGAAGTCCCCGAGCGCCCGGCGGATCAGGGCGGGGCCGTTGACGGGGTCCGCAGTCGCCTCGTCGAAGGTCAGGACCCCCTGCAGGCTGGCCGCCTTGGAGCGGAGGGCCGGCGTGAGATCGGAGGACCGCTCGGCCGATCCGAGGGTCGCCTGCGCCTCTGCCCGGAACGCCGGCCGGTCGAAGTCGTACGGGTTGTCCGCACGGCGCGCGTCCACGGCGAATGCGCGCAGCGCGCGGCGGTAGAGCAGGTCGTCCTCGACGCCGAGCACCTTCTTTGCGTACGGCAGGCGGGTGTCGATCTGCCAGAGCCTCTCCGCCGCAGGCTGCGCCTTGAAGGCGAGGTCGCTGCCCTCGAACCCGCGCTGGATCGCCGCCGCGTCGCGGGCGACCAGCGCGGCCAGCGTTGCGAGCACGACGAGGACGGCGATCGGCAGCGCCTTCCGGACGACAGGCCGGGCGCGCCTCACTCCCCGTCCTCCTTCGGCCGTACGGGGCGCCACGCGAGGCGGCCGCAGAAGTGCTCGTTGGCGGCGAGGAGCATCAGCAGGAGCAGCGCCAGCCCGGCCAGGCCGGCGGGAACTCCCGCGCGCTCCGCGCGCCGCCGCTCGTCGACGAGCCGCGGCGGCGCCAGGTTCGCCCGGTCGACGAACGCCTCCTTCCCCACCAGCCGCTCGAAGAAGAAGCGGTCCTCGTCGAACGGCGCCATGGCCACGAGGTGCAGGGGGATGCCCTCCTGCTTGTACGTGATCAGCTCGCGAGTGAGTGCCGGGATGTCGAGGAGCGAGTCGTCGAGGTCGCTGATCAGCAGCGCGCCGCGCTCCTCCTGCCCGTGGCGGACGAGCATGTGGCGCGCGAGCTGGAGGCCCGTCGAGATCTTCGTCCCGCCGCGGAAGTTCTCCGACCAGGGCGTGACCCGCGCGCCGCGGATCCGTTCCGCCTCGGCCGACTCGGGATCGACGCGCCGCTGGCCCGAGGGGCAGGGAGTGCGCTCTGGTTCGATGCAGACGTTCGGGAACGGCGCCAGCGCCCGTAGGAACCCCCGAAGCTCGGGCGCGGCCGTGCCGGGCGGCATCGCCTCGTAGGCGACGCTCGAGAAGAGGACGAGGCCGAAGTCCTGGTTCGTGTCCGCGAGGTACTGGAACGGCTCGGTGAGCCGGCTGCGCGCGCTGCCGATGCTCGCCGACATGTCGAGGACGACGACGCCGCTGCGCCCCCCCTGCGCGATGCGGACGGCGGAGGCACCGGGATCCCGTGAGAGCCAGGCCGCGAACAGCAGCGTGCCGACGAGCGCCGCGGCGAGCGCCCACCTCACCACGGCAGTGCGTCGCACCGGCTCCGTCAGGTTCCGGACGTCGAAGAGCGGGATGCCCTGCTTCCGCATCAGCGCCCGTTCTCCGAGATCACGCGCTCCACGTCCTCGGACAGCGAGCCGACCCCGGTCGGCCGCGGCTGGTCCTGGGACCAGGCGAGACGGCTCGCAGCCTCGGCCAGCGCCGGGTTGCTCGACCGGCGGAGCTCGACGGCCAGTCGTTCCAGCGCTCGGCGTCCCTCCTCCGTCGAGCCGGACGCCGACGAGTCGCGGACGAGTGCGAGCGCCTGCTCCAGCGAGGAGCGCTTGTCGACGAACCGTGCTCCGAGCCGCGCGGCCAGCCGGTCGAGCGGCAGGAGCCTCAGGACGAGGATCGCTGCGCCGAAGGCGAACAGCACGGCCAGCACGAGCGCGACCAGCTCGACCGCCCGCGGCGAGACGCTGTAGGAGGCCGGCGGCAGGTTCCTCAGGTCCGAGCGGAGGGCGGCTTGCTCGAGCTCGTTCGGGTCGATCCTGCCGGCCGCCCGGATCGGCACCCACGAGATCGTCGCCGCGTCGGCGACGGGGGACCTCCGGCGCGTGTAGTTGACGGCGACACCGCCGAGCTCGACCCGGCCCGAGCCCTTGGGGAGGCAGGCGGCGGTCAGGCAGCCGACGAGATAGTCGTACCGAAGCCGGGTGGTCGAGCCGCTGTCGCTCCTGGTTCGCTCGACGGGACGGAGCTCCCGGTAGGGCTCGAAGTTGGCGCCGACCTCGACGCTGTCCGGGTCGATCCGGTCGGCGTCCACGATCACCTCGACCCGGGCCCGCACCGCGTCGCCGAAGAGATGCTGCTCCGGCTCGAGGAAGGCGCTGCCGACGATCGGCTCGTCGCCGACGCCCGGCCCGCCGCCGCCGTCCCACGCCCTCCAGGCGACGAAACCGACGAGCCCGGCGAGCACGACGGCCGCGACCGCACCGGCGGCGAAGAGCCTCCGCGCGGTCACCACGAGTCCCGCACCCCCTCCTGCCGGAGCGCGGCCCATTCGAGGAAGCGCGTGTAGATCTCCTCCGGATCGCTCGTGGAGACGAGCACAGGGTCGAGCCCCAGCCCTTCGAGGAAGGTGAGCGTCTCGGCCAGGCGCGCCTCGTTCGCCTGGCGCCGGTCGCGAGCCTCCCGCCGGCTCAGGCGGACGAGCTTCAGCTTGCCGGTGGGCGGATCGACGAGCGGCACGACGACTGACGAGACGTCCGGGAAGCTCTGCTCCCAGACCGGGTCCTGGATGACGACGGGAACCAGCTCCCAGGGCAACTCGACGATCCACGCCCAGGCCGCCTCGCTGGGAGGCGAGAGGAAGTCGGAGAGGACGAAGACGAACGTGCCCGCCGGCAGCGAGCGGCGCATCGGCGCCAGGTGGGCGAACGCCAGCTCCAGCGTGTCCTCCGGCGCGCCGTAGAGCGGGTAGTGAAGATGCGACTCCTTCACGCGCCAGAAGTCGGCCTGCGCGTGCGGAGGCCGCCAGAACGGCACCTCCACGCCCTCCTCGCCGTTCGCGGCCTGCGCGCTCGCGTAGTCCAGGTAGCCGATCAGCCCGCGCGCCTTGGCCGCGCTGTCGGCGATCAGCATGCCCGCGGCGACCATCGCGTCGGGCTTCGACAGCCAGGGCATGTCGGCCGGGTAGAGGCTCATGGCCGGCCGGCGGTCGGCGACGATCACGACCCGCGGCGCCTCCTCTGCGTAGCGCTCCCGGACGACGAACTCGTCGCTGCCGCGGGCGGAGGAGAGCCGGGCGGAGGCGGCCCAGTCGATCGTGTCGACGTCGTCCCCCGGCTGGTACGGACGCGAGCTCGCGACGTCGGAGCCGGTTCCGCGCCGCACGCTGTGCACGGCGCCGAAGGCAAGGCCGATCAGCCGCCGGCGCGGGACGAGCGGGAAGGTGAGATCAGTCGCCTCGCTCACCGGCGATCGGAAGGACCTCGCCGCTGAGTGCGGCCTCGGGCCGCGGGGCCACCTCGAAGCACTGCTCGACGAACCGGGCGGACGCCTGCTTGCGGCCGTGCTTCCGGATCTCGACGAGGAAGGTCGGCGTGAAGAGGATCCGGTGCCCGATGACCGGCAGGAAGAGCTCCTCGACGTCCTCGGGGACGACGTAGTCCCGGTCGTGGAGCAGCGCCCAGGCGCGAGCCGCGCGCTCGAGCGCGAGGCTGCCGCGCACCGACGCGCCGATCGCGACGGTCTCGAGCTCCCGGGTCGACCGCACGAGCTCGATCATCCAGCGCTGCAGCAGCTCGTCGACGTAGACCTCTTCGCTCACGTGGTGAAGCTCCGCGACCTCTTCGAGCGAGACCACCGGCCCGAGGTCCCCGAGCGGATGGCCGTGCCGCTGGTCGCGGACGATCTGCAGCTCCTGATCCGTCTCCGGATAGCCGAGCGCCGTCTTGAGGAAGAACCGGTCGAGCTGGGCCTCGGGCAGCGGGAAGGTTCCCTCGAGCTCGATGGGGTTCTGGGTGGCGAGAACGAGAAACGGCTGGGGCAGCTCGCGCGTGACGCCGTCGACGGTCACCTGCGTCTCGGCCATGGCCTCGAGCAGCGACGACTGCGTCTTCGGCATCGCGCGGTTGATCTCGTCGACGAGGACGACGTTCGCGAAGATCGGCCCGGGGCGGAACTCGAAGTCCCGCTCGCGCTGGTTGTAGACCGAGAGGCCGGTGACGTCCGTCGGCTGGAGGTCGGGCGTGCACTGGATCCGCGACGGCGTCGCCCCCTCGATGCTCTGCGCAAGGGCGCGGGCGAGCACCGTCTTCGCCGTCCCCGGGACGTCCTCCAGGAGGACGTGTCCCCGGCAGGCGAGCGCGGCGAGGACGAGCCTGATCTCCTCGTGCTTGCCGCGTACCACTTTGTCGACGTTCTCGAGCAGCCTGTTCGCGACATTCACGGCGCGTTGCAGCCGCTCGTCGTCCCGCCGCCGCTCGGGCTCGAAGCTGCTCATCGGCGAATCAATATAGGTTCAGGGTCCATTGACGTTGCGTTAAGCGGGCTTACTGTTCAGACGTTGAAGCGGATGTTGAGGACGTCGCCGTCCGCGACAACGTACCCCTTTCCCTCGAGGCGTTGCAGCCCGCGCCGCGCTGCTTCGGCGTGTGAGCCGGACTCGACGAGAGCGTCCCACGGGACCACCTCGCAGCGGATGAAGCCGCGCGCCATGTCCGAGTGGATGGACGCCGCCGCGTCGAGCGCGGTCTGCCCGCGCCTCAGCGTCCACGCGTGCGCCTCGTTCTCGTTCGCCGTGAAGAAGGTGACGAGGTCGAGAGCCGCCGCGAGGCGGCGGACGACGTCCTCGAGCGCCGACGGCGCCCCGTCCCGGAACTGCGCCGCCTCCTCCGGAGGAAGGTCGCGCAGCTCGGCCTCGAGTGCCAGGTCCGTGCCCTCCGGGCCGTTCACGATCGGGATCAGCGGCAAGGTCGTCAGCGGCTCGAGCTCCGGGGGCAGCTCGCCGGGCCAGTCCCGCAGCTGACGCTCGTCGTCGATGTGGGCGATCAGGCGCTCGAGAAGCTCGACCTCCGCCCGGAGGCTCGGGTCGCCGGACTTCGCGTCCTTCCGAACCCGCTCCAGGCGGCGCTCGACGTGGTCGCGGTCGGCAACGAGCAGCTCGAGCTCGAGCGACGGCAGCTCCCCGGAGTCGCGCACCACGGCGAGCAGGGCGTCCGCACGCCGGACCCCGCCGAGCTGCGCCGCCGCCGTCCCCGGAACGTCGATCAGCCGGATCGTCGCCGGCGTCTGCTTCGCGGAGCCCACCACCGCGGCGACCTGTTGCAGCCGCTCGTCCGCGATGGGCGCCACGCCGACGTGCGGCGTCCCGTAGCCCTCGGGCCGCACGCCGGTCATAGCGGTGAACAGCGTCGTCTTGCCGGACCCCGGCGGGCCGACGATCCCCACGTCCAGCGTCATGTAGAGGTTCTAGCGCGTGACGTGCTTTTGCAGCGAGCTCAGCGCGCGGTGCTGGAGCGACTTCACCGCGCCCTCGGTCTTCCCGAGGATCGTCGCTGCCTCGCCGTTCGAGAAGCGGAAGACGAACTTCAGCGTGAGCACCTGGCGCTGCTCGGGGGACAGGCGCGCGATCAGAGCCATCAGGCTGGCGTCGCCGAGCGAGGCGAGCGCCTGCTCCTCCGCCGACGTCTCCTCGGACCCGGCGGCTTCCGGGACCTCCTCCTCCGGCTGCCAGCGGCGGCGCGCCCGGAAGTGGTCCATCGCGAGGTTGTGCGCGATGCGGAACAGCCAGGCCGAGAAAGGTGCCGACCGCCAGCGGAAGCGCCCGATCGACTCCAGCATCTTCACGAACGTCTGCGTCGTCAGGTCCTCGGCGTCGTGCCGGCTGCCGACGCTCATGTGGAGGTAGCTGTAGATCCGGTCGAAGTGGATCAGGTACAGGTCTTCCAGCGCCGAGCGGTCGCCGCGCTGGGCACGCTCGACCAGGCCGCGTATCCGACCGTTCTCGTCTGCCGCGCGCCTGCCCGATTGACTGGTGACGACATCGTCGCCCACCCCCAAGAGGAATGCCCGGGGGGCCTCCCGGGCTAAACGTTTCCGAAGCCCAGGCGGCCTTCGCGCGCGAAGCGCTTGAGGTAGACCACACGCGCGAGGGGCACCGTGTAGCGGCCGTCCTCGGCATCGAGGACGACCGACCCGTTGCTCCCGGACTTCAGCGCTTCCTCGAGCCGGTCGGCCGTCTCGGGCGTGACGAGCGCGCTCATGATCTGCGTGCCGTCGAAGCCGATCTCGATGCGGACGTTGTCCTCGATGTTCATTCGGTCACCAATTCTGCAAGGACGCCGTGAACGGCGTCGGGATGGACGAACGCGACCTGGAGGCCGAAGAGGCCCGAGCGCGGCTCCTCGTCGATGAGCTCGGCACCCTGGTCGGAGAGGTCGCGCAGCGCCGCCGGGAGGTCCTCGACTTCGTAGGCGACGTGATGCATGCCGGGCCCCCGGTTGGCGAGGAACTTGCCGACAGGCGTCTCCTCGCCGAGGGAGCTCATCAGCTCGACGCGGCTGTCGCCGACGCGCATGGACACGGCTTCGACGCCCTGATCCTCGAGCGTCCCCCGGTGCTCGAGCCGGCCGCCGAACAGGCGCTCGTAGGTCCCGACCGCCTCGTCGAGGTCCTCGACGGCGACTCCCAGATGGTGAATCCGTAGGGCCTCCACGGCGTCGAGGATAGTCATCCCGGGGCGCGCCCCAGAGGCTCAGGCGTCGCAAGCGGCCTGCGCCGGGCGCCCGGTCGCGGCGCCGAGTCTTCGATCCCGAAGGACCGAGGCCGCGCTCCTCTCCGGCAGCAGGGCCGCGAGATCCGGGACTCGGCTGTGAGCGCTCCGGAGGGCCGACTCGGAGTTCGTCGTCAGCACGCCGACCACCGTCATCCCGGCGGCGACGCCCGCCTCGACTCCGGCCGGCGCATCCTCGAGCACGATGCTGTGAGCCGGATCGACGCCGAGAAGGCTCGCAGCGCGGAGGTACCCGGCGGGGTCGGGCTTGCCGTTCTCGACCTCGTCCGCCGTCACGAGAACGTCCGGCACCGGAAGCCCGGCAGCCCGTAGCCGGGACTCCGCCAGCCGTCGCGACGCAGACGTGACGATCGCGAACCTCCCAGCCGGCACCGAGTCCACGAGCTCGCGCGCCCCCGGCAGCGCGCGGAGCCCGTCCACGTCGTGGATCTGCTCCCGGTCGATTGCGGCGGCCTCGGCATCCGCATCCAGATGCGGCGCGACGTCGCGGATCACGTCGATCGTCGGCCGGCCGTGGCTCGCGGCGAGGACGACCTCGGGATCCAGACCGTGGCGCTGCGCGAATCTCCTCCACGTCCGCTCGATCGCCGTCCACGAGTCGACGAGGACGCCGTCCATGTCTGACAGGACGGCGCCGGGCTCGAACAGCAGGCCGCGGAACTCGCGGCCGCGCCTGGGGCTCGCGCTCCCGGCGAGGACGGCAAGCCCCAGCGTTGCGACGACGACGATGGCGAGAGCACCGCGTAGGCCGACCGCGTCGGCCGTGACGCCGATCGCCGGCGGGCCGGCCAGGAATCCCATCCAGCCGATCGTCGACACGACCGCAACGCCGGCGCCGGCAGAAATGCCGGGAGTCGATCCGGCCGCGCGGAACAGCACGGGCACGACGACGCCGAGCCCTGCGCCCATGGCCGCGAACCCGACGAGTGCGGTAGCCGTCGACCCACTCAGGAGGGCCAGAGCGAGCGCGGATGCGGCCAGCAGCCCGCCGCCGCGGGCGAGCGCGACCGGGCCGAGAAGGCCGTTCAGGCGATCGCCGAAGACGCGGCTTGCGGCCATGGCAAGCGAGAAGAGCGTGTAGCCGAGCGCCGCGACGGCCGCGCCGGCGCCGAGCGAGTCGGACAGGTACACCGCGCTCCAGTCGGCGGCCGCGCCCTCGGCAAGGAGCGTGAAGAACGCCGCGGCGCCGACGAGGATCAGTGCCCGCTGCGGCCGCGCAAGGATCGGCGTCGGCTCCCGATCGTCGGCATCCGGCGGGAGCAGCCGGGATCCCGCGATCAGCGCGGCCAGGCCGATCGCGAGGGCCGTGGCGCCGAAGTGCTCCACCGGGTCGATGCCGCCTGCGGCGGCGAGCGCGCCGAGGCCGGCGCCGGCAAGGCCGCCGAAGCTGAAGGCCGCATGGAACGACGAGAGAATCGAGCGCAGGCCGAGCCGCTCGAGGGCAAGTCCCTGCGCATTTGCGGCCACGTTGACCGCGCCGAACCCGGCTCCGAACAGGAAGAGCGCGGCGCTGAGCCCGCCCAGGCCGCCGGCGACCGAGGTGAGGAAGAGCGCGGCGCCTCCCGCGAGCAGCGCAGCGATCGTGACCGACCGGCTGCCGATTCGCTCGGACAGCCGGCCGGCGGCCGGCATGGCGAGGAGCGCGCCGAGAGACATGGCGAACAGCGCGAGCCCGAGCTCTCCGCTCGTGAGCTCGTTCTGGCGTTGAACCGCCGGAATCCTGGCCGCCCAGGAACCGATGAGGAGGCCGTCGGCGAGGAAGACGAGCGTGATGGCGGCCCTCGTGGAGCGCATCAGGCGAGCACCACTTCGATGCCGAGCTCCCGGTACTGCGCGAGCTTGCCCCCCGGTACCGAGCGCTCGGTGACGAGGTGCGTCAGCTCGTCCAGCGGCGCGACCACGTAGGGGCCCGCCGATCCGAGCTTCTCGGCCGAGGACACCGCCACCACCTCGGCGGCGT
>DASVEW010000086.1:0-14313 GCA_036380355.1 Gaiellaceae bacterium | reverse complement strand
CGCCGCCCTCCTCGACGACGCGACCCGACCAGAGGACGTTGTCGGCGACGATGAAGCCGTCGTCGGCCAGCTCCGGCAGAACGGCCTCGTAGTAGTTGACGTAGTTCTCCTTGTCGGCGTCGATAAAGACCAGGTCCCACGGGCCGTCCAGCCGCCCGAGCTCTTCGAGCGCCGGGCCGACGCGGTAGTCGATCCGGTCTGCTACGCCCGCTTCCTCGGCGTAGCGGCGCGCCACCGCGGTCGTCTCCTCGTTCACGTCGAGGCTGGTGATCCGGCCGCCGTCCGGAAGCTGGAGGGCCATCGAGATCGAGGAGTAGCCGGTGAAGGTGCCGATCTCGAGCACCCGCCGGGCTTTCGAGAACCACACGAGCCACCCGAGGAACTGGCCCTCGAGCGGCCCGACCATCATCTGCGGCAACGTCGTCGTCGCGCGGGTCTCCTCCTCGAGGCGGCGGAAGAAGTCGGGGTCGGGCGTCGAGTGCTCGACCGCGTACCGCTCGACGTCCTCGTCGACGATGTAGCTCATTCGACCCTCCCGATCAGGACGCAGGCGTTGTGCCCGCCGAGGCCCATCGCGTTCGAGAGCGCGACCTCGACGTCCGCGTCCCGCGCCTCGTTCGGGACGTAGTCGAGGTCGCAGACCGGGTCGGGGTTCTCGTAGTTGATCGTGGGCGGCAGCTTGCCGTGGTGGACGGCGAGCGCGGCCATCTGCGCCTCGATCGCGCCGGCCGCTCCGAAGCAATGGCCCATCATCGACTTCGTCGAGGAGATGGCCAGCTCGTAGGCGTGGTCGCCGAAGACGTCCTTGATCGCCTTGGTTTCCGCAGCGTCGCCGAGCGGCGTCGAAGTTCCGTGCGCGTTGATGTAGCCGACCTGCTCCGGCTCGACCCCGGCCCGGTCGATCGCCGCCCGCATCATGTCGGCGACCCCGATCGCCTCCGGCTCCGGCGCGGCCATGTGGTACCCGTCGTTCGACGTCCCGTACGCGAGCACCTCGGCGTAGATCGGGGCGCCGCGGGCCTGGGCCGCCTCGAGCTCCTCGAGCACCAGCGCGCCGGCGCCCTCGCCGATCACGAACCCGGCGCGGGTGGCGTCGAACGGCCGGGACGCGCGCGGCGGATACTCCTCCTCGGCGGCGAGGCCGCGCATCGCGCAGAAGCCGGCCAGGATCAGCGGGTGCATGCAGGCCTCGGTGCCGCCGGCGAGCATCGCGTCGGCGTCGCCTCGCCGGATGATCTCGGCGGCCTCGCCCACCGCATGCGAGCCGGTCGCGCAGGCGGAGACCGGCGCGTAGTTCGGGCCCTTCAATCCGAGCGAGATGGCGAGCTGGCCGCTCGCCGAGTCCACGAGCACGCTGGGCAGGAAGTGCGGCGAGACCCGCGTCGGTCCCCGCTCCTTGAGAACCTCGTGCTGCTCCATGATCCCGAGGAACCCGCCGATCGCGGAGCCGAAGGCGATTCCGACCCGGTTCGGCTGGTAGTGGGAGTCGAGGCCGGCGTCGTCGAGCGCCTGCCTCCCCGCCTCAACCGCGAGGAGGACGTTCCGTTCGAGCCGTCTCGCCTCCTTCGGGGAGACCACATCGGGCGGCTCGAAGCCCTTGACCTCCGCAGCGACACGGACGGGAAACTCGCTCGCGTCGAACGACTTGATGAAGTCGATGCCGCTCTTCCCCGCGAGCGCGGCCTCCCAGGTGGTGGGGGTGTCGAGCCCGAGCGGACTGACGGTTCCCATGCCCGTGATCACGACCCGGCGCATCGGGCCAGCTTAGTTTGGGGTCGGCTCTAGCGGCGGCGGCCGCGGCTAACCCGGACGTTCACCCTCGTGCCGCGCGGCAGGCGAGCTCCCGGCCGTCTGCTCTGGCTGATGATCCGGCTCTTCCTGACCCTGCCCGAGCGACGAGAAGGTGAGGAAATCAACTAGCCGGCTGGCTAGCCTTGCTCGGATGCCCGGCCCGAACGTCCCCTTTCCCCCGATGGAGGCCGAGCTCGTCTCCGAGCTCCCGGAGGGCGACGGCTGGCAGTACGAGCCCAAGTGGGACGGCTTCCGCGGGATCCTGGAGAACGACGGCGGCGAGCTCGCGCTCTGGTCGCGCAAGGAGCGGCCCCTACTGCGCTACTTCCCCGAGCTGCGCGAGCTCGGCGAGCGGCTCCCTCCCCACTCCGCGCTCGACGGCGAGATCGTGATCGCGAGGGAAGGCGTCCTCGACTTCGACTCGATGCAGATGCGGCTCCATCCGGCGGAGAGCCGCGTCAACCGGCTCGCGAAGGAGATTCCCGCCGAGTTCATCGCCTTCGACGTCCTGCTCTGGAAGGGCAAGCCGGTGCACGAGCTCCCGCTGAAGAAGCGCCGCAAGGAGCTCGAGAAGCTGGCGACGAGCTTTCGCCTCTCACCGTGCACGCAGGACCCGGACGCGGCGCGCGAATGGCTCGACACCTTCGAGGCAGCCGGTCTCGACGGCGTGATCGCGAAGCGGCTCGACGAGCCGTACCGGCCCGGATCCCGCGAAGCGGTCACGAAGGTGAAGCCGTACAAGACGGCGGATGCGGTGATCGTCGGCATCCGGTGGAAGAACAAGCCGGAGAAGATCGCGACGCTCCTCCTGGGCCTCTACCGGGACGACGGTGGGCTTGACTACGTCGGCTCCGCAGCGGTCGCCGCGTCGAAGCACGACCGGATCGCCGAGCAGGTGCTCCCATTGATCGACAAGGAGTCGGACCGCCGTTTCTCGGAGCCGAACCGCTGGGGCACCGGCGACCTCGAGGAACAGGCTGTCAAGCCGAAGCTCGTCGCGGAGGTGCGGTACGACAAGGTGCAGGGCAACCGCTTCCGCCACGGCACCCGCTTCATCCGCTTCCGCGACGACAAGAAGCCAAAGGACTGCACGTGGCGCGAGCTGCGCCCGCCGCGGAGCCCGAAGGACCCGACGTTCGAGTCGCTCCTCGCTGCCAAGTAACACAGTGTTACAAGCCCCTTGGGGCCGCTCGGAAAGCGGCCTCGCAAGGCAAGTAACACAGTGTTACTTGCTCGGCTTCTTGGCGCGCGACGGCTGGACGCGCTTCGGCTCGCCCGGCATCTTCGGGAACTGTGGCGGGTAGGGCGCCTCGCCGATCCCCTCCTGCTCGTCCCGCTCGACCCACTCGAACAGCTTGCGGAGGTCGCAGACGGCGTCGTCGATGCCGGCCTGGACGTCGCCGAGCTTCGCGAACCGCTTCGGCATCGTGCGGAGGTCGAAGTCCTCGGTCTCGACGTCGGGGAGCTCCTCCCACGTGACCGGCGCGGAGACGGTCGCGTCGGGCCGCGCGCGCACCGAGTACGCGGACGCGATCGTCCGGTCGCGGGCGTTCTGGTTGTAGTCGATGAAGACGCGGCGGCCGCGCTCCTCCTTCCACCACGCCGTCGTGACCTTCTTCGGCATCCGCCGCTCCACCTCGCGGGCGAACGCGAGCGCGCAGCGGCGCACCTCCGGGAAGGTCCAGTTCGGCTCGATCCGGCAGGCGATGTGGATCCCGCGGTTGCCGGAGGTCTTCGGCCAGCCGACGAAGCCGAGCTCGTCGAGCACCTCCCGCACGATGAGCGCGACCCTCTTCGCGTCCTTGAACGTCGTCCCCGGCTGGGGATCGACGTCGATGCGCAGCTCGTCGGGGTTGTCGACGTGCGCCCGGCGCGAGGGCCAGGGATGGAAGTCGATCGTGGCGAGGTTCGCCGCCCACGCGACGTGGGCGACCTCGGTCACGCACAGCTCGTCGGCGTGGCGGCCCGACGGGAAGGTGACGCGCGCCGTCTCGATCCAGTCTGGCCGCTTCTCCGGGACGCGCTTCTGGTAGATCGCCTCGCCCTCCGCGCCGTCCGGGTGGCGCTTCAGCTGGGTCGGCCGCTCGTAGAGCGCGCGGACGATCCCCTCGCCCACGGAGACGTAGTACTCGACGTGGTCGAGCTTGGTCGCCTTCAGCTTGCGGTAGAAGACCTTGTCGGGGTTCGTGACCTTGACGGTGCGACCGCCGACTTCGAGCTCCACGAACGGTGACGCCATCCCCGTATTTCACCCTTCCGGGGCATGCCCGTGTGGCCGGGTCCTGCAATATCTCGAAAGCCGGCTCCCCCCTCACATACCCCGGCACTTGCGGCGGCCCGCTTTCGATCCCCTCGAGGCGGGTTTCCGCGTTTCTGGGGACGGATTCGCCGAGACCGCGGCTATCCTGCGCCCTACGGAGAAGTGGCCGAGTGGCTGAAGGCGGCGCCCTGCTAAGGCGTTAGGTGGGGAAATCCCTGCCTCGAGGGTTCGAATCCCTCCTTCTCCGCTCACGCCGCTGGCCGGCTGCCGCTCCCGCCGGGCGTAGCCCGGCTCCGCGGCGGCCTGACCCCAGCGACGTGAGAAGTCGGCGCTAGTCTGTGCCGCTAGGAGGGGTGCCGGAGCGGTCGAACGGGGCGGTCTCGAAAACCGTTAGAGGTGCAAGCCTCTCGAGGGTTCAAATCCCTCCCCCTCCGTCGTGTCCGCTCGCCTACCCTGTCTTACCGCGGAGAGGTGTCCGAGCGGTCTAAGGAGCGCGACTGGAAATCGCGTACGGGCTGAAAGGTCCGTCGCGGGTTCAAATCCCGCCCTCTCCGCTGCGCGAGTTTCGCCAACGGCCGGCGCCTGCCGTTGGCGAGCTCGCCCTCCCTCGCGGTTTCGGAGCCGAGATCACGCTCGCCGACGCGCTGGCTCGATCCGCCCAGTTATGTTATAGAACAGTATTACTTTTCTTCTAGCACACGACATCGATCGCGGTTCGGGCGCCGCGACGATCGCCTCGAAGATCGAGTCTGCGATCGCCGAGGGACTGCTCGCGCCGGCCGCTCGCCTCCCGGCGGTTCGCGACCTGGCGGCCGAGCTCGAGGTGAGCCCGGCCACGGTCGCCGCTGCCTACCGCACGCTCAAGCAACGCGGTCTCGTGAGCGCGAATCGCCGCCGCGGCACCGTCGTCGCGATCCAGCCGCCTCTGCGAGTGCCGGGCGGGCGACCCTTTCCGCCGAACACGCGCGACCTCGCCGGCGGAAACCCCGACCCGGCCCTGCTGCCGCCGCTCGGACCGGCGTTCGCCCGTCTCAATCCGGAGCACAAGCTCTACGGCGGGCCGATCAAGCTCGCACGGCTCGTCGAGCTCGCTCAGGCCGACTTTGCCGCCGACGGGATCGACGGCGACATCGCCGTTGTCGGCGGCGCGCTCGACGGCATCGAACGCGTCTTGCAGACGCAGCTCAGACCCGGCGATCGCGTCGTCGTCGAGGACCCGAGCTGGCCGCGGATCACGGACCTGCTCTTTGCCCTCGGGCTCGAACCCGAGCCCGTCCCGGTCGACCTCCGCGGGCTGGTCCCGGACGCACTCGAGCGCGCGCTCCAGCGCGGGGCACAGGCACTCATCGCGACCCCGCGCGGGCAGAATCCGACAGGCGCGGCCGTTGATGCCGAACGGTCACGCCTCGTGCGCGAAGTGCTCGGCCGGCATCCCGATGTCCTCGTCGTCGAGGACGACTACGTCGCTCCCGTGGCCGGCGCGCCGTATTTCGGGCTCCACGGCGTGAATGCACGTTGGGCGGTGATCCGCTCGCTCTCGAAGGTGCTCGGCCCCGATCTGCGCGTTGCGCCCATGGCCGGCGATTCGCTGACGATCAGCCGCGTCGAAGGGCGACTGCTGCTCGGAGCCGGGTGGGTGAGCCACATTCTCCAGCAGACGGTCGCATACGTCTGGGCGAGCGCCGCGACGAAGAAGCTGCTCTCGCGTGCCGAGCGTGTCTACGCCGAACGTCGGACGGCGCTCGTGGAGGCGCTCGCCGGCTACGGAATCACCGCGTACGGCGGCTCCGGCCTCGGCGTGTGGGTTCCGCTCGCCGAAGAGGTGGCGACCGTGCAGCTGCTCGTCGAGCGTGGCTGGGCCGTGAGCCCCGGCGAGCGCTACCGCTTCGACACGCCGCCGGGGATCCGCATCACGACCACCGACCTTCAGCCGAACGAGGCCGAGGAGTTGGCCGCTGCGCTCGACGCGACCTTGCGAAGCGCCACCGCGACCTATGCCGCCTAGGACGTCCGGCAGCTGAGCTTCGGCCTCTCGCGTCAGCTGTGGGTCGTCGAGCTCGGGATCTTCCTGAACATGCTCGGTTACGGAGCGGTTCTCCCCTTCGAGGTCATCTACCTCCACGACGGGCGGGGCTTCAGCCTCGGCATTGCCGGTCTGGTCGTCGGCACCCTCACGGGCGTCGCCGTTGTCACCGCTCCGATTGCCGGCGCAGTGATCGATCGGATCGGAGCTCGCGCGACCGTCGCCGCCGCGGGCCTCTTCCTCGCGGCCGGCTACGCCGGCCTGGCGTTTGCCGAGTCGCCGCCGACGGCCCTGGCCGCCGCCGCGCTCGCTGGGGCGGGCAACGGCGCGCTCTCGCCGAGTCAGTCCGCGCTCATGACCGCGCTCGCGCCGCGCGAGCTTCTCCACCGCGCCAGCGCGGTGTCACGGGTCGCGGTCAACGTCGGCATCGGTCTGGGCGGTGCTCTCGGGGGTCTCGTCGCGGGTTTCGGGCTGAAGGGGTTCATGGCGCTGTTCCTGGCCAATGCCGCGACGTACGTCGTCTACGTCGCGATCCTGGTCGCGACGGTCCGGGAGGACGTGCCGGCCGCCCGAGTCGTCGGCGGCTATCGCCGCTTGCTTCGCGACCGGGCGTTCGTCCACTTCGCCCTGACCAACATCGTGCTCATTGCCGTCGGCTGGGGCGTTCTGGCGTGGCTCGTGCCGCCCTATGCCGAGGAACTAGGGCTCGCGCCGGGCTTGATCGGTCTGCTGTTTCTGGCCAACGCCGCCACGGTCGTCCTGGCCCAGGTGCCGATCGTCAAATGGGCCGAGGGTCGTAGTCGCGTCGGGGCACTGGCGCTCGGTGCGGGCGCGTGGGTCGGCGCCTGCGTCCTCGCCGTTCTGGCGCCAGGAGGCACGCCGACGGCCGCCTATCTCTGTCTTGTGGCGGCGGCGGTCGCTTTCGGGCTGGGTGAGTGTCTGCACGCGACGGCGTTTCTGCCGCTCGTCGCCGACCTGGCTCCTCCGGAGCTCCGTGGACGGTACATGGCGGCGATCGGTCTCACGTGGTGGGTGGGGTTGGCGCTTTCGCCGACGCTCGGCGCGCAACTCCTGGCCGTCTCGCCGTCGCTGGCCCTCCTGGCGGCGGCCGCGCTCAGCGTCGCGGCGATCGTCTCGTTGCTGGCTCTTGAGGCTCGGCTTCCCGCCGGCGTTCGGTTGATCCCTCACCCGCGAACGACGGCGCCACGCTAGTGGCGCGGCCGGGGTGAACCGAGCATCCCCCGCCGTGGGGATGCTCGGCCGTTTTCACCCGCGTTAACTGCGTCCGTACCACTGCGGCCCGCGCCGCCTGCGCGGTATCTCGATGGCGAGGAGAACAGGCATCAACAGCGGCATCGCGCTCGTCGTGGGCGTGCTCGCGCTTGCGGCTCCGCTCGCGGCGATCGCCGATCACCAGGAGTCGGCGGCGTACGTCCAGGCGACGCTGCTCGAGGCGGCCAAGGAGCGACCGGGCGAGCTCTTCCCGGTCATCGTCCAGGCGAGCGACGGCACGTCGACGGCCGAGATGGCCGAGGACGTCGAGAAGCGCCTGGACGACAACTCGAGCTCGGCCGACCGGCTCACGGGCCGCTTCCAGTCGGTCACCGGCGTCTCGGCTCGCCTGACCGGCGAACAGATCCTCGATCTGGCACGCGACGACGACGTCCTCGCGATCACGCGGGACGCGCCGATGGTGGCCGCGCAAGCGCGTGATCGCCTCGACGAGCTCCGCGGCGCAGCCTCCTGGCTCCACGCCACCGGCCTGGCGGATGCGCGCCGGCGCACGCGCGGCGACCTGCCCGCGATCGCCTTCGTCGATTCGGGCATCGAGTCGACGAGACGCGAGTTCGGCGGCAGGGTCGTGGGGCAGATCTCGCTCACCCAGCTCCAGCCGAACGCGAGCGGCGACGGGCGGGGCCACGGCACGTTCGTCGCGGGCCTCGCGGCCGGCCGCCACGGCGGCGCGCCCGGCGCGCCAATCGTCTCGCTCGACGTCATGGACGACACCGGCAAGGCGATGACGAGCGACGTGATCGCGGCCGCGGACTGGATCCTCAAGAACAAGGACCGGTACGGGATCCGCGTCGCGAACCTCTCCCTCCACTCCTCCCGGCCGTCGAGCTTCCGCACTGACCCGCTCGACCGCGCGGTCGAGCGGCTGTGGTTCGCCGGGGTCGTCGTCGTGACCTCCGCCGGGAACTATGCGAAGGACGGCGCCGCGAGCGGCGTGCCGTTCGCTCCCGCCAACGACCCCTTCGTGATCACCGTCGGCGCCTCGGATCCCGGGCGGAAGCGCGGTGCCGAGGACGACGCGAACGCTCCGTGGTCGGCGCACGGCCGGACGCCCGACGGGTTCCGGAAGCCCGATCTCGGCGCACCCGGCCGCCGGCTCGTCGGCCCCGTGCCGCGGACGGCGACGCTGCTTGCAGAGCGCCCGGACAGGCGCGTCCTCCCCGGCTACATGCGGCTCTCCGGCACGTCGTTCTCGGCGCCGATTGTCTCGGCGGCCGCTGCATACGTGCTCGCCGCCCATCCGGAGTGGACTGCCGACCAGGTCAAGGGCGCGCTGATGGTGTCGGCGCGGCGGGCCGGCGCCGCCCTGGAAGGCTCGCTGGGCGTCGGCGTGCTCGACGCGGCGGCGGCTCGGCGCGTCCCGAACCCGCCGAACCCGAACCGCGCGCTGAACCGGTTCCTGATCAACGACGCCGCCGGGGCGCCGCACCCGGTGTTCGACGCGGCCACCTGGGACAGCGCCGTCAAGAGCGACGCGTCGTGGGACTCCGCGTCCTGGTCGGACGCCTCGTGGGCAGATGCGTCCTGGGACTCGGTCTCCTGGGCCGACGTCGCGTGGTCGGACGCCTCGTGGGCCGACGCGTCCTGGGCGGACGCGTCGTGGGCGGACGCGTCCTGGTCGGACGTGTCCTGGGTCGACTAGACAGCTGTTTCTAGGGACCTAGGGCAGCTCCGTCATGGCGCTTCCGCCCCCGCGACGCACAGGCTCCGCAGCGGCGAGCACGCCACCGCCCGCCAGGAACTCGATGCCCGTCGCGGCGCCGATCTCACCTGCGTTCACGAAGCGGTGACCGCGACCCTCGAGTGCGATGCGCTCGGGCGTCGCCAGGAACGACGGTTCCGCGCCGGTGCTCACGGCGTTGCGCTGGCTTGCCCGCGGGTCGGCGATCGCCTGCGGGAGCGTCATGCCGAGGTCGACGCGGTCGAGCAGGATCTGCAGCACGGTGGTGATGATCGTCGCGCCGCCCGGTGACCCGAGTGCGAGGAACGGCTCGCCGCCCTTGGTCACGATCGTCGGGGCCATCGAGCTCCGGGGCCGCTTGCCCGCCTCGACGCGGTTGGGATGCGTCGTCGAGTCGAAGTTGAAGTCCGTCAGCTCGTTGTTCAGCAGGAACCCCCATCCCGGGACGACGAGTCCCGCGCCGCCCGTCGACTCGATCGTGAAGGTGTACGAGACGACGTTTCCGGACTTGTCCGACGTCGTCAGGTGCGTCGTCGTCTCCCCGCCCTCGAACGGGTACGGATCGCCCGGGGCAACCGGGCCCGGCGCCGCGGTCTCCTTGATCAGCGCCCGCCGTGTCGCCGCGTACTCCTTCGAGAGCAGGCCGGTCAAGGGCACGTCGAAGTACTCCGGGTCGGCGAGGAACGCGTTGCGGTCGGCGAAGGAATAGCGCGAGGCCTCGAGGTAGTAGTGCAGGGCCGCCTCGCGCGTCATCGATCCGAGGTCGTAGCCCTCGAGGATGTTCAGCGCCTCCCCGACCGTCGAGCCGCCGCTCGAGGGTGGGCCCATCGAGTACACGTCGAGCCCGCGGTAGTTGACGTGGGTCGGGACCCGCTCCGGAGAGGTGTAGGTGTGCAGGTCGCGCATCTTCATCACGCCGGGACGCCAGACGTGGTTCGCGGTCGGGCTGACGACCGGATTGCGCACGGTCTCGACGAGCGCGTCGGCGACGGCGCCTCGGTAGAAGCCCTTCGCGCCGAGATGCGCGATGCGCTCGTACGTCTTCGCAAGCGCCGGGTTCGTGAACACGGTCCCGACGTCTCGCGGCGTCCCGTCCGGATCGAGGAAGAGCGCCGTGCTCGCCGGGATGTCGTCGAACCAGTCGCGGATCGCGTTCACCTGGTCGAACCACACCTGATCGATGACGTAGCCGTGGCGCGCGACGTGAATCGCGGGCGCAAGGACCTCCGCAAGCGACATCGTCCCGAACTTCTCGAGCGCGTCGGCCCACGACTCCACCGTGCCGGGCACGCCGACCGAGAGGCCGCTGAAGCGGGCGTCGTTGAAGGGCAAGGGCTGGCCGTTCTCCCAGAAGGACGTCGGGTGCATCGCCATGGGCGCCTTCTCCCGTCCGTCGATCGTGGTGACCCGGCCGCCGGCGGTGCGGACGACCATGAAGCCGCCGCCGCCGATTCCGCAGGAGAACGGCTCGGTGACGCCCAGCACGGCCGCCGAGGCGACCGCCGCGTCCACGGCGTTCCCACCTTGCCGGAGGATCCCGATCGCCGCCTCCGTCGCGAGCTTCTCCACCGACGCGGCGGCGCCGCCGGTGCCGACGGCAGTGGGCGGCCCGGAGCCGCTGCCGACATGAGCGGCCGCAGGTATCCCGGACACGAGCGCCGCTGCCGCGACCAACGCTGTCAGCAAGCCCCTGAAACGCATGGGGTCCCCCCTTCTCCGACGACGTGCTCGGGCCCGACCCTACTCCCTGAGCGGGTGCGCTACAAGGCAGGTGGGCCGTGGGCGAAAACCGGGGTCGGCTAGCCCTGAAGGAGGAACGCCACCAGGTCGTTCACCTGGTCGTCCGAGAGCTGCTCGAACGCCGGCATGACGCCCGGCTGGTAGCCCTCCGCGACGTCGGCGTTCGGGTCGACGATCGCCCGGCGGACGTACTCCGCGTCCTTGCCCGCGAGCGACTCGTCCAGGTTCGGGCCGACTGCGCCGGTGCTCCCGGCCGCCGAGAGCGCGTGGCAGGCGCCGCACCCGTTGGCGGCGAAGAGCTCCCGCCCGGCCTCCGGATCCCCGGCCGGCGGCTCCTCCGCGGTCGTCGCCGGCGGCGGGCCGGTCTCCGTCTCGGTCTCCGTCGGCAGCGTCTCCCCGTGCTCGGCCGCCTCGGCCGGCTCGTCCTCCTTCGCGAAGACGACCACCGCCCCGAGCATCCCGACCGTGAGGAGCAGGGTCACGACGACGTAGAGCCCGACACCCCCGCGGCCCGGGAAGTCGGGCCGGTACCGGGGGATCAGGAGCGCAGAGACGAGCGCGAAGGCGATGAAGAGGGCCGCCGTGCCGGCGAGCCCGAGCTTCTGGTCGGTCGTGAGCCCGAGGAGCACGGCCGGAACCTACCGTAGCGCCGCCTGCGGGTTCAGGGCGGTCGTCCGGGCGCAACCTGGCGCAGCCGCGCGGCGAGCCGGCGCCGGTTCTCCGGCTCTCGCAGCAGCCGGTAGCCGACGACCGCGACGGCAGCGACGACGAGCACGGCCGCGAGCCCGAGCTTCCCGCGACCCGCCAGCTCGAGCGCACGGTCGAAGCTCTGCCAGAAGATGTATCCGAGCACCGAGAAGGCGATCGCCCACAGTCCCGCTCCGACCGCGTCGACCAGGGCGAACCGGCGCAACGACATTCGCGAAGTGCCTGCGATGAAGGGGGCGAGCGCGCGGATGATCCCCACGAACCTGCCGACGAGGATCGTCTTGCCGCCGTGCGAGGCGAAGTATCGCTCGGCCCATTCCAGCCGGGCCGGTGTGACGCCGAACCGGCGGCCGTGGCGGAGCGCCCAGCGGCGTCCGACGACTCGCCCGAAGCCGTAGCCGGCCAGGTCGCCGGCGAACGCCGAGAACCACACGACTGCGATCAGCGTGAGCAGGTCGATGTCTCCCCGGCCCGCCAGGAAGCCGCCGAACACGACGGCGAACTCGCCGGGAGCGACGAGACCGACGAAGACGGCCGCCTCGAGGAACGCCAGCGCACCGACCAGCACGTAGGCCCAGGCTCCGAGCGCCGAGCCGACGCGCGCGACCGGGTCCTCCGCGTCGGGAACCTCGACCAGCCCGGCCCCGTAAACGGCGAGAGCGGTGACCAGGACGACCACCGCAAGGGTCGAGACGCGCCCGAGCCGGCTGCGGAGCGCGACGGCGACGACCACGACGAGCCCCGCGGCGAGGAGCGGGACCGGCCTCACTGCGACTCGGACTCGGAACCCGGGGTTCGGAACACGAGCTCCAGCACGCGCGTCTCGTTGACGGCCAGCACCTCCACCCGGTGCCCGTCGAGCTCGATCGTCTCACCCGCTGCGGGCAGCCGCCCGAGCGCCTCGATCACGTGCCCGCCGATCGTCGCCTCGTCGGGATCCTCGAATTCGATCCCCAGCTGCTCGGAGACGACGTGGAGCGGCGCTTCACCCTTCATGCGAATGCCGTCCTCCTCGTGGACGATCACGCTCGCCGCGTGCGGGTCGAACTCGTCCTCGATGTCCCCGACGATCTCCTCCAGGACGTCCTCGAGCGTGATGAGCCCGATCGTCGTTCCGTGCTCGTCGACGACCAGCGCGATGTGCTGCCGCTCGCGACGGAGCTCGATGAGAAGCTCGTCGATCAGGATCGACTCGGCAACCCGCTTCAGAGGCCGTGCAAGCTCACGGAGCTCGACCTCCTTGCCGGCGAGCAGGACGGCGAGGAGATCCTTCGAGTTGACCACGCCGAGAGCCGCGTCCAGGCCCACGTCCGGCTCGCAGAGGGGCAGCCTCGTATGGCCCGTCTCGGCGGCGACCGTGGCCGCCTCTGCGACGCTCTGCTCCGTCGTCACGAACTTGATCGCGGGTCGAGGCAGCATCACCTGGCGGACGCGGAGATCGCCGAACGAGAAGATCCGGTCGGCGTACTCGAGCTCGTCCGGGTCGATCAGCCCCTCCTCGAGGCTCTGCTGGAGCAGCAGGCGCAGCTCGTCCTCGCTGTGGGGGGCGTGGCCGACCTCGCTGGCCCTCGGGATCCCGAACGGCTTGAGCAGCATGTTGCCCATCCAGTTGAAGAGATCGACGAACGGCTTCGTGCTGAGGTAGAAGAGCCGCATCGGCGCTGCAACCGCCAGCGCCGTCTTCGTGTTCCGCGCGATGGCGAGGCTCTTCGGCGCGAGCTCTCCGAGGACGACGTGGAGAAGCGTCACGATCCCGAACGCGAACGCGAACGCCAGCCCATACGCCGCCACGCCCGTCAGGTCACCGAGCGGCTCGGCCACAGGCTCCAGCAACGCCTCGAAGGCGGGCTTCCCGACGACACCGAGGCCGATGCTCGAGATCGTGATCCCCAGCTGGCACGCGGCGAGGTACGCGTCGAGATGGTCGACCGCATGCCGCAACGAGGCGGCTCCGGGTTTCCCTTGCGCCTCGAGCTCCTTGACCTGCGTCGGACGCACGCGCGTGATCGCGAACTCGGTCGCGACGAAGAAGCCGTTCGCGGCGACGAGCAGGAGCGCGAGGAGGATCCCGAGGGTCACGCGACCCTCGCGGTGGTACTCGGGGGATGATCGTCTGCCACGATCGCGCCCAAGTTTAGCCGGACCTAAACGCCGCCCTCGCCGCGCGCCTTGAAGCCCGGCCCTCGGTCGACTACGGTCGCAGACGGCAATGCGCGAGCTCCTGTGGCCGGACGCCGCGGTCCTCCCGCGCCAGACGGCGCCGGACACCGAGCGTTACGTCCGCTCGTACCTGATCATGCGGGTCGCCGTCGGCGTTCTCGGGATCGCGGTGCCGCTCCTGGTCGTGTTCGGCGACCGGCTTCTGTTCGACAGCAACCCGTTCCCCCGGAGCTCGCTGAGCTCGTACTACTACTCGGGGATGCGCGAGGTGTTCGTCGGAGCGCTGTGCGCGATCGGCGTCTTCCTCGTCACCTACAAGGTCGCCGAGCGGTCGCGCGAGAACAGGCTGAGCATCTACGCCGGCGCCGCCGTGATCGTTGTCGCGCTGTTCCCGACCGGACTGCCACGCGGAGGTAGGCCGACCCCGCTCCAGGACCTGCTCGGCGAGACGACCGTGGAATGGATCCACTTCGGCTCCGCCGCGATCTTCATCGCCTCGCTGGCGGTGATCAGCTACTACTTCGCCAAGCCGCCTCCGAAGGCAGGGAGCCGGCCGCCCTCCTTCTGGCGGCGCTACCACCTGGCCTGCGCCGGCCTCATCGTCGCCGCGCTGGCTCTCGCGGCGGTGGAGGGCCTCACCGGCTGGCCGGACAAGGG
>DASVEW010000085.1:0-28425 GCA_036380355.1 Gaiellaceae bacterium | reverse complement strand
GGCCGGCCGAACGCGATGTTCTCGCGCACTGTGTCGGAGAAGAGGAACGGGTCCTGGGCGACGATCCCGATCGAACGCCTGAGCGAGACGAGCTTCGCGTCGCGCACGTCGAGCCCGTCGACGGTCACCCGTCCGGCGGAGACGTCGTAGAAACGAGGCACGAGGCCGGCGAGGGTCGTCTTGCCCGAGCCGGTGTGCCCGATCAGGGCGACCGTGCGGCCCGGCTCGAGCTCGAGGTCGATCTCGCGGAGGACGGGCCGCTCCGGGTCATAGCCGAACGAGACCCGCTCGAAGCGGACCAGTCCGTCGCCCGGCGGAAGCTCCCGCGCGTCCGGCTTGTCTGTGACGTCCTCGGGCTCGTCCATCACCTCGAAGATCCGCTCCCCCGACGCCGTCGCCCGCTGCGCCTGTCCGATCCACATGCCGAGCATCCGCAACGGCATCACGAGCATCACGACGAGGACGTTGAAGAAGAT
This sequence comes from Gaiellaceae bacterium, assembly GCA_036380355.1. GTDB lineage: Bacteria > Actinomycetota > Thermoleophilia > Gaiellales > Gaiellaceae > JACDAN01. Next base: position 27,949 of record DASVEW010000085.1, on the reverse strand, counting down.
GAAGGAACGAAGGCTCAGGTCGCCCTGCACGACCATCCGGCCGCCGACCAGCAGGACCACCGCCTGCGCGACGAGCGGGAGAAACGACAGCAGCGGGACGTAGAGCGCGCGCTGCCTGTTCGCCTTCACGCTCTGGTCGAAGACGGCCTCGGAGCGCTTCGCGAACTTCTCGCCTTCCTCCTGCTCCTGGGCGAACGACTTGACGACGTGGACGCCCACGATCGACTCCTCGGCCACCGTGGCGACGTCCGCCATCTTCTGCTGGACGTCGCGCAGGATCGGATGCGAGACCGTCGAGTAGCGATAGGCGACGACGACGATCAGCGGCGTGACAGCGGTCGCCGCCAGCGCCAGGCGCCAGTTCGCGACGTACATGACCGCCGTCACGCCCACGATCGTCGTCACGTGCTGGAAGAAGAAGATGAGGCCGTAGCCGAGGAAGAAGCGGACGGCCTGGAGGTCGACGGTCGCCCTCGACATCAGCTGACCGGTCTGGTGCCGGTCGTAGAAGCCGAAGGAGAGCCGTTGGAGCTTCGCGTAGAGCGCGTTTCGCATGTCGAACTCGACGCCGAGCGCCTGGCGGCCCGAGATCAGGCGCCGCCCGACCATCAGCAGCGCACGCACGAGGCCGACCGCGACGATCGCCGCCGCGATCCACCAGATCGCGCGCGTGCTCTGATCCGTCAGGGCCCGCTGGAGCCCGTCGCCCGTCAGGAACGCGATCACGACGGCGGCGGCCTGGGAGCCGACCGAAAGGACGATCGAGACGATCAGCGACCACTTGTACGGCTTCAGGAAGCCGAGGAGTCGCGCGAAAGTCCTGCGGTAGGAAGGAGCGTCGTTCACCGTCAGAATCTAGCCGCGGCCTTGTCCGTGCCGGAAACGCGCTATGCCCGCTGCGGCGACGCCGTCGAGCGCTGAGCGGCCGACTGCAGCGTCGGACGGAGGTCCGACAGACACTCCAGGAAGGAGTCGAGCGCGCCTGACGCCGAGTCGGCGTCGCGCCGCCGGAAGATCACGATCTCCCGCTTCAGCTGCGGTGCGTCCGCGAGGGTGACCGCCTTCAGCGTCCCCGCCTCCAGCTCGCCGGCGACGGCGGTGTGGGGGAGGAGGGCGACGCCGAGGCCCTGCTCGACCATCTTCTTCGCAGCGTCGATGTTGTCGAGCTCCATCACGCCCCGGGGAACCGCACCGGCGCCGCGGAAGAACTCGTTCGTGAGGCGGTGGTAGCTCGAGGTGCGATCGAAGAGGATCAGCTGGACGTCGCTGATGCGCTCGGTGCCGATTGTCTCCTCGTCGACGAACGCGTGCTGCGGATCGACCACGAGCACGAGCTCGTCCTCGTAGAGAGGCGTGGCCTCGACCTGCGGATGGCGGAGCGAGCGCCCGAGCCCCACCTGAACCTGTTCCTGGAGCACGAGCTCGAGGATCTCCTCCGAGTGGCCGGTCCGCACGGCGAGCTGCACCTTCGGGTGCGTGCGCCGGAAGCGGGTCAGGATCCTGGGCAGGACGTACGTGCTCACCGCCGGCGCGGCGCCGAGCGCGAGCTGACCGCTCTCGCCGCGCGCGAGCTCGTGGAGGAGCCGGCGGCCGGCGGCTGCCGCGCCCAGCGAGCGCTCGGCGTACGGGAGGAACGCGCGGCCGGCGTCCGAGAGGCGCATCCCGCGCCCGGAGCGGATGAACAGGCGGGATCCGAGCTCGTTCTCGAGCCCCTTTAACCGCGCGGTCAGCGTCGGCTGGGTGACGAACAGCGCCTCGGCCGCCCGGCTGACGCTCCGCCGCTGAGCGACTTCGACGAATGCTTGCAGCTGCTCCAGTCTCATAGACGTTCTCTATCGCTCGAATCGAAAGAACCACTTTGAGTTTATAACGCGAGTGCCCTAGGGTAGGACGTCTCCATGGACGAAGGAGGCATGCGGTGACCCTTTTCAAGCGATTGAAGCGGCGAAAGCCGGTCGAGCAGGCGCCGAAGGCGTTGTTCCTGACGTCCGAGCACGCGCCGTGCACCTGTCCCGAGCCCTGTGAGCGCGACCACGGAAACGAGTAGCCCGGCGCAGGTCCTCGGCCCGGTCGAGGACCGGGCGACCGAGATCCTGACGCCGGAGGCGCTGGCCTCCGTCGCGGCGCTCCACCGGCGCTTCGAGCCCGCCCGCCGGCTGCTGCTCGCTGCACGGCAAGGACGGCAGGAGCGCCTCGACGCCGGCGAGCGCCCGGACTTCCTCGTGGAGACCCGGGAGATCCGCGAGAGCGAGTGGAGCGTGGCGCCCGCGCCGCCCGAGCTCCAGGACCGCCGCGTCGAGATCACCGGGCCGGTCGACCGGAAGATGGTCATCAACGCGCTGAACTCCGGCGCGCGTGTCTTCATGGCCGACTTCGAGGACGCGAACTCCCCGACGTGGCGGAACAACGTCAACGGCCAGGTCAACCTGCGCGACGCGAACGATGGCACGATCTCGCTCGTCACCGGCGAGAAGACCTACGAGCTGGGCGAGCGCCCGGCGGTCCTGCTGGTCCGGCCCCGCGGTTGGCACCTCCTCGAGCGCCACCTCGCCGTGGACGGCGAGCCCGTCTCCGCCTCGCTCTTCGACTTCGGGCTCTACGTCTTCCACAACCGGGAGCGACCCTGGTTCTACATCCCGAAGCTCGAGAGCCACCTGGAGGCGCGCCTCTGGAACGAGGTCTTCGACTTCACGGAAGAGGAGCTCGGGCTCGCGAAGGGCTCGATCAAGGCCACCGTCCTGATCGAGAACGTCCTCGCGGCCTTGGAGATGGACGAGATCCTCTACGAGCTCCGCGACCGCATCGTCGGGCTCAACGCGGGCCGCTGGGACTACCTCTTCAGCCTGATCAAGCGGCTGCGCTCGCTCGGCGTCGTGCTGCCCGACCGCGGCCAGCTGACGATGACGACCCCGTTCATGCGCGCCTACGCGGAGCTGCTGGTCAAGACGACGCACCGCCGCGGCGCGCACGCGATGGGCGGGATGGCGGCGTTCATCCCGAGCCGGCGCGACCGCGAGGTCAACGAGCGCGCGCTGGCCAAGGTGCGGGAGGACAAGGTGCGGGAGGCCGGCGACGGGTTCGACGGGACCTGGGTCGCGCACCCGGATCTTGTCCCGGTCGCAACCGAGGTTTTCGACGGCGTGCTGGGGGGCCGGCCGAACCAGGTCGGCCGGCAGCGTGACGACGTCTCGGTCACTGCGGACGACCTGCTCGATCTTCACGTCGAGGGCGGCGCCGTCACGGAGGAAGGGCTCCGCCAGAACGTCAGCGTCGGGATCCGGTACATCGAGTCCTGGCTCCGCGGGGTCGGAGCCGCAGCGATCGACAATCTGATGGAAGACGCCGCGACGGCGGAGATCTCGCGGTCGCAGGTCTGGCAGTGGGTGCGCGCCGGCGAGTTCACGCCGGAGCAGGTGCACGCGGTGATCGACGAGCTGGGCTTCGAGGGCGGGCGCTTCGACGAGGCGCGGGAAATCTTCGAGCGGGTGGCGCTGAGCGACGACTTCGTCGAGTTCCTGACGCTCCCTGCCTACGAGTACATCGACTGAGGGAGCGGACATGAGCACGAACGGGGACGGCAAGGACGCGCGCTGGGACGGTATCCGGCGGGACTGGACGGCGGAGGACGTCGAGCGACTGCGGGGCTCCGTCCGGATCGAGCACACGCTGGCCCGGCGCGGCGCGGAGCGGCTCTGGGAGCTGCTGCACGGCGAGGCCTACCTGCCGACGCTCGGCGCGCTTTCCGGCTCCCAGGCCGTGCAGATGGTCAAGGCCGGCGCGAAGGGCATCTACGTCTCCGGCTGGCAGGTCGCGGGCGACGCGAACCTCGCCGGCGACACCTACCCCGACCAGTCGCTGTACCCGGCGAACAGCGTCCCAGCGCTCGTCCGCCGCCTGAACCGGGCGCTTCAGCGGGCCGACCAGATCGAATGCGCCGAGGGAAGCGTCTCGCGCGACTGGTTCGTCCCGATCGTCGCCGACGCAGAGGCCGGCTTCGGCGGGAACCTCAACTCGTTCGAGCTGATGAAGGGGATGATCGAGGCGGGCGCCGCCGGCGTGCACTTCGAGGACCAGCTCGCGTCGGAGAAGAAGTGCGGGCACCTCGGCGGCAAGGTGCTCGTTCCGACCTCGCAGTTCATCGGGACGCTGAAGGCGGCGCGGCTCGCCGCGGACGTGATGGGCGTTCCTACCGTCCTGATCTCGCGCACCGACGCGGACGCCGCCACCTTGCTCACGAGCGACGTCGATCCGGCCGACCACGAGTTCCTGACCGGCGAGCGGAGCCCGGAAGGCTTCTTCCGCGTGCGGGCCGGGCTCGAGCCGTCGATCAAGCGCTCTCTGGCGTACGCGCCCCACGCGGACATCGTCTGGTTCGAGACCTCGAAGCCGGACCTGGGCGAGGCGCGCGAGTTCGCGACGGCGATCCACGCCGAGTTCCCCGGGAAGCTCCTCGCGTACAACTGCTCGCCGTCGTTCAACTGGCGAAAGCACCTGGGCGACGACGAGATCGCCGGCTTCCAGTCGACCCTCGGCGAGCTCGGCTACAAGTTCCAGTTCATCACCCTGGCGGGGTTCCACGCGCTGAACGCGTCGATGTTCGAGCTGGCGCGGGGCTACGTGGACGAGGGGATGTCCGCTTACGTTCGGCTCCAGGAGCGCGAGTTCGAGCTCGAGGCCGACGGTTACACGGCGACGCGGCACCAGCGGGAGGTCGGCGCCGGGTACTTCGACGCGGTCGCGCAGACGATCTCGGGCGGCGAGTCGTCGACGCTCGCACTCAAGGGCTCGACCGAGGAGGCGCAATTCGAAGGCGCTCGAGCTCCCGCTTGACGACTTCGAGCGCCTCGGCGAGTCGCTGCCGGTTCGCCGGCTCGTTCAGCCAGCGGCTCGTCCCCGACGGATGGGGCAGCGGGATCGCGGTCGCGCCGTCCAGCTCGTAGCGGCGCCCGATCGACTCGCCGAGGTTCGTGATCCCGAGCAGCCGCCTCGCGCTGAGGCCGCCGACTGCGAGGACCAGCTCCGGCCGGATCAGCCGCAGCTCCCACTCGCGCCAGAAGGAACAGAGCTCCTGCTCTCGCGGGGTCGGCGTCCGGTCCCCGCTGCCTGCCGGCGACTTGCCGGGGTAGCAGCGCGTGACCGAGGCGCAGTAGAAGGTCGCGTAGAACTCCTCCTCGTCCAGCTCGAGCCAGCGGCGGAGCGTCTTCCCGGCGCGGCCGCGCCAGGGAAGCCGTTGCCTGCCCTCCTCGGCGCCGGGCGCCTGGCCGTGGAGGTACGCGCGCTGTCCTGTGTACGGCTGGACGACGGGCCAGGAGTAGAGCGGGAATCCCTCCTCGGCGCACGCGCGGCAAACGCGGTTGTCGCGCTGGAGGGAGGCGATCGACCGGTACTGCCGGCGGCGCCTGGTCAAGCGCACACGGCGACGAAGTGCTCGCCCTCGTGCAGGATCTCGCCGCCGCCCAGCTCGGCGGCGAGCTGCCGCCCGGTGAAGTAGCGCTTGTAGACCTTCCACCGCGAGCCGTCCTTCAGCACGCGCGGCTGCATCCCGTCCGGGTCCGAATCCGGGCGCCTGGCGGAGTCGACGACGACGAGCTCGGCCGCAACGCGGCGGGCCTCGTCCAGGAACAGCTCTCGGTCGGGGTCCTCGAGGTGGCCGTAGAAATGGGACGTGAAGAGGCGCTCGAAGGAGTCGTCCTCGAACGGCAGCTCGATCCCCTCGGCCTGAACGAGCTCGGCGTTCGGCGCCTGCTCGGCCGCGAGCTCCAGGACGGTCGCGCTCTGGTCGATGCCCGTCACCTCGCCCGGCAGGTGGCGCGTCAAGAAGCCTGTTCCGCACGCGACGTCGAGGGTCTTCGCGGGGGCGAGCGACTCGATCGTCGCGATCAGCGCGGCGTACTCCTGTGGATGCTCGTCGACGTGCCAGTGCCACCAGTCGTCGTACTCGCGCGCTCTTGCCTCGTAGTAGGCCTTCACCGCTCCTAGAGTAGGCCCGTGCTGCCGCTCGAGTCGGTGCCGAACTTCTCCGAGGGGCGCGACGCGGCAACGATCGAGGCGATCGCCGCGGCGCTCTCCCGCCGGGCGCGCCTGCTCGACGTCCACTCCGACCCGGACCACAACCGCTCGGTGTTCACGGTCGTCGGCGAGGACGATCCGCTCGTGAATGCGCTGGAGGACGCGATCACCGTCGCGCGCGACCGGATTGACCTCCGCAGCCACGAAGGAGCCCATCCCCGGATCGGCGCCGCCGACGTCGTCCCGGTCGTGCCGCTGCGTCCGACCGATATGGAGCGCGCGAAGGCGGCGGCGCTTCGGCTCGCCGAGCGGGTCGGGGAGCTCGGGCTGCCCGTCTTCCTCTACGGCGAGCTCGGCTCCGGTCGGGGCCCGGCGTTCTTCCGGCGCGGCGGCCTCGAGGAGCTCGCGAGCCGCCTCTCCGACGGTCTGACGCCGGACTTCGGCCCGCCCGAGCTGCATCCGACGGCCGGTTGCGTGCTGATCGGCGCCCGCCGCCCGCTGATCGCGTTCAACGTCGACCTCCACGGGGCGACGCTCGACGATGCCCGCACGATCGCGTCCGCGATCCGAGAGCGTGACGGCGGCTTCCCCGGTGTTCGCGCTCTCGGCCTGGACCTTCCGAGCTCCGGCCGTGTCCAGGTCAGCATGAACATCGAGGACTGGGAGGCGTCGGCGCTCCACGAGATCGTGGCGCGGATCGAGACCGAAGCGGCGGATCTCGGCGTCGGCGTCGAGCGTGCCGAGCTCGTCGGCCTGATGCCGGCCGGAGCCGCCGCGGCCGCGGCCGGATCGGCTCTCCGGATCGATGGTCTCGACGGGTCCCGGCTGATCGAGCCGCGTCTTCTGGAGGACTAGAGTCCCGCCGTGGTCGAGACCCAGGTCCTGACCGGCAGCGACCTCGAGGTCCACCACGTCTGGGCTGTCGCGGTCGAGGGCGCGCCTGCAGAGCTGTCCGATCTCGCGCGGGAGCGGATGCGGGCGGCACGCGAGGTCGTGGAGCGCGCCGCGGCCTCGCCGGAGCGAACGTACGGGGTCAACACGGGCTTCGGACGGCTCGTCACGAAGACGATCCCGGCGGAGCTGGCGGAGGAGCTTCAGGTCCGGCTGCTCCGCAGCCACGCCTGCGGCGTGGGCGAGCCGTATCCGGAGGAGATCGTCCGCGCCGCCGTGCTTCTCCGGGCGAACGCGTTGGCGACCGGCGTCTCCGGCGCCCGGGTGGAAGTTGCGGAGCTGCTCCTCGAGTGCCTCCGGCGAGGCGTGCTGCCCAGGGTGCCGAGCCGCGGATCGGTGGGGGCGAGCGGCGACCTCGCACCGCTCGCGCATCTCGCGCTCCCGCTGATCGGCGAGGGGGAGGCCTGGTTCGACGGCGAGCTCCTGCCGGGCCGCGCGGCACTCGAGCGCGCCGGCTTGGAGCCGGTTCACCTGCGAGCGAAGGAGGGTCTCTCGCTGGTCAACGGGACGCAGTTCATGGCTGCGTTCGGCGCGCTCGGCGTCGTTCGGGCGCGGCGTCTGGCGGTCGCCGCCGACATCGCCTGCGCCCTCTCGCTCGAGGCGCTGCAAGGATCGCGGAAGGCCTTCTCGCCCGGTGTACAGGCGATGCGTCCGCTGCGTGGCCAGGCCGAATCCGCCGAGAACGTCCTCCGCCTGCTGGACGGGTCGGCGGTGATGGAGTCGCATCGCTGGTGCGACCGAGTCCAGGACGCCTACTCCCTGCGGTGCGCGCCCCAGGTGCACGGGGCCTGCCGCGACCTGCTCCGCTACGTCGAGGAGACGGTCTCCGTGGAGCTGAACGCCGGAACCGACAATCCGCTCGTGTTGGTCGACGAGGGCGAGATCGTGTCCGCCGGCAACTTTCACGGCCAGCCGGTCGCGTTCGCGTTGGACACGATGGCCATGGCCGCCTCCGAGCTCGCGAACATCTCCGAGCGGCGCACGGAGCGCCTCGTGAATCCAAGCCTTTCCGACGGGCTCCCCGCATTTCTCGCACCCGACGGCGGCCTGAACTCGGGCTTCATGATTCCGCAGTACGTGGCCGCGTCGCTCGTCAGCGAGAACAAGTCCCTGGCGCACCCTGCGAGCGTCGACTCGATCCCGACGAGCGCGGGTCAGGAGGATCACGTCTCGATGGGGAACGCGTCCGGGCTCAAGGCGTGGCAGGTGCTCGGGAACGCCGAGCGGGCGGTTGCGATCGAGCTACTGGCCGGTGCGCAGGCGGTGGAGTTCCTGGCGCCGCTCGCAGCGGGCCGGGGGAGCGAGGCGGCGCGGGGCTTCGTCCGGTCCCTCTCGCCGCGCCTCGTCGAGGATCGGCCGCTGAGCGGCGACATCGAGAAGGTCGCCTCGGCGATCCGCGACGGCTCGCTGATCGGCGCGGTCGAGGCGGAGGTGGGAGCCCTCCGGTGACGGAAGGGCACAACGGGCGGCCGGCGAAGCCGAAGGGCCCCGAGCGGCCGTTCCGCTCCGCGCTGCTCTTCTACGGCGGCCTCGCGGTCGTCGGCTTCGGTTTCCTCCTGCTCACGGGCCAGGAGGCCGGGAAGGCGGCGATCGGCGCCGGTGCCGCGTTCGTGCTGGCGACCGGCTGGACGTGGTGGCGGATGTACAAGGATCAGAAGCGCGAAGCTCGGCGGGAGGCCGCGAAACGGTGACGGCCGTGGAGGCCCTCGAGGCCACTGTCGAGTCGTTGGTCGGCGACCTGAGCCGGATCCGGGCGCCGCGCGGGTCTGAGCTGAACGCGCGCTCCTGGTCGGCGGAGGCGCCGCTTCGGATGCTGCTGAACAACCTCGACCCGGAGGTCGCGGAGCGGCCGGAGGAGCTGGTCGTCTACGGCGGGTCCGGAAAGGCGGCCCGGAATCACGAATCGCTCCGGGCACTCGTCCGCTCGCTGCTCCAGCTCGGCGAGGACGAGACGCTGCTCGTCCAGAGCGGCAAGCCTGTCGGCGTCTTCCGGACGCACGCCGGCGCACCGCGCGTGCTGATCGCGAACTCGCTCCTCGTGCCACGCTGGGCGACCTGGGACGAGTTCAGGCGGCTGGAGGCGCTCGGGCTGACGATGTTCGGCCAGATGACGGCCGGCAGCTGGATCTACATCGGTAGCCAGGGGATCCTCCAGGGCACCTACCAGACCTTCGCGGCGGCCGGCGAGACGCACTTCGGCTCGCCCGACCTCACGGGCCGGACGATCCTGACGGCCGGGCTCGGCGGCATGGGCGGCGCGCAGCCGCTCGCCGGGACGATGGCCGGGGCTGCGGTGCTCTGCGTCGAGGTCGATCCGGAGCGGATCCGCCGGCGCCTGGAGTCGCGATATCTGGACGAGGCAGTCGAGTCGGTCGACGAGGCGCTCTCGCTGGTCCGCGCCGCCGCGCGGGAGGGACGTGCCCGGTCGGTCGGGCTGCTGGGCAATGCGGCGGACGTCGTTCCCGAGCTGGCGCAGCGCGCGGAGCACTTTGATCTGGTCACCGACCAGACGGCCGCTCATGATCCGCTCACGGGTTACATCCCGCAGGGGCTCGACGTCGCCGAGGCCGCGGAGCTTCGCCGGGCCGATCCTGAGACATATCTGCGCCGAGCCCGTGACTCGATCGCAACACACGTCCGCGGGCTGTTGGAGTACGTCCGCGCCGGCAGCTACGTTTTCGACTATGGCAACAATCTCAGAGGTGAGGCCCGTGAAGCGGGTGTAGAGGACGCGTTCACATATCCGGGCTTCGTCCCGGCGTATATCCGGCCGCTCTTCTGCCGCGGCATCGGGCCGTTCCGTTGGGCTGCGCTCTCGGGAGAGCCAGGCGACATCGAGGCGATCGACGCGGCGCTGCGTGAGCTGTTCCCCGGCGACGCTCTGCTGCAGCGCTGGCTCGAGCTGGCTCCCGGGCGGGTGGCGTTCCAGGGCCTTCCGGCCCGGATCTGCTGGCTCGGTCTCGGCGACCGCGCGAAGGCCGGTCTCGCGATCAACGATCTGGTGCGAACAGGCGAGGTCTCGGCACCCGTCGTGATCGGGCGGGACCACCTCGACTCGGGTTCGGTGGCCTCGCCCTACCGAGAGACAGAGGCGATGCGAGACGGCTCCGACGCGATCGCCGACTGGCCGATCCTCAACGCCCTGCTGAACACCGCGGCCGGGGCGACGTGGGTCAGCGTCCACCACGGGGGCGGCGTCGGTATCGGCAACTCGCTGCACGCCGGCATGGTCGTGGTCGCAGACGGCACCGAGGAGGCAGCCGAGCGGCTCGAGCGAGTGCTGACCACCGACCCCGGGACCGGCGTCCTGCGTCACGCGGACGCGGGGTACCCGGACGCGGTAGACGCCGCAGACCGCCACGGGCTCGAGTTGCCGATGCCGCCGCCCGCCGAGTGACGGACGCGGCCGCCGGTTCGCGCCGGCTCCTCGTGCGGGACCTCGGCCAGCTGGCAACGCCCGCAGGCTCGGGCGCACCGCTTCGCGGCGGCGCGCTCGGGGAGGTCGACGTGCTGGACGATGCGTACGTCCTGTGCGCCGACGGGCGCGTCGACCAGGCGGGTCGCATGCGCGACCTCGGTCCGGTCGACGGCGAGGTCGAGGAAGTCGACGGCCGGGGCCTCGTGGCAATCCCAGGGCTCGTCGATTGCCACACGCACCCGTGCTTCGCCGGCGACCGGGTCGAGGAGTTCTCGCTCCGCGCCGGCGGGGCGAGCTACGAGGAGCTGCACGCGGCGGGCGGCGGCATCCTCTCGACCGTCCGGGCGACGAGAGCGGCGAGCGAGGACCAGCTTCGGGAGATGGTCCGTAGGCACCGCGGCTGGATGCTGCGATGGGGCACGACAACGTTCGAGGGCAAGTCGGGCTACGGGCTCGACCGCGACACTGAGCTCACGTCGCTGCGCGCGGTCGCCGGCGAGGGTGGGATCCCCACGTATCTCGGCGCGCACGCAGTCCCCCCGGAGTTCGACGATGCCGACGCGTACCTGGAGTTCGCGATCGCCGAGGTCCTGCCCGACGCTGCACGGATCGCGGAAGCGGCGGACGTCTTCGTCGAGCGTGGCGCGTTCGATGCTGCGCAGGCGCGGCGGTACCTCGATGCGGCGCGGGCTCACGGCCTCGCGCTCCGCCTCCACGCGGACCAGTTCACGGAGGCTGGAGCGATCGAAGTCGCGATCGAGCTGGGCGCGCGCTCGGTCGACCACCTGGAGGCGACGGGCGAACGGGGGATCCAGGCGATCGCCGAGAGCGACGTCACGGCCGTACTCCTTCCGGCCAGCGCCCTGTTCCTCGACAGGCCGATGCCGCCGGGCCGGGCGCTCGTCGATACCGGCGCCGCGGTCGCGCTTGCAACCGACTTCAACCCGGGGAGCGCGTTCTGCGAAAGCCTGCCGATCGTCTGCTCGCTCGCCTGCACGCAGCTCGGGCTCTCCCCTGCGCAGGCGCTCTCGGCGTGCACGATCAACCCAGCCCATGTCCTCGGGCGCGCGGATCGGAAAGGCCGTCTCGCGCCGGGCTACGACGCGGACATCGTCCTCCTCGACGCCCCCGACTGGCGGTACCTCGCGTACCACCTCGGGGGCGACCTCGTCGCGACCGTCATCCAGGGCGGTCGGCTCGCCTGGCAGCGCTACGCTAGTGCCGATGCCGAGTAGGAAGCAGCGCCGGCGGCGGGCCAAGGACCGCCGTCACGAGTGGGAGTACGTGTACGTCGACGACGAGGGCCAGGAGGTCGAGGCCCCTGACGAGGACGAGACGATCACCCGCAACGGCAGGCGCACACCCCAGGACAAAAAGCAGACTTCGGGCATGCGCGCGGTCCAGCCGCCGTCGTTGAAGCGGGTCGGAAAGCGCGGCTTGATCTTCGCGCCGCTGATGTTCCTCACCGTGACATTCCTCAGCGGCGACCTCACCCTCGGCCAGCAGATCGTGAACACCGTCTTCCTGCTCGCGTTCTTCCTGCCGTTCAGCTACGCGATGGACGCGCTGATGTACCGGCTCTACCGGAAGCGCGCGGGAACCGGCTAGGAGGGCTTGGCGGAACGTCGCTCGTTGCAGGGGCGGCCCTGCGGCACAGCGCTGCGTTTCGCCAAGCCTCCCTACTAGCCCTACCCGGCCGGCGCGCCGCCGCCGCGGTAGTGCCCCGGCCCCGGCCAGGGAGCGAGGAGAAGCAGGATCCGGGCGCCGTCCCGGCTCGCAATCCTGTGCCGCTCCCTCGCATCGAAGCGGAAGAGCGTGCCGGGACCCGCCTCGACGGTCTCCTTGCCGGAGTCAACCTCGACCTGACCTTCGATCACCACCATCCACGCGTTCTCGTGCACCTGGTGGTCGCCGAGCACCTGGCCCGGGAGCAGACCGATCAGGACGGCGCGCGAGTCGTCGTCCGAGTGGAGGACGATCGGGCTGCGGCTTCCCTCGGGCGTCTCCAGCTCGAGGAGGTTCCAGCTCTGCACGCCGGCGATCCTACCGGCCTCCGAACCCCGCGAGACCCGCCGTTACACTCGCCCGATGGCTCTGTCGGTCGACACCTACGCGCTCGGTCCGACGCAGACGAACTGCTACGTCGTCCGCGCCGGGCCGGACGCCCGTGAGGCCGTTGTGGTCGATCCCGGCTACGAGGTGGCGACGCCGGACTTCCCCGTCGCGGCGATCCTCGTCACCCACTGCCACTGGGATCACCTCGGCGGGATCGCGCCGCTCGCAAAGGCGACCGGCGCGCCGGTGTACATGGCCGAACGGGAGGCTGCGGTGCTCGAGGATCCTTCCGCCTTCTTTCCCGACCAGCAGATCCCGCCGCACAGCGCGGAGGTCCGCATCGAGGGAGGCGACTCGATCGAGGTCGCCGGCCTGACCTTCGAGGTTGTCGACGTTCCGGGCCACTCGCCGGGCCACGTCGCGTTCGCGACCGACGCCGCGCTCTTCTCCGGCGACGTGCTCTTCGCGGGCGGCGTCGGCCGAACCGACCTTCCGTTCGCCGACTGGGACACTCTCGTCGAGTCGATCCGCAGGCTCTTCGACCGCTTCCCGCCGGAGACGGTCGTCTACCCCGGCCACGGCCCGCCGACGACGCTCGGCGCCGAGCGGGACCGAAATCCGTTCCTCGCGGAGCTGCGCGCCTCTTGAAGTTCGAAGCACCGCGAGGGACCCATGACATCCTCCCGTCCGAACAGCCGCTCTGGCAGCGGGTGCTCGGCGAGGCGGAGCGCCTCTGCGCGCTCTACGGCTACCGAAAGATCGTCACCCCCGGGTTCGAGGACACGGAGCTCTTCGTCCGCACATCGGGGGAGGGCTCGGACGTCGTCCAGAAGGAGATGTACACGTTCCAGGACCGGGGCGGCCGCTCGCTGACGCTCCGCCCGGAGGCCACGGCGCCCATTTGCCGCGCCTACCTCCAGCACGGCATGCATCGCGAGCCGCAGCCGGTCAAGCTCTACACGATCGGCCCCATGTGGCGGTACGACCGCCCCCAGAAGGGGCGGTATCGCGAGCACTGGCAGCTGTCAGTCGAGGCGATCGGCTCCGACGATCCTGCCGTCGACGCCGAGCTGATCCAGTTCTACGACGAGCTGCTCCGGCGCCTCGAAGTCTCCGACTACGTCCTGTACCTCAACTCGATCGGCGACCAGAATTGCCGGCCGGCGTACCTCGAGAAGCTCCAGGCCTGGCTCGACGAGCACGACTCGGAGCTCGACGAGGACGCTCGCGCGAAGCGGCGTACCTCGGCCCTGCGCGTGTTCGACGTCAAGAGCGAGCGGACGCAGGCACTGCTCGCCGACGCACCGAAGATCGGTGAGAACCTCTGCGACGAATGCCGCGAGCATTTCGAGCAGGTGCGCGCGTTCCTCGATGAAGTAGGAGTCCGCTACGAGCTTCAGCCGACGCTGGTGCGGGGGCTCGACTACTACACACGGACGACCTTCGAGTTCAAGGACGAAGCAATCGGCGCGCAGGATTCGATCTGCGGCGGCGGGCGCTACGACGGCCTGATCGAGGCGATCGGAGGCCCGCCTACACCCGGCATCGGCTTTGGCGCCGGCATCGAGCGGCTGCTCCTCTCGCTCGGCGAGCCCGAGCTCGAGCCCGACGCGATCGACGTCTTCTTCGTCGCCGACGAGGGGGCGGACCGGACGGCGATCGCGACGGCGCTCGCCGAGCTGCGCCGGCGCGGGATCAGTGCGGACATGGACTACGCCGGCCGCTCCGTGAAGGGACAGCGCACGCAGGCCGGCCGCCTCAACGCACGCCGGGTCATCGTCGTGGAGCCCGGCCAGACCCCGGACGTCGAGGCCATCGTGACGGAGCTCGACCGATGAGCTGGCGCAACGCCCTCGCAGGGGAGCTCCGGAAGGACGACGTCGGAAGGACGGTGACGCTCGCCGGCTGGGCGGCCAGGCGGCGGGACCACGGAGGCCTGATCTTCGTCGATCTCCGCGACCACACGGGGCTCGGGCAGCTCGTGGTCAACCCGGAGCGAAGCCCGGAAGCCGCGAAGATCGCACACGGGATCCGGAACGAGTTCGTCCTCCGCGCCACCGGCGAGGTCGTCGCCCGGGCACCCGAGGCCGTCAACCCCAATCTCCCGACGGGCGAGGTCGAAGTGCAGGTGGACGAGCTCGAGATCGTCTCGACGTCGACGCCGCTCCCGTTCCAGCTCGACGAGGAGAACGTCGACGAGGCGCTTCGGCTACGTCACCGGTGGCTCGACCTTCGCCGCGAGCAGATGCAGCGGAACCTTCGCCTCTCCGCGACCGTGATCTCCGCGATCAGGCGGCGGATGGAGGAGCTCGGCTTCGTCGATCTCTGGACGCCGAGTCTGATCAAGGGCACGCCGGAGGGCGCCCGGGACTTCCTGGTCCCGCTGCGCCTACAGCCGGGGAAGTTCTTCGCGCTCGCACAGTCGCCGCAGATCTACAAGCAGCTGTTCGTCATCGGCGGCTTCGACCGCTACTACCAGATCGCCACGGCCTTCCGGGACGAGGATCTCCGCGCAGACCGGCAGTTCGAGTTCCGCCAGCTCGACGTCGAGATCGCCTTCGCCGAGCGCGAGGACGTCCTCGACGTGCTCGAGCAGGCCGTGGTCGCCTCGTTCGAGGCGCTCGGACGCGAACCGCCGCAGCGCCCGTTCCGGCGGATGAGCTGGCACGAGGTGATGGCCCGGTACGGCACCGACAAGCCGGACCTGCGCTTTGGGCTCGAGATCGAGGATGCGACCGACCTGACGCGCGGGTCGGAGTTCGGCGTCTTCGCGAATGCCGAGGCGGTCCGCTTCATCACCGTCCCGCAGGCGTTCTCGCGCGCGGAGCTCGCCCGGCTCGAGGAGATCGCCAAGGAGTGGGGGGCGAAGGGCCTTGCGTACATCCTCTACGACGAGGAAGGCGAGCCCCGCTCGCCGATCGAGAAGTTTCTCTCCGAGGCAGAGCTCGAGCGCTTCCGTGGCGAGCCGAACTCGACGGTGCTGTTCGCGGCCGACACGCCGGCGACGGTCGCCCGTGTCCTCGGCGGCCTGCGAACGCACCTCGGCCGCGAGCTCGACCTCGCGGACAAGGAGCAGAACGCGTTCCTCTGGGTGGTCGACTTCCCCGTCTTCGAGTGGAACGAGGACGAGGAGCGCTGGACGTTCTCGCACCACCCGTTCACGGGCGTCATGCCCGGCCACGAGGAGCTGATCGAATCCGACCCCGGCGCGGCCGTGAGCCGGGCCTACGACCTGGTCTGGAACGGCTGGGAGCTCGGGTCGGGATCGATCCGGATCCACCACCAGGAGGTCCAGAAGCGGATCTTCCGCGCCCTGGGACTCTCGGACGAGGAGGCGGAGGCGAAGTTCGGGTTCCTCCTCGAGGCCCTCCGAATGGGTGCGCCTCCGCACGGCGGCTTCGCGATGGGGATCGAGCGCTTCGTCGCCCTGATGGCCGGCGAGCCCAACATCCGTGAGATCGTCGGCTTTCCGAAGGTCTCGAGCGGCGCCGACCCGCTCACCGGGGCGCCCACGCCGATGCCGGAGGAAACGCTGCGCGAGCTCGGAATACGAGCGCTGGAGACCGACTGAGGCGTCGCTTGCGACGCCGACCAGGAAGGCTGTACCGGCTTGGCCGGTGCAGCCGATTAAACCGAGCTAGGTGATTCGCCGATTCAGTCGGCATACTTCCGGCAGTCCGCCGGAGCCCACGAAAGGACACGATGGCCCAAGAAGAAGGCGCCCAGCCAGCGATCACCTCGCTTCCTCGCGTCGAGGACCTGCCCGTCGCGGAGCGGGGGTACGACGCCGACCGAGTGCGCGACGCCTTCGACGCCTTCCGCCGCCACGTCGTGCAGCTGCAGGCGCAGCTCCGCGTGCTCCAGGCGGCCGGGCAGGGCGGGCAGGTCGAGCCCACGGGCCACGCCGTCCGGATGGACGCCCTGCACCTGATCCGCGAGGCTTCCGCGTTCGCCGACGTCCTCGAGAACGACGCGCAGCGCGCATCGGCCGCGCAGTTCGGCAAGACCGAGCAGGAGGTCCGCCGCCGCCAATCCGAGCTCTCGCGGCGCGAGACGGAGATCGAGCGCTACCGCCAGGAGAGCGAGCGCCAGCGCGGCGAGATCGTCAACGCGGCGCGCAACGAGGCCCGCCAGCTGCTCGCGGACGCGAACCGCCAGGCGACCCAGGAGCTCCGCGAGGCCGAGGCGCGCGGCGCCAAGCTGCTCGAGCAGTCGCGCCACCAGGCGACCGAGCTCACGAACACTGCCCGCGCCGAGGTCGAGCAGACGCTCGAGTGGGCCCGCGCGCAGGCCAACGCGATCATGGTGCGGGCGCAGCAGGGCGCCGAGCAGCTGCTGTCCGCGGCGGGTCTCGGCGACGAGGCGGTCTCGGGCGTGTCCGAGGCGATCGTTCGAGCTGCACAGTCCGAAACAGCGGGCGCGACCCCGGTCGAGCTCCCCGAGCGCCCGGCGCCGGTCGCCGCCCCCGAGCCCGAGCAGCCGGCCCAGCCGCAGACCCCGGCCGAGCCGGCCGAGCCCGCCGAGCGGGACGAGAGCGAAGACCGCCCCACGCCGCAGTAGCCTTTCGGCACTGTGCAGGGAGGATTCGGGCCGCGTTTCGCGCTCGAGGCCGGCTTTCTGATCGCGGTTGCGATCGCGGCCGGAGTTGCCGAGCTGAGCGCGACGGCGATCGTCGCCGTCATGGCTGCCGCCTGGCTGCTCGTGTGCCTGTTCGAGCTGGCCGTCTGGGCGGAGGGACCACGCTTTCCGTCGCTGGCGCGTAAGCGCGAGGTGGTGGAGGGGTCGACGGCCGAGCCGGACGAGGTTACCGACCCCGAGGCGGTCGCAGCCCCGGTCGAGGAACCTGCGGAGAAGGCGGGCTAGCGCGTGCGGAGGATGCCGTCTGCCGGCCTCCGCCTCTCGATCGAGGCGGCGTTCCTCGTGGTCGTCGCGGTCGGCGCCGGTCTGGCGGGGCTGGGGCCGGTCGGGATCGTCCCGCTCACCGCGGTCGCCGTCGTACTGGTCGCGCTCGTCGAGCGGGCGTATGCGCGCGAAACCGCGCGCGCGACTGCCGCCGCGGCTTCGGAGCGGTCGGTCGCCGTGGAGACGGCGGCCCCTGACGTCGAGGTCGAGCCGGCCGGGCCGGCCGAGACAGCCGAGCTCGAGCCGAAACCGGCGCGGGAACCGGAGCCCGAGCTCGCGGTGAGCGAGCGGAGCGCACGGGCGATTCTCGCGACGGGCCCGCCGCCGGCCCCGGAGCCGCCACCGCCACGGGCGACGGAGCCCGAACCGGAACCGGAGCCGGAGCGGCCCGAGCCCGTCTCCGGCGGGTCGCCGCGGGAGTGGAGCATCTGGGACCTGGAGCGCGTCGTTCGCGACCACCCGGATGACGGCCGCCAGGAGGAGTGGGGCGCGCTCATCCTCTCGCTCCGGGAGTTCGCCCACGCAGACGGGACTCTGCCGCCGGCGTTCGACGCACTCGTGCGCGAGTCGTTCGGCGGTCTCCTCGAGGCCGCAGGCGCCAGGACGGAGGCGGCGGCCGCCCGGTGAGCCCCGCGTATGCCCAGCGTGCCGTGTTGCTCGCAGCCGTAACCCTGCTCGGCGCGGTGATCGCGCTCGGGCTCGCGGATCGCCTGGCGAGCGGCGGCGAGTCGAGGGACCTCCCGGAGGCGGTCGCGCCGCCGGGCGGCGGTTGGTACGAGGCGGTCGCCGGGCCTCAGAGCGCCCGTTTGTACGGCAGGCCGACCTCGTGCGGCCATATCGTCGAGCGCTCGACCATGGGTTTCGCTCACCCCGTGCTGCCGTGCGGCGCCAAGGTCTATCTCGGGCACGGCGGCAAGGACGTGCTTACGCAAGTCGTCGCGCGCGCCGCGACGCCGGGTGGTGTTCAGTTCGGGCTGACCGACGCGCTCGCCGAGGAGCTCGGCATCGACGAGCGCGCGACGATTCGCTGGCGTTTCGCACGCAGCGCCTGAGACGCGAAAGACCGTCTACAGTGAGTTCTGCTCGACCCTGTACGTGGTCTCGCGCACAAACGTGAACCAACAGACACGTTAAGGGAGCTCGGGTCCGCGCCGGCCGTCAGAAGCCGGTTCGGCTCGGCACCCACCTGGCTAGTCCAGGTTCGCAATGCGCGAGGCATCACCGGCAGGGTGGGGCACCTTCTCGAGCCCCGGCCGTCAAGGCCGGGGCTCTCGTTTGGCTACGGTGACTCGGGTGGTCGAGGTTGTCGGAGATGCGTCCAGGGACGGCGAGTGGCGGCTCGTCCGCCTCACCGTGGATCGGGACCGGATCGTCTCCGCCGACGCGGAAGGCCTCGACCGTCCCCTCGCGGGCCTGACGCTGCTCGAGGCCGCGGCGGTCGGGGGCGACGAGCTCACGGTCGACGCCCTGGCCGGCGCGATCGGCCCGATCTTCCGGGCGCGGCCAGACCCGGACCGGGTCGCGGTCGCGATGAGCGGCGGCGTGGACAGCGCGGTGGCCCTCTTGCGGGCGGGGCCGAGGGCCGTCGGCGTGACCCTCAGGCTCTGGATCGATCCCGAGGGGCCGGACGTCGAGCGTGCATGCTGCTCGCCGGAGGCCGTCGTCGCAGCCCGGGCCGCCTGTCACCGCCTCGGCATCCCGCACGTCACGATCGACGCTCGGAAGGAGTTCTTGCGCGCGATCGTGGAGCCGTTCGTGCGCGGCTACCGGCGGGGCGAGACGCCGAACCCCTGCATCCGCTGCAACGGCTTCTTCCGGTTCGGCCGCCTGCTCCGCTTCGCCCGGGAGGCTGGCGCCGTGCGGCTGGCGACCGGCCACTATGCGCGGATCGTCGAGCACCAGGGCCGGCGGCTGCTCGCGCGTGGGGTGGACCCCGAGAAGGATCAGTCGTACATGCTGGCCCGGCTCGACCCGCGCGTCCTCGACCGCATCTGGTTCCCGCTCGGCGAGCAGACGAAGGACGAGACGAGGGCCGAGGCGGAGCGCGCGGGACTCGCGGCGGCGCGCCGGTCGGAGAGCCAGGAGGCGTGCTTCCTCGGAGGCGACGACTACCGCTCGTTCCTCGCGCGCCACGGCCTGCCCACCGAGGACGGCGTCGTCGAGGACGAGGCGGGGGAGGCGCTCGGGAGCCACGCCGGGTTCTGGCGCTTCACGCCCGGGCAGCGGAAAGGGCTCGGCGTCGCAACCGGGGCGCCGGTCTACGCGCTCCGCACCGATCCGCGCCGCAACGCCGTCGTCGTCGGCCCGCGCGAGTCGCTCGCGAGGACCCGGGTCCGGGTGGACGGCCGGCTCTTCGCCGACGCCGAGCGTGTCGACGTGAAGCTTCGCTACCGGTCCCCTGCGGTCCGCGGAAGGGTGGTTCCGCGGGCGCGCGGCTTCGACGCCCTGTTGGACGAGCCCGCGTACGGCGTCGCGTCCGGCCAGGCGGCCGTCCTCTACGACGGCGACGTGGTCGTCGGAGCGGGCCGTGTCGTATCGTCGGCGGCATGAAGCCCGCGTGACCACTAACGTGCCTCGTCCGTTGTCGGGAAGAGGGGTTCCGCACGACCCATGAGCAACGACGAGATCAGGCTCACGATGCCGCGCGAGCGGCCGTTCTACGGCGTCGCCCACCTGGTGCTGGGCGGTGTCGCCGCGCGGCTCGAGCTCACGGTCGAGCACCTCGAGGAGCTCGAGCTCGCTCTGGACGGCCTGCTCGACCGCCGCGACGGCGCCGAAGAGGTGACGCTCAACCTCCGCCCCGTCGACGGCGGGCTCGTCGCGGAGCTGGGCCCGTTCGGCTCGCAGCTCCGCTTGGAGCTCGGCGGAGAGCCGGGCGACTCGCTCTCGCTCCGCCGGCTCCTCGACGCCGTCGTGGACGGGTACGAGCTGCGGGAGGGCGACGACGGGACCTGGATCGAGCTCCGCAAGCGAACGGGGAGCGACGGCTCCGGCTAGCCATGGCCGCCGACGACAAGATCCTCCTCCGGCGCTACCACGAGGACGGCGACCTCGCCGCCCGCGAGCAGCTGATCGAGCGCTACATGTCGCTCGTCCGCTCGCTCGCCCGCCGGTACGCCTACCGCGGGGAGCAGCTCGACGATCTCGTCCAGATCGGCGCGATCGGGCTGATCAAGGCGATCGACCGGTTCGACCTCGAGCGCGGCGTCGAGCTGACGACGTACGCGACGCCGAACATCATCGGCGAGATCAAGCGCCACTTCCGCGACAAGGGCTGGTCGGTGCGCGTTCCGCGCGGCCTGCAGGAGCTGAACGTGCAGGTCTCGAAGCTGATCGAGCAGCTGACCGTGCAGCTCGGTCGCTCGCCGACGATCCCGGAGCTCGCGAAGGCCGCGGGCGTCGAGGAGGAGCAGGTGCTGGAGGCGCTCGAGAGCGGTCGCGCGTACAGCTCGGTCTCGCTCTCGACCGGCGGCGGCTCCGACGAGGACGGCGACGTCGACCCGCTCGAGTCGCTCGGGACGATCGAGCACGAGTACGAGGTCTCCGAGGACCGCGCCGTGCTCGCGCCGGGGTTCAAGGTGCTCGACGAGCGCGAGCGGAAGATCCTGCATCTCCGCTTCTTCAGCGGCCTCACACAGTCGCAGATCGCCGCGGAGATCGGCATCTCGCAGATGCACGTCTCGCGGCTGATCAGGCGGTCACTGGAGAAGATCCGCGAGGAGATCGCGGAAGAGACCGAGGTCGCGTAGCGCGGCTTTTCGAGCCGAACGGGGCGCGACGGTCGAGGGCCCCCGAGGACATGGCCCCATCGGCCGGGCCGCGCAGGTACCCCTAACCTCCTCCCCGACTCGATCGTATCGGTGTGCGGCCGACGTGTCCGTGCCGAAAGTGCGCCGAAAGGCGCGCCGCGGGGCGGCCAGGCCCTCCGCCTAGAATCGATTTCATGCTTCGGACCACCCCCGAGATCCGCGAGGGCTTCCTGCGCTACTTCGAGGAGAAGGGCCATCTACGCCTGCCCTCGGCGCCGCTGACCCCGCCGCCCGAGGACACCTCGACGCTGCTGATCAGCGCCGGGATGCAGCCCCTGAAGCCGTTCTTCCTTGGGCAGAAGGAGCCGCCGGCGACGCTGCTCACGACCTATCAGAAGGTCTTCCGCACGACCGACATCGACGAGGTGGGCCTCGACGGCTACCACCTCTCCTTCTTCGAGATGATGGGCAACTTCTCCATCGGCGAGTACTTCAAGGAAGGCGCCGTCGAGCTCGCTTGGGAGTTCCTCGGCGACCACCTCGAGCTCGACTTCGACAAGCTCTGGGTGAGCGTCTTCGCCGGAGATCCCGAGCTCGGGCTGGGCGAGGACGAGGTCGCGATCAAGGCGTGGGAGGCCGTCGGCCTGCCGCGCGAGCGGATCGTCGGCCTCGGGCGCTCGGAGAACTTCTGGCAGGCCGGCGACACGGGGCCGTGCGGGCCGTGCTCGGAGATGTACTACGACCGCGGGGCGGAGCTTTCGTGCGGCCGGCCCGACTGCGGGCCCGGCTGTCCGTGCGAGCGGTTCCTCGAGTTCTGGAACCTCGTCTTCATGGAGTTCGACCTCGGCGCGGACGGGACGCTGACGCCGCTTCCCAAGCCGGTGATCGACACCGGGCTGGGGCTGGAGCGGACGGCCGCGATCCAGCAGGGGGTGGTCTCCGTCTACGAGACGGACGGGTTCCAGGCGCTCATGGACTGGATCGAGGCGGAGACCGGGATCGCCTGGACGAGCTCCGAGAAGGCGACCAAGGCGCACCGGATCATCGCCGACCACGGCCGCGGCATGACCTTCCTCGTCGCCGACGGGGTGCTGCCGTCGAACGAGGGGCGGGGGTATGTGCTGCGCCGCGTGATCCGGCGGGCCGTCCAGCAGGCGCGCGGCATCGGGCTGTCAGACGTCTGGCGGATCTCGGGGCTCGTCGCCGACCAGATGGGCGAGTGGTACCCCGAGCTCGAGGAGAACCGCGACCGGATCGCCGAGACGCTCAGGGCCGAGGAGGAGCGCTTCTCCCAGACACTCGAGCGCGGCCTGGGCTTGTTCGAGGAGGTCGCGGCCGGTGGAGCCATCTCCGGCGAGGACGCGTTCCGGCTCCACGACACGTACGGCTTCCCGCTCGAGCTGACGCGGGAGCTGGCGCGCGAACGCGGGCTGGCCGTCGACGAGGAGGAGTTCACGCGGCTGATGGCCGAGCAGCGCGAGCGGTCGCGCGCGGCGGCCGCCTTCGAGGGCGAGATCCGGGTGAGCGGGCCGCCGACCGAGTTCGTCGGTTACGAGACAACCGATGTCCTGACCGCGATCCTCGCGCTGGAGGACCTTGGGGACGGCACGTTCCAGGCCAAGCTGGAGCGCTCGCCGTTCTACCCCGAGGGCGGCGGCCAGGTCTCGGACCTCGGCTGGATCGAGAACGAGGAGACCGGCGAGCGGGCCGAGCTGCTGCGCGCCACGCGGGTGGGCGACGACCAGGTGCTCACCTTCCGCGGCGAGGGCTTCGCGGTCGGCGACCGGGTTCGGGCCGCGGTGCCCTGGAACGTCCGCTTCCCGACGATGGCGAACCACACTGCGACGCATCTGCTCCACAAGGCGCTTCGCGACACCCTCGGGGACCACGTCGTCCAGGCGGGGTCCGCGGTGCGCCCCGACAAGCTCCGCTTCGACTTCAAGCACGAGCAGGCGCTGACGCCGGAGGAGCGCGAGGAGATCGAACGCGCCGTCAACGAGCGCATCTTCCAGAACCTTCCGGTGCGGACGTTCGTGACGCCGATCGAGGAGGCGAGGAACCTCGGTGCGATGATGCTCTTCGGCGAGAAGTACGGCGACGAGGTTCGGGTCGTCGAGATCGACGGCTACTCGCGGGAGCTCTGCGGCGGCACGCACGTGCGGTCGACCGCCGAGATCGGGCCGTTCGTGATCCTCTCCGAGGGCTCGGTCGGCTCGGGCATCCGCCGGATCGAGGCGATCACATCCGGCGAGGCGTGGGCGGTGCTCCGGGCCAGGTCGGAGGAGCTGGAGGAGCTTCGCGGCGAGCTCGAGCGCACGCGCAGGGAGCTGGCGAAGGGCCCGAAGGCCGCGGCCGAATCGGAGGTGGTGATCCGGGACGAGTCCGACGGGATCGTGGTCGCAGAGGTCAGGTCCGTGAAGGGCGCGGCGCTGAAAGACCTGTCGGATCAGCTGCGGCAGTCGAGGAAGGCGGACGCCGTGCTGCTCGGGTCGGTCGACGACGGGCGCGCCTACCTCGTCGTCAACCTCGATCCCTCGCTCGTCGAGAGGGGCCTCGACGCGGTGCAGGTGGCGCGGAAGGCCGCGGAGAAGATCGGCGGCGGCGGCGGCGGCCGTCCCACGCTGGCCGAGGCCGGCGGGAGGGACCCGGCCGGCCTGGAGGAGGCGTACGAGGTCGCGAAGAGCGAGATCGCGGCCACTGCGTGAAGGTGCTGGCGCTCGACTACGGGTCCGCGCGGACCGGCGTGGCCGTCTCGGACCCGACCGGGACGCTCGCGCGGCCGCTCGCAACCGTCGAGCGGGCGGCCACCGAGGACGGCCTCAGGCGTCTCGGCGAGCTCGTCGTCGCGGAGAAGCCGGAGCGCGTCGTCGTCGGCATGCCGCTCACGCTTCGCGGCGAGCGGGGCGAGCAGGCGCGGGAGACGGAGCGTTTCGTCGAGTCCCTGAGGCGGGAACTGGACGTACCGGTCGAAACGTTCGACGAGCGGTTCACGACGACGCTGGCCGGGCCGGGAGGCGACGATGACGCCCGGGCGGCCGCGCATCTGCTCACGAGCTATCTGGAATGGTCGAAGACCCGACAACCATGACCGAGCCGCCGCGCCCGCCGCGGCGCCACCGGGCGAGGGCTTCGCGCGGCCGCATCGTCGTGCGCCGGCTCGTCGCGCTTGCCTTCGTGCTGGGCCTGCTGGCGATCCTCGTCGGCTCCGCGTGGGCGATCCTCGGCGGACGCGGTGAGGAGCCGGCGCCGCCGCCGGCCCCGGTCGCGGCGCCGCCGAAGCCATTGCGGATCATCTTCCCCGAGGGCTTCACGCGCGAGCAGATGGCCCGGCGCATCGGCGAGGTGAACAAGATCGCGCGCGACAAGCGCAACATCAGGCCCAGGCTCTCACCCGAGCGGTACCGAGCGCTGACGACGGGCGCGTCCAGGGTGCCGCCGCAGTTCCTCACGGCCGGACGGCCGCCGCATCTCGAGGGCTTCCTCTTCCCGGCGACCTACGAGTTCACCGGGCGGACGACGACGCGGCAGCTCGTGAACAAGCAGCTGACGGCGTTCCGGCGGAGCTGGTCGCAGCTAAACCTCCGCGCCGCCCGCACGAAGAACCTGACGCCCTACGACGTCCTGATCATCGCCTCGATGATCGAGAAGGAGGTCATCGCGCCCGAGGAGCGGGCGCTCGTCTCGGCCGTCGTCTACAACCGCCTGAAGGCGGGGATGACACTCGGGATCGACGCAACCATCCGCTACGGGCTCGACGTGCCCGGGACGGAGTCGCTGCGGGAATCGCATCTCGCCGACCCGACGCCGTACAACACCCGGATCCACCCGGGGCTGCCGCCGACGCCGATCGCGAACCCGGGCCTCGCGTCGCTGCAGGCAGCGGCACATCCGGCGAAGGTGAACTACCTGTTCTTCGTCCGCAAGCCCGACAAGGTGCACCACTTCTTCACGGCGAGCGAGCGCGAGTTCATCAACTACCTGAACGCCAACGGCTACTAGGTCGCTTCGCCGAAAGTCTCACGACTTTCGGCGACCCTTTGAAGCCGGGCGATCGCTTCGCGATCGCCCGGCCGAGAGGCGGTGCGCACGCTCCTCCTCGATGCACCGCGGTGGAGGAACGGGCTAAGCCCGTTCCTCGGCGTTCTGAGAAGCTCGCAGCGTGATCGGCCCGGAGACTCGGTTGGTGGCGCTGATCGGAAAGCCGGTCTCGCATTCGCTCTCGCCCCGGATGCAGAACGCGGCGTTCGAGGCTCGCGGGCTCGACTGGGCCTATGTGGCCTGTCAGGTCGAGCCGGAGGAGCTCGAGACGGCGCTTCGCGGCCTCGACGTGCTCGGATTCGCCGGCGCGAACGTCACCGCGCCGTACAAGCAGGACGTTGCCCGGCTGGCGGGTGCGAGCCTCGAGTCGGTCAACACGCTGCTCTTCGACCCGCTCCGCGCCTTCAGCACCGACGCGGCGATCCTGGACGGGCTCGAGTACGAGCGGCCGGTGATCGTCGGCGACGGGGGTGCGGCGGCCGCGTTTCGCGCAGCGATGCCCGAGGCCCGAGTCTTCGCGCGCCGCGGCGAGTGGCCTCCGGAGACGGACGACGCGGATCTCGTGGTCAACGCCACCTCTGCCGCCGACGAGGCCGTCGTCCGGGTCGCGCGGGGTCAGACCCTGATCGACCTGCCGTATCCCCGGTCGGCCACGGCGGATGCGGCCAGGGCCGCGGGGGCCCGCGTGCTCGGCGGGCTCGAGGTGCTGGTCGCCCAGGGCGCGGCGTCGTTCGAGCTCTGGACCGGGGAGACCGCGCCGGTCGAGGTCATGCGGCGCGCCGTAGGCTTGGCGGGTGCTTCGCCTCGCGACAGCGGGTGAGTCCCACGGGCCGGCGCTCGTGGGCGTCCTGACCGGCCTGCCTGCGGGGCTCACGCTCGACCGCGAGGCGATCGACGCCGACCTCGCCCGCCGGCAGCAGGGCTACGGGCGCAGCCCGCGGCAGCGGATCGAGCAGGACCGGGTGGAGGTCCTTGGCGGTCTCCGCCACGGGCGTACGCTCGGCACGCCGCTCGCGCTCCTCGTCGCGAACCGCGACCACGAGAACTGGCGCTGGGGCATGAGCCCCTGGCCGCCCGAGGGCGAGCCGGAGGGGAAGGGCACGAAGCCCGTCACCCTGCCCCGACCGGGGCACGCCGATCTCGCCGGGACGCTGAAGTTCGGCCACACCGACGTCAGAGACACGCTCGAGCGGGCCAGCGCGCGGCAGACGGCGATCACGGTCGCCGCGGGAGCGGTCTGCAAGGTGCTGCTGCGGGAGATCGGCATGGAGGTTGCCGGGGCGGTCCTGGAGATGGGCGACGTCGACGGCGCGCGCGAGGAGCGGGACACGGTCGGAGGCGTCGTCGAGGTCCGGGCCCGGGGCGTCCCGCCGGGCCTCGGCTCGTACGCGACGAAGGAGGACCGCCTGGACGCACGGCTGGCCGCCGCGCTGATGGGGATCCAGGCCGTGAAGGGCGTCGAGATCGGCGAGGGGTTCGGGCTCGCAGGACTGCGCGGGTCCGAGGCACACGACGAGATCCTCCCCGGCCTTCGCCGGGAGACGAATCGCGCAGGCGGCATCGAGGGCGGGGTCTCGAACGGCGAGGAGATCGTCGTCCGGGCCGCGATGAAGCCGCTGCCGACCCTGATGCGGCCGCTCCGGTCGGTGGATCTCGAGACCGGCGAGCCCGCCGACGCGCTGGTCGAGCGGAGCGACGTCGCCGCGGTGGAGGCACTGTCGGTGGTCGCCGAGGCGTCGGTCGCCTTCGAGCTCGCCCGTGCGGCGCGCGAGAAGTTCGGCGGCGACTCGCTGGACGACTTCCGCGCCGCGCACCGCGCGTATCTCGACCGCATCCCATGGCGCACGCCCTAGACCGGCACATCGCGCTCATCGGCTTCATGGGCGCCGGCAAGACGACCCTCGGCGCCCAGGTCGCCGACCTGATCGGCCGCCCGTTCTTCGACCTCGACCGCGAAGTCGAGAAGTCCGTCCGCCGCTCGATCCCCGACCTCTTCCGCCGCGAGGGCGAGGCCCACTTCCGGCTCCTGGAAGCCGAGGAGACGCTTCGAACGCTGAGGCGGGAGAAACCTGCGGTCGTCGCCCTCGGCGGCGGTGCGATCGAGACGGTGACGATCCGCGAGGCCCTCCGCGAGCACGCGCTCACCGTGCTGATCGAGATCGAGCCGGACGCGGCGTGGGACAGGGTGGCGCAATCGGCGCGACCGCTCGCGACGGATCCGGAACGGTTCCGTGAGCTGTACGAGCGGCGGCGGACGCTCTACGAGGAGGCGGCCGACGCGCGGGCGCGCGACCTCGACGACATCATCCTCGCGGCGCTCGGCGTGCGGATCGAGCCGGGTGCCCGGCCGGAGGGCGACGTGCTGATCGCCGACCCGCGGGCGCTGGAGCTCCACCCGCTCGAACTTCCGGAGACCCACAC
Source organism: Gaiellaceae bacterium (assembly GCA_036380355.1). Classification (GTDB taxonomy): domain Bacteria; phylum Actinomycetota; class Thermoleophilia; order Gaiellales; family Gaiellaceae; genus JACDAN01. The sequence goes on along the minus strand of DASVEW010000085.1, from coordinate 406 downwards.
CGTGCGAGAGAAGTCGCTCGAGGAGGCGCAGCGGCTCTGGAGTGAGCTTGGAATCTCCCGCGAAGGGACGATCGTCGGCTACGGCGGCGGGACGACCACCGACCTCGCCGGCTTCGTCGCCGCGACGTACATGCGGGGCGTGCGGTGGATCTCGGCGCCGACGACGCTCGTCGGGCAAGTCGACGCCGGCCTCGGCGGCAAGACGGCGGTCGATCTCCGCGAGGGGAAAAACCTCGCCGGCGCCTTCCACTACCCGGACGAGGTCGTCATCGACCCGCGCGTGCTCGCGACCCTGCCGGAGGAGGAGCGCCGCGCCGGGATGGCCGAGATCGTCAAGACGGGCCTCCTCGCCGGCCTCGACGTCTGGGATCTCCCCGAGGACCAGATGATCCGCGCCTGCGCCGCC
>DASVEW010000084.1:0-33923 GCA_036380355.1 Gaiellaceae bacterium | reverse complement strand
CGACGTGAACGTCTCACGGAGGAGTGCGAGGAACCGCTCCGCGGGCGCCGTCAGCGGAACACTCCGTGCGTAGAGCACGGAGATCGTCCGTACTAGCCGCCAGCGGGGTACGTCGAGGACGACCAGCCGCCTCGCCTCGAGCTCGAGGTCGAGCGCGAGTTTGCTGATCGCCGCGATCCCCGCGCCCTTTGCGACGGCGAGCTTCACGGCCTCCCAGGAGGGCAAGTGAAGCTCCGAGACTGCGTGGAGCCCGATCTCCCAACGAGCGGTCTCGACCGCTGCACGGGTCGCTGAGCCTTCTTCGCGGGAGACCCATCGCAGTCCCTCGAGCTCTTTGGTACGCAGGCGCCTCCCGCCGAGCGCGGGTGCACCGACGAGGACGATCTCGTCGTCCAGCAGCGGCTCGCTGTCGAGCTCGGGCGGAACGGTGAGTCCGCCGACGACGCCGAGCTCGGCGGTGTGCGCTCGCACGCGCTCGAGCGCTCCGACCGAGGTCGTCACGTCGAGGTCCGCCTCGATCCGCGGGTGACGGTCGTGGAACTGCACCACGAGCTCGGGGAGGAGATAGGTGCCGGGGATCCCGGAGGCGGCGATCGAGAGCCCCCCCGTCTCGCCGTCGGCGTCGGCGGCGAGAGCGCGCTCGGCATTCGCGAGTAGCGCCTCGGCACGCAGCACGTAGTCCGCCAGCAGCTCGCCCGCCGGCGTCAGCGTGGCGCCTTCGCGGTGACGGGTCACGAGACGCGAGGCCAGCTCGCTTTCGAGGGCTGCCAGGTGCTTCGACACGGCCGGCTGGCTGACGTACAGCTCGTGCGCGGCGCCGGAGAGGGAACCGCGGCGCGCGATCGCGGCGAACGCCCGCAGCCGGGCCTCCAAGTGCATCACCTGAGGTTATACGTGAGCAGCGAGATATGTATTTGAGTTGTATTTGCCGGCGGCGTACGGTCTGGGCTGAAGCTCGACGGCGGCGACGTCCAGTGAGGCCGCCGAGAGCGCTACCCGCAGGAGGTACGACCATGCGCACGATCGCGCCTTGCAAGCGCACGATCACCGCATTGCTCGCCGTCCTCGCCGGAGTCGCCGGGATCGCGATGACCGCGTCGTTCGCCGGCGCCGGCTCGCCCGAACGGCTCACTGACGTCGAGGGCACGATCTGGGTCGCGAACCGAGGCGCGCACACGATTCGCGGCTTCGACGCGGCCACCGGCGCGGTCGTCGGCACCGTGGCAATGAGTCCGGGCTCGCAGCCGGGCGACCTCGCCTTCGCCCGGGGCAAGCTTTACGTCGCCGAGGAGTTCGGAACGCCTCCGGCGATCGCGATCGTCGACCCCGGGGCCGGAGTCGTCACCGACCGAATCACCATGGCACCCGGCTCGCGGCCGCATCACGTGCACACGAGCCGCAGCGGCCGCCTGGTCGCTTTCGGCCTGTACGGAACGGACACGGTGGCGGTGGTCGAAACGCGCAGCGACACGCTGCTCGGCCCGTGGGACATCAACCCGGCGACGACGAACGGGCGGGTTCACGCGGGCGTCTTCTCCCCGAACGGACGGATCCTCTACGTCGCGAGCGACGCGTCGAACGAGATCGTCGCGCTCGACCCGCTCACCGGCGAGGTGTTCTGGCGGGTGAACATCGCCGGCGCGCACGAGCTCGCCGTGACGCGCAACGGCAAGACCGCCTACGTCAGCCGCCGCACGGCGAACAGCGTCTGCGTGCTCGACCTGAGGAGCCACGAGGCCTGCGCAGAGGCGCTCTCGCTCGGCCTTCCCGACACGTTGCGGCTCGCCGCGGGCGACAAGCTGCTGACCGTGACGCTGCGGACGACGCCGGCGGAGATGGCCGTCATCGACACACGGACGTTCGACTACGAGCTTGTGCGGCTCGGTCCGGTGCTCGAGGCGAACACGCTCGCCGGGCATCAGTGGACCTCGCCGAACGGGCGCTACACGTTCGCCGCGTTCGAAGGAGGCACGAGCCCCGGCCTGGACGTCGTCGATCACCGAGCGGGAAACCGGACCGTCGGATCGCTCGCGTACCCGGGGCGGCCGCACGGCGTCGACCTCGCTCGGGGCGAGGGCGACGGCGAGGACGACGACGACTGAGACAGGCTGCGGTAGCGCAGCCGGCGGAAGGGCGGGCGCGCGCCGCTCGCCCTTCCGTCCGCGTCAGTCGTAGGCGGCGCGGGCCCGCTTCCAGCGCGCGTCGTCGGTGCGGATGTGATCCGGGTTCACGCCGCGCGCCTCCGCAAGCGCGAGCGTGAGGAGCTGGAAGCGGACGATGTCGACGACCGGATGCCGCATGGGAACGAACTCGACGTCGCAGCCGAGCTCGCGGAGGGCGCCGAGGGCGTCGCGCGCCCGCTCCGCCGCCCGGCCCTCGCCTTCGAGGACGAAGCACCGGACGGACTCGTCGACCGCAGCCAGGTGACCGTGCAGGAGCTGCTCGGTGTGGTGTGCCTCGGCGGCGACGAACGCCCCCTCGCGGAGCTTCAGCGCCGCCTCCTGCGCGGTCGGCCAGGCGCGTCCCGCGCCGGCGATCAGGAAGCGCTCGTGATCGGTGGCGAGCGCCGGGCGCTCGAGCTCGGCCTCCACGGCCTCGGGCAGGTCCGCGATGTCCTGTCCGCGGAGCGCCGCGATCGCTGCCACCGCGGAGGTGTAGCTGGCCGTGTGACACCAGCTCTTCTCGATCTCGGGCGCGGCGACGACGACCTCGTCGCATTCGGCGGCGATCGGGCTGTCCGGTGCGCCGGTGATGACCCACTTCTCGCCCTGCCAGGTTTGGACCGCCTCGAGCGTCAGCCGCGTCGTGCCCTCGTGGCTGATCGCCACCAGCACGTCCGCGTCCCGCTGGGGCCGGAGGACGAGGTCGAGCGCCTGCACCGCGTCGCCGCCGGTCTGCGCGGCGTGGAACGAGGTCCCGCAGCCCGTGAAGAGCACCTCGGCGTCCGGCAAGAGCCGATCCGTCGGCACCTGCCGAAGCCAGTCGGGCTGCGCGAAAACGGCCGCGCGGGTGTTCTCGCCGGGCATCGAGGCGTCTATACCATCTCGCCGGTGGACGGCTTCCCGTTCGTGTACCGCGACACCGTGCGCTTTCGAGACCTGGACGGGATGGGCCACGTCAACAACGCGGTCTTCCTGACCTACATGGAGTCCGCCCGAATCGCGTTCCTATCCTCGCTCGGCGCGGGCGACAACCCGCAGCAGAGCCTGATCCTCGCGCGAGTCGAGGCCGACTTCCGCTCTCCGATCGCGTTCGGCGAGGAGATCGAGGTGGGTGTCAGGACCGCGCGCGTGGGGACGAAGAGCTTCGAGCTGGAGTACGAGGTCCGCGCCGACGGCCGAGTCGCGGCCGAGGGCAAGAGCGTCCTCGTCGGCTACGACTACGAGAGAGGAGCGAGCGTGGAGATCCCCGCCGAGTGGCGCGAGTGGTTGGCCCCGGAGGTGGCCGTCTGATGACCGTCTTCCAGCGAGAGGTGCTGCCGAATGGGCTGCGGCTGCTGTCCGCGCCGATGTCGCAGGTCCAGTCGGTCGCCTGCTTCATCATGCTCGCGGCCGGCTCCCGGTACGAGACGCCCGAGACGAGCGGGATCGCGCACTTCGCCGAGCACATGTTCTTCAAGGGCACGGAGAACAGGCCGACGGCACAGATCATCGGCAACGAGCTCGACGGGATCGGCGCGGAGTTCAACGCCTTCACGGGCAAGGAGTACACGGGCTACTACGTCAAGTGCGCGGCCGAGCACCGGCAGCGCGCGTTCGACGTCCTCGTCGACATGCTCCGCCACTCGACGTTCGACCCCGAGGAGATCGAGCGGGAGAAGGGCGTGATCATCGAGGAGATGAACATGTACTTCGACACGCCCCGCGACTACATCGGCGGCGTCTACCACCACCTCCTCTACGGCGACACCCCGCTCGGCTGGGACATCATCGGCCGGAAGGAGACGGTGCGCGCGGCGACGCGGGACACGTTCCTCGAGTACGTGAACCGCTGGTACACGGCGCCGAAGATGGTCGTCGGCCTGGCCGGGAACTTCGACGAGGCCGCCCGGCGGGAGATCGAGGAGCTGCTCGGCGACGTGGAGGCCGGCGATCCGGGCGGGCCAGAGCCGCTGCCCGGCGTGGACGGCTCCCCCGGCGTCCACATCCACACGAAGGAGTCGGATCAGGCGCACATCGCCATGGGCGTCCCGAGCTATCCCTTGTCACATCCGGACCGGTACGCGCTCCAACTGCTCGGCACCGTGCTCGGGACGGGCATGTCCTCGCGGCTCTTCACCGAGGTACGCGAGCGGCGCGGCCTCGCCTACTACGTCTTCGCCACGAATCACTCGTACACGGACACCGGGACCCTCTACTCGCAGGCGGGCGTGGACATCAACCGCATCGACGAGGCGATCGAGACGATCGCGCGCGAGCTGAAGAAGATCGCGGCGGAGCCGGTGCCGGCCGACGAGCTGGAGAAGTCGAAGAACGTCGCCAAGGGTCGCTTCGTCCTTACGACGGAGAGCCCTCACGGGATGATCATGTTCGGCCTTCGGCGCGAGGTGCTCGAGGGCGAGGCCGAGGAGCCCGAGGACGTGCTGGCAGGGATCGACGCGGTCTCGGTCGAGGACGTCCAGCGTGTGGCCCAGGACGTGATCGGCTCGAACGGGCTGAAGCTGGCGCTGATCGGGCCGTTCGACGATCCCGAGCGGTTCGAGAAGATCCTCGCGGGCTGAGGACGAAGGGCGTCTGCGTCTATCGACGGCGGCGCACTCGTGCTCGACGCGGCGCCACGACCGGCACGAATGCAATCTCGCTGATTCGGTTCGTCAGCACCTGGAATTCGATCTCCATTCCCGCGCAGCGGCCGCGCGGTTTCTCGCCGGCCGAAAACGCTTCACCTGCCACCTCCATCCGAGTGCCGTCGTCGGTCCGCAGCGCACCCAGGTCCTTCACTTCGTTGAACCAGAGCATGGTGCCGCGCCCGGTGTGGTCCACGCTAGCCAAGGCGGTAGACGATGCGGCCGCGGTTCAGGTCGTACGGGGAGAGCTCGATCCGTACGCGGTCGCCGAGCATGACTCGAATCCTGTACCGCTTCAGCCGCCCGGCGAGGTAACCCAGCGTCTGGTGGCCGTTGTCGAGCCGAATGCGGAACATGCGGCCCCGTAGGGCTTCGATGACTTCGCCCTCCAACTCGATCTTGTCGCCGTTCTCGTTCATGGCCCTCATTCCCTAGATAGACCGACCGCGGCGCGATGCCGCGGCCGGCTCGTCGAACTACGCGACCTTGGTCACGTCGGTCGCCTCGGGGCCCTTCGTGCCCGCACGCTCCTCGTACGAGACTCGTGCGCCCTCCGGGAGCGACTTGAAGCCCTCGCCGGCGATGCTGCTGTGATGCACGAACAGGTCTTTCGCGCCTTCATCGGGAGTGATGAAGCCGTAGCCCTTACTGTCGTTGAACCACTTGACGGTTCCGTTTGCCATGAAAAAACACCTCCTCCCGTGCTTACGAACGGGTGAGGAAGGCGCCGAAAAACGCAAACCGAACTCGCTCTGGTCTTGGAGTCAAGGTAGCAGGTGCGGGTCCGGTCGGCCCCGCGCCGGCCTGGTCAGAGCGTCGTGAGGTCGGTGAGGAGCAGGTCCTTGTCTTCGGCGTCGGTGATCCGCTCGGCGGCCTCGCGTGCCTCCCGCTCGTAGCGTTTGACGTCGTCCGAGTTTCCGGCGACGGCGTTCGCCCGGGCCAGCGCTTCGTAGGCGAAGGGGAGGTCGAAGTCGTCCATGTCCTGCGGGCTCGCCTGGACGATCTGGAGGCAGCGCTCGGCGTGGTGGAGCGCCGACTCGGGTCGGCCGAGGACCGCGTGGACGCGCGAGCACATCCATTCGCTCCGCGCGCGGTTCTTCGGCTCGCACTCCGGCGCCTTCAGCCAGTGGTAGGCGGAAGCATGCGCCTGGTGGAGCAGCTCCTCGTCCTCCCCGAGCGTCCGTTCCTTCTCGAGCAGCCGCCAGCTGTCGTTGTAGAGCGCGACGCCGAGCGCGCGGTGGTCGATGTCGAGAGTCGTCGGTTCGGCCATGAGGTCGTCCTCTCCTTCGATGAGTCGCTTGAGGTGAAAAGCGGCGCGCTGATGGCGCCAGATCGTGGCTTCGAGCCTTGCCCGGTGGTCTTTCAAGAGCCCGAGATCCCCGGTTGCGAGCAACTCGCGGATCTGGTCGAGCGACAGGTCGACGTCGCGAAGCCGCCTGATCGCGCGTGCCTGCGGGAGCTGCTCGGGCCGGTGCGGCGGTAGCCCGTGTGGCCCGTCGACCTCGGCAGGCTTGAGGAGCCCGATCTCGTCGTAGTGCCGAAGCGTCCCGACCGAGAGACCCGACAGGCGGGCGAAGCGCCCGATCGCCATGAGCTCCTCCATGGCCCGAGCGTAGGGCCTCGGGCTACCGGAGAGTCAAGATCCAGACGACTCGGGCCGGCCGAGTACACGCAGAGCGCAAGCCCGAACCGGCTCAGCTACGCCTTCAGCTCGCGCAGGAGCCCCTCAGTCGGACCACCAGCCCTGGACGATCTCGCCCCGGTCCTCGGCGTGCCGCTGGCCGAAAGCGAGGATCTCCAGCCCTTCGTCGCCCGCCTCGAACTGGCGCATGACGCCTGGCGCAACCCGCAGCGCTTCGCACGTGCGCAGCTCCAGGATGTCGTCGTCCAGCTTGACCCGGCCCGAGCCCGAGACGACGAAGTAGATCTCCTCCGCGGCGTCGTGCCTGTGCCCAAACGGCTGCCGCTTCCCGGGCTTGAACCGGTGGAGGCTGAAGCCGGTCTGCTTGGTCTCGAACGCGCCGGCTCCGAACCGCGTCTCGTGGGTCTCTCCAAAGCCGAACTTCTCGGCCGAGTCCTCCACGTCGAGGACGCTCATGTGCGTATAGCCGCCCACCTATTCCTCCCTTCCCTCGGTCGTGCCGCGCTCGCGGATCTCCTCGACGACAGCGGGATCGGCCAGAGTGGTCGTGTCCCCGAGGGGCCGGTTCTCGGCGACGTCGCGCAGGAGCCGCCGCATGATCTTGCCGCTGCGCGTCTTCGGGAGCTCGGGCGTGAAGACGATGTTCGCCGGCTTCGCGATCGGGCCGATCTTGTGCCCGACGTGGTCGCGGAGCTCGGCCAGCCGCTCCTCCGTGCCCTCCTCCCCGCCCTTCAGCGTCACGAAGGCCACGATCGCCTGGCCGGTCTGGGAGTCGATCCGCCCGCAGACGGCGGCCTCCGCCACCGACGGATGGTCGACGAGCGCGCTCTCGATCTCGATCGTCGAAATCCGGTGGCCGGAGACGTTCATGACGTCGTCCACGCGGCCGAGGAGCCAGAAGTCGCCGTCCTCGTCGATCCGCGCGCCGTCCCCCGCGAAGTAGACGCCGGGATACTTCGACCAGTACGTCTGGACGTAGCGCTTCTCATCGCCGTAGATGCCGCGCAGCATCGCCGGCCACGGCTTCCGCAGCACGAGATACCCGCCGCCGCCGGGCCCGACCTCGTTGCCCTGCTCGTCGAAGACCGCGGCGTCCACGCCGGGGAACGGCTTCGTCGCCGACCCCGGCTTCGTCGTCGTCAGCCCCGGCAGCGGCGTGATCAGGATCATCCCGGTCTCGGTCTGCCACCAGGTGTCGACGACGGGCGTGCGGTTGCCGCCGACGTGCTCGCGGTACCACATCCAGGCCTCGGGGTTGATCGGCTCGCCGACGGATCCGAGGAGGCGCAGCGACGAAAGGTCGTGCTTGGCCGCGTGATCGGGCCCCCACTTCATGTGCGCCCGGATCGCCGTCGGCGCCGTGTAGAGGATCGTCACGCCGTAGCGCTCGACGATGTCCCACCAGCGATCCTTGTCCGGATAGTCGGGCGTGCCCTCGTAGATGACGGACGTCGAGCCGTTCGCGAGCGGCCCGTAGACGATGTAGCTGTGTCCGGTGATCCAGCCGATGTCGGCCGCGCACCAGTAGACGTCGTCATCGCGCTTGACGTCGAAGATGTAGTGGTGCGTCGCAGCGATCCCGACGAGATAGCCGCCCGTCGTGTGCGCGATGCCCTTCGGCTTTGCGGTCGTTCCCGACGTGTACATCAGGAAGAGCAGGTCCTCGGAGTCCATCGGCTCCGGCGGGCATGACTCCGGGTCGTCGGGCTTGCCCTCCACGACCTCGTCCCAGAACCGGTCGCGGCCGTCGCGCATCGGGACGTCGCCGCCGGTGCGGCGCAGGACGACGACGGTCTCGATCCCGGGCGTATTGTCCAGCGCCTCGTCCGCGATCTGCTTCAGCGGCACCTTCGAGCCGCGGCGCCACGCCTCGTCCTGGGTCACCAGCACCGTGCAGCCCATGTCGTTGATCCGGTCGGAGAGCGAGTCGGCCGAGAACCCGCCGAAGACGACGGTGTGCGGCGCGCCGAGACGGGTGCACGCGAGCATCGCGATCGCGAGCTCCGGGACCATGCCCATGTAGATCGCGACCTTCGTCCCCTTCCGGACGCCGAGCTCCCTCAGCGCGTTCGCGAAGCGCACGACCTCGCCCTGGAGGTCGGCGTACGTCAGATCCCGCCGGTCGCCCTCAGGCTCACCCTCCCAGTGGTAGGCGACCTTCCCGCCCCGCCCGGCCTCGACGTGCCGGTCGACGCAGTTGAAGCAGACGTTGAGCTTCCCGCCGAGATACCACTTCGCGTACGGCGGCTCCCACTCGAGCAGCGTCGTCCACCGCTCGAACCACGTGATGCGCTGCGCCTCGCGGGCCCAGAGCTCCTCCATGTCGAGCTCGTACAGCTCGGGCTGCGCATTCGCCTGCGCGGCGAACTCGGGGTCCGGCGGATACCGCCGGTCCTCGAGGAACATCGTGTCGATCGAGCCCCCACGCACCTCACCGGCGCCGTCTTCCGCCGGGCGGAGCCCGGCTCCGACGTCGCCTGGCCCCGCTGGCGGCACGGTGCTCTCCGGGTCCGTGTTATTCACACTGTTCCCTCCGGCCCCGCACCGGCAGCGACGCCTGAGGTGCGCGGGTCGGGTGGTCGCCGGTCACGGCGTCAGATCGTATGGGTACTGCGTCAGGTTTTCAGCCCCGTCCTCGGTCACCAGGACGAGATCTTCGAGGCGGCAGCCGCCGAAGCCGGGCCGGTAGAGGCCGGGCTCGATCGTGATCACGTCGCCGACCTCGACGGTGCCGGGGTCGCGCGAGAGCCACGGCGCCTCGTGCACCTCGAGCCCGACGCCGTGGCCGAGCCCGTGGTAGAAGCCGCGGTCGAGCACCTCGCCGTCCTGCTTCGAGAGCTGCGTCGGGTAGCCGGCCTCGTGGAAGACGTCGCAGACGAGCTCGAAGACTGTGCGTCCCTGGACGCCCGGCTTCACCGCCTCGAGCGCCCGGTCGAGTGCCTCCTTCACCAGCCGGTGGTACTCGACGAGCTCCTCGGGCGCCTCTCCGACCACGAATGTCCGCGTCATGTCGGCGTAGCAGCCGGACTCGCGGTCGCGCGGGAAGAGGTCGAGGACGATCGGCTCGTTCGGCGCGATCGGGCCGGAGCCCATGTCGTGGCCGACGGCGGTCTGCGGGCCGTGCGCGACGATCATCTCGTCGGCGACGAGCCCGTGCTGGTTGAAGACGTCCGTGATGCGGGCCTTCAGGAGCTCGCTCGTGAGCGTCTCCCCGTCGACCGTCAACTGCCCGTTGGACGCCTTGGCCCGTCGGAGCAGGTCGCGGGCGACGTCCATCGCCGCCTCCGTGCCGCGCTGCGCCTTCCGGATGCCAGCGATCTCCGCCTCGTTCTTCGCCCGGCGCCGGTTGTTGAAGAACGAGCGGTCGGGCCTGATCTGGACGCCCTGCTCGCGCAGCGCGTCGGCGAGCTCGAGCGGGAAGGTGTGCGGGACGATCGCGTCCTTCACGTCGAGGCCCTCGACGGCCCGGACGAGCAGCTTCAGGAGCTGTTCCTCGCGCGGCCCCTTGCCGACGAGCTCGTCCCAGCCGAACTCCTCGAGCGGGTGTGCCTCGAGGCCGATCTCCTTCATCCGGTCGACCTCGAAGCTCGTGATCACGACATGCTTGGTCCCGTTCTTCTCGACGTAGAGGAACGGGTCGGGGGCGGGAACGGGAACCTCGTGCCGGAGCTCCGGCGTGTGCATGTTGTCTGCGTAGATCAGAACGTCGGCCATGGCGCGGATCCTATATCGGCCCGCTCACTACACTGACGGTTCGTGGAACCGGCTCTCTCGCGCGCCCAGGCGCTGATCTCGAGCTACGACACCGAGCTGCGCCGGCTGCTGCCCGACGACGCCGAGATCTTCGACGCGCACGTCCACCTCGGCCACGACATCGACGGGACGAGTGGCCAGTACGAGGAGCTCGAGCGGATCCTGGACGCCTACGGCATCTCGCGGGCCTGCATGTTCTGCATGGACGAGCCGGACCGCGAGCCCGGGTTCCGGGCGCCGAACGACCGGACGCTCGCGCATGCAGAACGCTCCGGCGGGCGTCTGATCCCGTTCGTGCGCCTCGACATGAACGAGAACCCGATCGAGGAGGCGATCCGCTGCCTCGACCGTGGCGCGCGCGGGATCAAGCTCCATCCGAGAGCGCAGCGCTTCGCGCTCAGCGACGAGCGCCTCGCCCCCGTCTTCGAGCTCGCCGCCGACCGGAGCGTGCCGATCCTCATCCACGGCGGCCGCGGCCTCCCGCCGATCGCCGACCACCTCCACCGGCTCGTCGACCGGTACCCCGGCACGCAGCTGATCATCGCCCATGCGGGGATCGCAGACCTGGCGGCGCTGGCCGGGCATTTCGCCGGCCGCAAGGGCGTCTTCTTCGACACCTCGGTCTGGAGCCCGGTCGACCTCCTGGACTTCTTCCACCAGGTGCCGCCCGAGCAGATCCTCTACGCGTCGGACTATCCGTACGGCCGCCAGCCGCAGTCGCTGCTGATCTCGCTGCGGACGGCGACGACCGCGGGCCTGAACGAGGCGCAGCTCCGGGACATGCTCGCCGGCAACGCGAACCGCATCGCCGACGGCGAGGAAGCGCTGGAGCCTTCGCAGCCGCGCGGCCGGGACGAGTTCCGCCAGTCGATGGCCCTGGCGCGCGTCCATCAGTACCTCTCCATGGCGACGCCGCTCCTCTGGACGCGCCAGTCGGATTCGATCGGCGTCCTCGGGCTCGCGCTCAACGCGTGCTACGAGCGGAACGGCTACCCCGAGGAGCTGAACCGGATCAAGGAGCTGCTCTCGACGGCGCAGGACCTCTGGCGCGTCCTGCCGGAGATCGAGGACGAGGGCGAGCGGGTGGCGACGAGCCGATCGGTGTTCGCGCTCGTCCACATCGCGGACATCATCGCGGTGACGCCCGGTGCCTGAGCTCGAGAGTTCGGCTCCTTCTGGCGGCACAGCTCCCATGGGGAGCCGAACTCTCCTGGTCAACGGCGGCACGTACGAGGTCGACGCGCCCGTGGGGCGCTCGCTCGCTCAGTGGCTACGCGAGGACATCGGCCTGACCGGGACGAAGATCGCCTGCAACGAGGGCCACTGCGGCGCCTGCACGGTGCAGGTCGACGGCGTGCCCATCCTCTCCTGCATCACGCTCGTCCACAGGGTCGACGGCGAAGTGGCGACGATCGAAGGGCTCCGGGACCATCCGCTGGTCGACGCGTTCGTCCGGGCGGATGCGCTTCAATGCGGCTTCTGCACGCCCGGCCAGATCGTCTCGGCCGCGGCGCTCGTGGCTGCGAACCCGTCGCCGAGCGCGGAGGAGATCCGGCATTCCATGGCCGGCAACCTCTGCCGCTGCGGCGCGTACCCGAAGATCGAGGAGGCCATCTCGACGTGGCAAGGCTGATCTCCACAGCGGCCGTGTCCGGTGCCAGGCACCGGACCTGGCCGGAGGCGACGATGCGGCGCATGGTTACGTCAGTGGACAGGGCCAGCGGGGCCGTGTCCGGTGCCAGGCACCGGACGTGGCCGGAAGGGGCGCGATGGCGAGACTGATCCGGACCGAGAAGGAGGTCGAGGGTCGCTACACGGAGCAGTGGGTGGTCGTCGACGAGGACGCGCTCGAGCAGTGGCCCGCAGGGCCTCGCGAAACCGTCGGCCGGCCGGCGCCGCGGCGGGACGGCGCTCTGCGCGCCCGCGGAGAGGCGCGGTACACCGCCGACATCCGGCTGCCCGGGATGCTCCACGCCGCCGTGCTGCGGAGCCCGTTCGCCAGAGCACGGGTGCGCGAGCTCGACACGCGCATGGCCGAGCGGGCGCCGGGCGTCAGGGCGGTCCTCGGCCCCGGCGTAGACCCGCTCACCGACGAGCCCTCCTACCAGGGCGCGCCGGTCGCCGCGGTCGCGGCGGACACGTACGAGCAGGCGCGCGCCGCCCTCGCGCTCCTCGAGGTCGAGTGGGAGGAGCTCGAGCCGCTGCTCGATCCCGAAGAGGCCGTCCGCCGCAACGAGCTGGTCGAGGAGCCGAACCGCCACGAGCGTGGCGACGTCGAGCGCGGCTTGGCAGAGGCCGACGTCGTCGTCGAGGCCGAGTACCGGACGCAGACGGTCGTGCACAACTCGATGGAGACCCATCAGTCGGTCTGCGAGTGGGAGGGCGGCGACCATCTGACGGTGTACATCTCGACGCAGTTCCTCTGGGGCGTCCGCAGGCGGGTGGCCGAGCATTTCGGGCTCCCGCAGGACCGCGTGCGCGTCGTCTGCGAGTTCATGGGCGGCGGCTTCGGGTCGAAGAACGGCCCGGGCGACTACACGTACATCGGAGCCGAGCTGGCGCGCAGGGCCGGCCGGCCGGTCAAGTGCATGCTCACGAGGCGGGAGGAGAACCTCGACGCGGGCAACCGCAACGCCACGATCCAGCGGCTGCGCGTCGGCGCCCGCTCGGACGGCACGCTGACCGCGCTCGACGGCGAGTTCGTCAACTCCACCGGCTGGGACGGCTGGCTGGCGTCGACGGGCGGGCCGATGCGCATGCTCTACGCCTGCGAGAACGTGCGGACCGTCGAGTACGGCGCCAAGCTCAACACGCCGCCGATGGCGGCCTTCCGCGCACCGGGCTTCGTAGAGGGAACGTTCGGGCTCGAGTGCCTGATGGACGAGCTCGCGGCGAAGCTCGACCTCGATCCGCTCGAGCTCCGCAGGCGCAACCACACCGAGCACGACGCGATGGACGAGCGGCCGTTCTCCTCCAAGCAGCTCCTCGAGTGCTACCGCCGTGCCGAGCCGCACTGGGAGCGGCGCGACGAGGTTCGCGCGAGCTCCGACGGGACGTGGAAGCGAGGCGTCGGCCTCGCCAGCCAGGTCTGGTACGGGGGAGGCGGACCGCCGTCCTATGCCTGGGTGCGGGTCGGAGCCGACGCCCGGGTCACCGTCGTGACTGCGATGCAGGACATCGGAACGGGCAGCGCCACCGCCATGGCGCAGATCGCCGCCGAGGAGCTCGGGCTGCCCCTCGAGCGAGTCGAGGTGTCGCTTGGGGACACGGCGCGCGGCCCGTACGCAACCATCTCGGCGGGTTCGTCGACGATCCCTTCCATGGGCCCGGCCGTCCGCTCGGCGGCCGCGGACGCCGCCCGCCAGATCCTCGAGATCGCGGCGCAGCGGTACGGCCGCGACGAGAGCACGCTCTCGCTGAAGGACGGGCGGATCGTCTCGACCGAGGGCGGCTCCTGGCCGCTCGACGAGGTGACCGGGCTGCTCGAGAGCGGACAGATCCTCGGGAAGGGCTCCCGCGGGCCGAACCCGGCCGGCATGCGCGTCCTCACGTTCGGCGTCCAGGTCGCGGAGGTCGCCGTAGATGTCGAGACCGGCGAGATCCGGGTGGAGAAGATCGCCGCCGTCCACGACGTCGGTCGCGTGATCAACCCACTTGGTGCATCGAGCCAGGTCGAGGGCGGGATCATCCAAGGCCTCGGGCACACGCTTTCGGAGGAGCGGCTCGTCGACCCCGCGACGGGGACGATCCTGACCCAGACGCTCGACGCGTACAAGCTTCCGACAATCGCCGACGTCCCAGTGATCGTGACCGATCTCGTGGACGAGCCTGACGCGCATCTCACCAACCTGGGCTCGAAGGGCCTCGGCGAGCCGCCGATCGTCCCGACGTCGGCCGCGATCGCGAATGCGATCCGCGACGCCACCGGCGCGGACGTCCGCTCGCTGCCGATCAGCCGCGAGGAGATGCTGAGAGCGCTTCGGGAGGCACGCGAGCGACGCCGGGACGAGGTTGGAGCTCCTACGGCCTGACTCCCTCCAGGCGGCGCAATCAGCGCTGGGCAACGGCGCCGTTCCGCTCGCCGGCGGCACGGAGCTCGTGCCGCTTCTCCGCGACCGGATCGTCGAGGCGAAGACGCTCGTGGACGTCGGCGCGGTCGTCCCGAAGGGGATCGACGGGACCCGGATCGGCGCCGGAACGACGCTCGGCGCGCTCGAGGCCGACCCGCAGATCCCCCAGGCGCTCCGGGAGGCCTGCCGCCTCGCCGCCTCGCCGCAGCTTCGCGCGATGGGCACGATCGGCGGCAACCTGCTCCAGGCGACGCGATGCTGGTACTGGCGGCTCAAGTACCCATGCTGGCTCCACGGCGGCGAGCGGTGCCTCGCCCGTGAGGGCGTCCATCGCGAGCACGCGGTCTTCGCGAACGAGCCGTGCGCGTCCGCGCACCCGTCGGATCCCGCCGCCGCGCTCCTGGCGCTCGGCGCTACGCTCCGCACCGACCGACGCGAGTTGCCGCTCGGGGACCTCTACCGCCTGCCGACGGACGACGACCGCGAGATGACGACACTCGAGCCGGGAGAGCTGATCCTCGAGCTGGACGTGCCGAGGCCCGAGGCGAGCGCGTACCTCAAGGCGATGGACCGCCGCCGCTTCTCGTTCGCGCTCGTCGGCGTGGCCACGGCGCGGTTCGCGGACGGCACGCGGATCGCGCTCTCGGGCGTCGCGCCGATCCCGTGGCTCCTCGACGGCGAGGAGGCGCTGGACACCGCGACGCCGCTGCCGCAGAACGCCTACAAGCTGGAGATCGCGGGGGCGTTGGTACGCAGGGCGCTCCGGGCGGTGGCGGCGTGAGGTACGGCCTCCTCCTTCCGCTCCTCGCCGTCGTCGCTGCAGGGTGTGGCGGCGACGACTCCGGGCCCGGGCCGGTCGTGACCTCGTGCGAGGTCGAGATTCAGGACCCGGCCCGCGCGCCGGAGCTCCAACCGCTCGACCGGGACGAGCGGCCGAGGATCGAGTTCGCCACGTCGCACGGTGCCTTCACCGTCGAGATCGACGGGTCGATCTCTCCCTGCAACGGCGACTCGATGGTCGATCTGGCGCGGGAGGGCTTCTTCGACGACACACGGTTCCACCGGATCGTCCCGGGGTTCATCATCCAGGGCGGCGACCCAACGGGCACGGGTAACGGCGGCTCCGGCTACACGACGATCGACGCTCCGGCACCGGATACCGCGTACACGAGGGGCGTCGTCGCCATGGCCAAGTCGACGTTCGAAGCGCCCGGCACCGGCGGCAGCCAGTTCTTCATCGTGACGGCCGACAACGCGAACCTCCCGCCCGACTACGCGATCGTCGGAAGGATCGTCGAAGGCCTGGATGTGGTCGAGAAGATCGGCAAGCTCGGGAACCAGCAGACGGAAGCGCCGACCGAGCGGATCGTGATCGAGAGCACGTCCGTCTCCGGCGCCTAGCGCCCCGCTTCGCGACGCGCACCGCCGCGCACGGGGTCAGACCCCAGGCGCCAACCCCAGTACCCGTGCCGCAGTGGGCTCCCGCTTGGGGTCAGACCCCTTGAGTGCGCGCGGCTCAAGCTACGTTTCGGACATGGTCGCAGCGGTCGTGCTCGCAGCGGGTGCGGGCTCTCGGTTCGGCGGACCGAAGCAAGCGCTGCTGCTCCCGGCCGTTCTCCGCCGGGTCCGTCGGAGCTCCGTGGAGCACGTGGTCGTGGTCACCGGCGCGCACCCGGTCGAGACGGACACCTATGTCGTCGAGTGCCCCGACTGGCAGCTCGGGCCCGGCGCGTCCCTCCGCTGCGGGCTCGCTGCGCTCGGCGACGACGTGGAAGCGGCCGTCGTGGTCCTTGCCGACGGCCCGGACCTGTCTCCGGCTGCGATCGACCGAGTCGTGCAGGCGTGGAGCGACGGCATCGGCGAGATCGTCGCCGCCTCGTACGGAGGCGATCGCGGCCACCCGGTGGTGCTCGCCCGCGCGGTCTGGGGCCGGATTCCCGACGAGGGAGCCCGCGCGCTGGAGCCGGTGCTCGTCCCCTGCGACGACCTCGGGTCTCCAGGAGACGTCGATCTTGCCGATGAGATTCCCGGCAGGTTGAGAGGAGAGCCAGCAGAATGAACGCGTTCATGGAAGCCGTCTTGTCGGTGGCCCGCGAGGAGCCCTCAGCGCTCGCCCGCGCCCGCCTCCAGCGACAGCTGACGCCGGAGGATGCGGCCCGGCGCGCCGGCCTCACGCCCGACGAGGTGGAGTGGCTCGAGGAAGGCCGCCTCTACCGCTTCCGCTCGAGCGAGCGAGCGACCCTCGCGCTCCTGCTCTACGCGACCTCCCTGGGCATCGACCGGCGGGAGGCCAGGCGCCTCGCCGGGCTCCCGGTGGCGCCGCCGACCAGCAACGCGCGCGGCAGGCTCGCCGTCGCTCTCGGCCTCGCCGCCACGGCCCTCGCGCTCTTCCTCGCCGTCTTCCTCCCGCCCAGGCTGGGCGACTCGAGCACCGGCTCGGACACCGCCGCGGCAGCGCTGCCCCCGCCCTGGAGGATCTCCGTCGATGTCCTCAACGGCGGTGGAGACATCACGTACACGCGCCGCGTCGCCGACCGGATCGGCTCGTTCGCCTACCAGATCAAGCGCGTGAGCCGCGCCGGCCGGTTCGACTATCCGGAGACGTCCGTCTACTTCCCGCCGGGGGGCGAGCAGATCGGCCGCCGCCTAGCCGACCAGCTCGGCGTCACGGCCCGGCCGCTTCCGGCGGGCAAGAACCCGCGCCGGCTCGTCGTGATCGTCGGCCCGCCGCGCGCTCTCGGCTAGCGCCTGGTTAGAGCGGCGTCCGCAGGGCCCGCAGCTTCGCCTTCAGCTCCGGAGACATCGGCTCGGCGACCGCGTGGCGGACGAAGGTCCGGAACTCGACCTCGAACCGGTAGCGCTTCCGGCAGTACTCGCAGCCGTCGAGGTGCAGCTCCGCCTCCTGGATCTCGGCGTCCGTGAGGTAGCGGTCGAGGTACGGCTGCATCATCTGCTCGCATTTGTCGCACGGATCGAAGGCGAAGCCGGACATCACGGGTCTTCGGTCGCCGAAGCGGCGAGCGAGCCCTTCAGCATCCGCCGGCCGCGGTGCAGCCGCGACATGACCGTCCCGATCGGAATGTCGAGGATCTGCGCTGCGTCGCTGTACGTGAAATCGGCGAGGTCGACGAGCAGCACGACGTCGCGGAAGTCGTGCGGCAGGTCCGCGAGCGCGGTCACGGCGTCATTCTGCGAGAGGCGCTCGACGACACGGCGCTCGTCGGGGGTGCCGTCCGAGGACGACTCCTCGAGCTTGTTGTAGAGGAAGTAGTCGCTCTCCTCCAGCGGTTGGAGGTCCGGCGACCGCTGCACCTTGCGCCCTCGGTCGATGTTGAGGTTGGTGAGGATCCGGAACAGCCACGCACGGAGGTTCGTGCCGGGCTGGAACGACCGCCAGCTCCGGAAGGCGCGGGCGTAGGTCTCCTGGACGAGATCCTCCGCCTCCTCGCGGGAGCCCACGAGCCTCCGGGCAACGCCGTATACCTGGTCGGACAGGTCCAGTGCCTCCTCTTCGAAGCGAACGCGGTCTCGTGCGTCCGTTGCGAGTTGCCGGGCCGAGCTCTCGTCACTCATCAGCTCGACCGTAGCAGCCGTGTTTCCCAGCTAGGGAAACGGTGATTCGGGCTCCGCTATTCCGGGTACTGCGGGATCGATGCATGGATACGAACTCAGAACCGTGGTCGACGACAAGCGGTGGGGAACCGTCGTCGGCGAGGAAGGCGACTACGTCGTCGTCGAGCACGGCACGCTCCGGAAGCACCGCTACGCGGTGCCGAAGTCGTCCGTCGAGGTCGACGAGGGTGCCCGGGAAGTCCGGACGACCCTCTCCGGCGAGCTCATCGGCGAATCACCGAAGGTGGACGACGGCCTGGATCGCGACGCCCTCGCGCGCCACTACGGAGTCGGGGACACCTCGGAGACCGCCGGGGGCGCGGACACCGCGACCGAGGAGCGGGCGCGGATCCGCGAGGCTCCTCCGGAGTGGACCGACGGGATGCCGGACGAATCGCCTGCGCTCCTCGGCGACCGGCTCTCGGACGTCCGCGACGACGAGCGCTAGCTCGCGACCGGCTGCTGCTTGAAGCCGGCTCCGGCCATGGCCTGGACGAGGGCGTCCCGGTCGGTGCGCTCGTCGTCCCACTCGAGCATCACCTGACCCATCAGGTTCGCGGTTGCGAACTCGAGGCCCTCGTGACCGCGTAGGGCCGCCGCGAGCCGGTTGACGCAGCGCTCGCAGCGGATCCCGCTGACCTCGATCGTCTCCTTCACCACGGCCATGTGCGCACCACGATATCGGCGCAGGCCGCCTCCGGATCGCCGTGACGAAGCTGCAAGGCGGCCTCCGAGACGGTCGGATCGAGCGACGTCTCGAAGGGAAGGCGATCGTACAGCTCCCGCGCCGTGCAGAGGCTGCCATCGTGGATCAGCTCGGCGTCGGGCCCGAACCGAGCGGCAGCCCAGCGATTCTGCTGGTAGATCCCGCGGTCGGCAACCTCCGTCGCCGGGTGGTCGAGGGCCCAGGCACAGAGGTTCCGCAGGAGGTCGATGAAGCCCTCGGTCTGGTCGACGCCGGTCGGCTGGTCGGGCATGCGGATCTCGAGCGTGCCGAACCTGGGATGCGGACGAACGTCCCACCAGACCTGCGTGTAGTCCTTCATGAGGCCGGTGGCGATGAACCCCTCGATCCATCGCTCCCACCCCTCGTAGCTCTCGAAGATCGGCGGCGCACCGCTCCGGGGCAGCTGCGCGAGGATCTCGGCTCGGTTCGACGCGAGCCCCGGGGCGCGACCCGCGAGATACGGCGAGTTGGCCGAGAGCGCGAGGACGAGCGGCATCCAGGGCAGAATCGTCTCCAGTGTCCTCATGCACTCGTCGGAGCCCGGCATGCCGACGTGCACGTGGAGCCCGTTCACACCCTGGCGGCGGGCCGTGACGCCGGCGTAACCGACCATCTCCTCGTAGCGCTTCTCGTCGGTCACCGGAAGCGCCTCCGGCTCCGCGAACGGGTGTGAGCCGGCCGCGGCCATCGCAAGGCCCAGACCCCGGAGTGCCTCCGAGGTCCGAGTGCGCAGGACTCTGATCGAGTCCGCAGCCTCGACGACCGAGCCGCAGATGTTCGTGTTCAGCTCGACGACCGAGGCATGGAGCTCGGTCTTCAGCGTGCCCGGCAGCTCGATGCCGTCCGTCGCCGACAGGAGCTCCCGCACGGCACCGACCGGCGCGAGGGTGTCGGCGTCGAGAAGCATCACCTCCTCCTCGACGCCGATCGAGAGCGGAGAGCTCTCGCCGAAGCGCTGCTCGATCGCCACCCGCTACCGGCGCTCGGCCGCGAGCCGGATCCCGAGCGCTACGAGGACGGTGCCGAGGATCGCATCGAAGGCGCGGCGGACCGACGGGCGGCGGAGGACATCCCCGACGCGCGCGACGGCAACCGCATACGCGCTCAGCCAGACGAGGGTCATCGTGCAGAAGACGAGGCCGAGGGCGAGCAGGCCGCCGAACGACTCCGCCCCGAACTGCGGCAGCAGGCTCGTGAAGAACACCGCCATCTTCGGGTTCCCGAGGTTGCTGACGACGCCCTGCCGGAACGCGACGCGGGAGCTCAGCGGCGCGCCGGCCGCTCCGCGCTCGACGTGCGTCCCGCGCACCGCCGCGAGCAGCGCCTGCGCGCCGAGGTAGACGAGGAAGGCTGCGCCGGCCAGCTTCAGCGCGACGAAGGCCGGCTCGAAGGCCACGATCAGCGCCGCGAGGCCGATGCTCGTCGCCAGCGCCCAGACCGCCTGGCCCGTGGAGACGCCGAGCGCCGTGAAGACGCCCGGCCGCCGCCCGCCGAGGAGCGAGTTGCGGATCGAGAGCGCCGTGTCCTGGCCGGGCGTGACGATCACGAGGACGGAGATGCCCAGGAACGCGAGGATGTCCACGCACCGAACCTACCGCGGAGGCATGCCATGAGCGAGCAGTTCGACCTGATCGTCCTCGGCTCGGGATCGGGCGCCCGGGACGGCGCCAACAAGGCGAGGAAGGAGCACGGCGCCCGCGTCGCGCTCATCGAGAACACGCGCTGGGGCGGGAGCTGCCCCAACGTCGCTTGCAAGCCTACGAAGGCATACCTCGTCGCGGCCGAGCTCGCCCATGACGTCGAGACGCTGGCCGAGAAGCTGGGAATCGAGGTCGGCCCCTCGCGGACGAACCTCGCGAAGGTCAAGGCGCGGAAGGACTCGCTGATCGTCCCGAAGGAGACCTGGATGGAGCGCCTGCACGGCATGGGTCACGCCACCTTCGACGGGACCGGCTCCTTCCTCGATCCGCAGACGGTCCAGGTGAACGGCACCCGGCTCTCCGCCGAGCGCGTGCTGGTCGCCACAGGATCGCGCACGGCCGTGCCGCCGATCGACGGCCTCGACGAGACGGGCTGGATCGACCACGTCTCGGCGCTGGAGCTGACGGAGCTGCCGGAATCGCTGCTCGTCGTGGGCGGTGGGCCTGTCGGCCTCGAGCTCGGCCAGATCTTCTCCCGCTTCGGCTCGAAGGTGACGATCGTCCAGGTCGCCGACCGGATCTCGCCGAGGTCCGACCCGGATGCGACGGAGCAGCTGGCGGCGTCGCTCGAGGACGAGGGCATCGATATCCGGACCGGCACGACCGTCTCGCGCGTCCGGCGCGAGGACGGCGCAATCGTCGCGTCGGTCCGGGACGACGAGCTGCGCGTCGACCAGATCCTGCTCGCCTCGGGACGTTCGCCGAACGTCGAGGAGCTCGACCTCGACCGCGTCGGGATCGAGCGCACCCGCGGCGGGATCGTCGTCGACGACCGCCTTCGCACCTCTGTAGACGGCATCTGGGCCGCGGGCGATGTGACGAGCGCGTACCAGTTCACGCCGGTCGCGCAGTACGAGGCGCGCGTCGCGGTGGACGACATGTGGGGGAACGGCGTCAGGGCCGACTACGACTGGCTGCCGACGGCGATCTTCACCGACCCGGAGCTTGCGGCCGTCGGCCTGACCGAGCAGCAGGCGCGGGATCAGGGCTTCGACGTCGAGACCGCCGTGCACCCGATCCAGTACGTCCAGCGGTCGTCCTACACCGACGTGAAGCACGGGCTCTACAAGCTCGTCTGGGAGCGCGGGTCGCGGCGCATGCTCGGCGTGCACCTGGTATGCCGGAACGGCAGCGACGTGGTCCAGGGGCTCGCTCTGGCGCTGAAACTCGGCGCAACGGTCGATGATCTGGCGCGGATGCACCACGCCTTCCCGACCTGGGGAGAAGGTGTGAAGGCCGCGGCCGAACAAGCGCTTCTGTAAAGGGTTACTCACACGGAACCGTTTCGCGTTTCACGCTGAGAAGCGGGGGAAGCGGCTTGCGTACCCATGCGAGTTCTGGGCGTGAATGCCGTGTTTCACGACCCCGCCGCCGCGCTCGTGGTGGACGGGGTCACCGTCGCCGCCGCCGAAGAGGAGCGGTTCAACCGGCGCAAGCACGGTAAGGACCCGCTCGCCTTCTCGACGTGGGAGCTGCCCGAGCAGGCGGCCCGCTGGTGCCTCGAGCATGCCGGGCTGGAACCGGCTGAGCTCGACGCCGTCGCCTACTCGTACGACCCCGAGCTCGCCCCGGCCGGCGGGGAGACCACGCACGACGAGTGGGAGGGGCTGCGGACGCTCTACGCGCGTCGCGCGCCGCTCTTCCTCCGCTCGGCGCTGCCCGGGCTCGACGCCGGGAAGGTGCGGTTCGTCCCGCACCACCTCGCCCACGCCGCCTCGGCGCACCTCGCCTCGCCGTTCGAGTCCTCGACGGTCATGGTGCTCGACGGGCGCGGCGAGCGGGCCTCGTATCTGGGCGGCCGGTACGACGGGCAGCGGCTCGAAACGCTGAAGACACAGGAACTGCCCCATTCGCTGGGACTGCTCTACGAGGAGGCGACCGAGCACCTCGGCTTCCGCCGCTCGTCCGACGAGTACAAGGTGATGGCGCTCGCCTCGTACGGCGGGCCGGCCTTCCTCGACGAGCTGCGTGCGCGCGTCGGCCTCGACGGCCGGGGCGGCTACCGCACGGAGCCGGTCGACTGGGCGTCGCTCGTGCCCCGGCGCGGCAAGGACGACGGCTGGGGCGCCGAGCACGCCGCACTCGCTGCGAGCGTCCAGCGGCTGCTCGAGGAGCTGCTGCTCGGCCTCGCCAAGTGGCTGCACGAGCGCACGGGGGACCGCGCGCTGACGATGGCCGGCGGCGTCGCCCTCAACTGCGTGGCGAACTCCGTCCTCTGGCGCGAGAGCCCGTTCGAGGAGGTCTGGGTGCAGCCGGCGGCGGGAGACAGCGGCACGGCGCTCGGCGCCGCCCTCCACGTGGCGGCCGAGCTCGGCGACGAGGTCGAGGCCATGGACAGCGCGGCGCTCGGACGATCCTGGTCGGACGAGGAGCTCGCTGGCTGGCTCCGGCGGGCCGGCCTCGCGCCCGAACGGCCGGAAGACGTCGCCGACGAGGTGGCGGAGATCGTGGCGAACGACGGGATCGTCGCTTGGTTCGACGGGCGCAGCGAGTACGGGCCCCGCGCACTCGGGCATCGCAGCCTGCTGGCGAATGCCGCGTTCCCGGAGAACCTCGAGCGCCTGAACGACGTCAAAGGGCGGGAGCAGTTCCGTCCGGTCGCGCCGATGGTGCTCCTCGAGCGGGCGGCGGAGATCTTCACCGGCGGACCGATCCCGAGCCCCCACATGCTCTTCACCCACGACGTGCGGCCCGAGTGGCTCGACCGCATTCCCGCGGTCGTCCACGTGGACGGTTCCGCGCGGATCCAGACGATCGACCGGCGCGAGGAGCCGCTCGTCGCCGCCGTGCTCGACGGGGTCGAGCGCCGGACCGGCGTTCCGGTGATCGTCAACACGAGTTTGAACACGGCCGGGCGACCGATGGTCGACGACCCGCGCGACGCGCTCGAGTGCTTCGGCTCCGCGCCGGTCGACGTCCTGGCGCTCGGGCCCTACCTCGTCCGGCGGCCTGCGCTCGCGGAGCAGGCGGCATGAACGTCGACGTCGTCATCCCGACGCTCGGCCGACCGAGCCTCCGGGAGCTGCTGAACCGGCTCGACGCTCTCGAGGGACCGCGGCCCGGCCGTGTGATCGTCGTCGACGACGCCGAGGCGCGGGGGCCCGCAGCCGCGCGGAACATCGGCTGGCGAGCCGCCGAGGCGGAGTGGGTCGCGTTCCTGGACGACGACGTCCTCCCGGAACGCGACTGGCTGCTGCGGCTCGCCGCCGACCTCGTCCAGCCCGAGCACGTGGCCGGATCGCAGGGTCGCATCCACGTGCCTCTCCCGGCGGGCCGGAGACCGACCGACTGGGAGCGGAACGTCCAGGGGCTCGAGACGGCGCGCTACGCCACGGCTGACATCGCCTACCGCCGCTCGGTGCTGGCGGAGGTGGGCGGCTTCGACGAGCGCTTCCCGCGCGCCTACCGGGAGGACGCCGACCTCGCGCTGAGGGTCCTCCAGGCCGGGTACCGGATCGAGCAGGGCGGCCGGCGCGTCGCCCACCCGGTGGGGCCGGCGCGCTTCTGGACGAGCGTCGCGCTCCAGGCCGGAAACGCGGACGACGTCCTCATGCGCTCGGTCCACGGGCCGCTCTGGCGCGAGCGAGCCGGGGTGCCGCCGGGGCGGCGACCGGTGCACCTGAGCGTCGCGGCGGCGGGGGCTCTGGCCCTCGCCGCACTCGCTCTGCGGTGGAAGCGGCTCGCGGCCGCCGCCGGACTCGTCTGGCTCGCAGGCACCGCGGAGCTCGCGTGGAAGCGGATTGCGCCCGGCCCGCGGACGGCGGACGAGATCCTCCGTATGTCCGCTACGAGCGCCGTCCTCCCGGCGGCAGCCGCCGGCCACTGGCTCGCCGGCTTGGCGCGGCTCCCGCGCCTCCCGGGCCGGAAGAGGAGCCGCCCGGCAGCGGTCCTCCTGGACCGCGACGGCACGCTCGTCGAGGACGTCCCCTACAACGGGGACCCGGGCCGCGTCGTCCCCGTCGCCGGCGCGCGCGAGGCGCTCGACCGCCTACGGGCCGCCGGCGTCCCGATCGGCGTGATCAGCAACCAGAGCGGCGTTGCCCGGGGGCTGATCACCGACGAGCAGGTCGACGCCGTGAACCGGCGCGTCGAGCAGCTGCTCGGCCCGGTGGACACGTGGCTCTACTGCCCCCACGGGCCGGACGACGGCTGCGACTGCCGCAAGCCGGCTCCGGGAATGGTCCGTGGCGCGGCGTCCGCCCTCGGCGTCGCCGCCGGTCGCTGCGCGGTTGTAGGCGACATCGGCGCCGACGTCGAGGCCGCGAGGGCGGCCGGCGCCCGAGGTGTTCTCGTCCCGACGCCTCGTACCCGCCGCGAGGAGATCGCGGCCGCGCCGGAAGTGGCTCGTGACCTGCACGAAGCCGTCGACCTGCTGCTCGGTGGTGCGCCGTGAAGCCGCACGTCCTCGTCGTGCGGCTGGACAGCGACGGCGACGTTCTCGTCACGGGCCCGGCGATCCGGGCCGTCGCGGCCGGCGCGAGCCGGGTGACGCTGCTCTGCGGGCCGCGCGGCCGCCAGGCGGCGGCCCTGCTCCCGGGCGTCGACGGGCTCGTCGTCCATCGCGCCGCCTGGATCGATCCCGAGCCGGATGCGATCGACCGCCGGGTGGCCGCCGCCCTCGTCGACGAGCTCGCCGCGGTCGGCGCCGACGAGGCCGTCGTCTTCACGTCGTTCCACCAGAGCGCGCTGCCGACCGCGCTGCTCCTTCGGATGGCCGGCGTCCGGCGGATCGGGGCGATCAGCGACGACTACCCCGGGTCGTTGCTCGACGTCCGCCACCGGGTCGACGACGACGTCCACGAGGTCGAGCGCGCGCTCTCGCTCGCCGCAGCCTTCGGCTTCGAGCTCCCGCACACCGACGACGCGCGCCTGGCCGTTCGCCGCGCTCCGCTCGACTTCCCGCTCGAGCCGGGCTACGTCGTCGTGCATCCCGGTGCCTCCGTCCCGGCACGGGCGTGGCCGCACCACGCGACACTCGTCGCCGCGCTCGCGACCGCCGGACGCCGCGTCGTCGTGACCGGATCGGCCGACGAACGCGGCCTGACGGCGGCAGTCGCGGGATCGCACCCGGACGTTCTCGACCTCGGCGGGAAGACGACCCTCGGCGAGCTGGCGGACATCCTGGCCGGCGCGGCCGCGGTGGTCGTCGGCAACACGGGGCCGGCACACCTCGCCGCCGCCGTCGGGACACCGGTCGTCTCGCTCTTCGCACCCGTCGTCCCCGCAGCGCGGTGGCGACCGTGGCGCGTCCCCCACCTGCTGCTCGGCGACCAGCACGCGGCCTGCGCCGGCACGCGCGCCCGCGAGTGCCCGGTCCCGGGCCATCCCTGCCTCTCCTCGGTCTCGCCCGACGATGTACTCGCGGCGGTCGCGCAGCTGGGCTCGCTCGAGGAGCGAGAGGCGGTGGCGCTGTGAGGATCCTCCTCTGGCAGGTCCACGGCGCGTACACGAACTCGCTCGTCCACGGCGCGCACGAGTACCTGCTGCCGGTCCTCCCCGACCGCGGCGAGGACGGCCTCGGGCGCTCCCAGACCTTCGAGTGGCCTCCATCGGCCGTCGAGGTGACGCCGGAGGAGGCCGCGGAAGCCGACATAGACGTCGTCGTCCTCCAGCGCCCGCACGAGCTCGAGGGCCTCGCAGCCGAGTGGCTCGGCGGTCGCGCACCCGGGCGCGACATTCCGGCCGTCTACCTCGAGCACTCCCTGCCGCAGGGCCGGATCTCGGACATGCGGCACGCCGCGGCGGACCGCGAGGACCTCGTCCTCGTCCACGTCACCCACTTCAACTCGCTCTTCTGGGACTCGGGCAGGACGCCGACGCGGGTGATCGAGCACGGGATCGTCGATCCTGGCTACCGCTACTCGGGGGAGCTTCCGCACGGCGCCGTCGTCGTCAACGAGCCGGTCCGGCGCGGCCGCGTGACGGGAACCGACCTGCTGCCGTCGCTGAACGGGTCCATCCCGCTGGACCTGTTCGGGATGGGGACGGAGGAGCTCGGCGGGATCGGCGACGTCGCGCCGCCGCGGCTCTGGGACGAGCTCGGGCGCCGGCGCGCCTACGTCCATCCGATCCGGTGGACGTCGCTCGGACTCTCGCTGCTGGAAGCCATGCAGATCGGCATGCCGGTCGTCGCCCTGGCGACCACCGAGGTGGTGGAGGCGGTGCCGCCGGAGGCGGGCGCGGTCTCGACGAGCGTCGAACGCCTCGCCGACGTCCTCCGACGGTTCGTGGACGACCCGGACGAGGCTCGCGAACGCGGGCTCGCAGCCCGTGCCGCCTCGCTCGACCGCTACGGGATCGACCGGTTCCTCGCCGACTGGGACGTTTTGCTGGAGGAGGTCGCGGCGTGAGGATCGCGATGGTCTCGGAGCACGCGAGCCCGCTGGCGGTGCTGGGCGGGGTCGACGCGGGCGGCCAGAACGTCTACGTCGCCGCGCTCTCGCAGGAACTTGCCCGCCGCGGCGCCGAGATCGTCGTCCACACCCGCCGCGACGACCCGGAGCTGCCGCGTCGCGTCGAGCTGGCCCCGCGCGTCACCGTCGACCACGTCGACGCGGGCCCGGCCGAGCACATCCCGAATCCCATCGACACGCTCCTCCCCTATATGGACGAGTTCGCCCACGACCTCGCCGCGACGTGGGAGCGCGAGCGGCCGGACGTCGTCCACTCCCACTTCTGGATGTCTGGCCGCGCGGCGCTCGCGGCCGCCGCGCCGCTCGACCTTCCGGTCGTCCACACGTTCCACGCCCTGGGCGTCGTCAAGCGCCGGCATCAGGGCGCGAAGGACTCGAGCCCGCCGGAGCGCATCCCCGAGGAGCGCAGGATCCTCGAGCGCGCCGGCCGGGTCGTCGCGACGTGCAGCGACGAGGTCTTCGAGCTCGTCCGGCTCGGCGCCGACCGGCGGCGGATCAGCGTCGCCCCCTGCGGCGTAAACCTGGCGCTCTTCCGGCCCAACGGCCCCGTCGCGCCGCGGCGGCCCGGCGTCCACCGCGTCGTCTGCGTGACGCGGATGGTCGAGCGGAAGGGCGTCGGGAACCTCGTCGCGGCGCTCGCCGACGTCCCGGACACGGAGCTCGTCGTCGCCGGCGGCCCCGCTGTGGAGCAGCTCCCTCTCGATCCCGAGTACCGGCGACTGGCGGCGCTCGCCGAGGAGGTCGGGGTCGGCGACCGCGTCCGGTTCACCGGCCGGCTCGAGCGCGCAGACGTGCCGCCGCTCATCCGCTCCGCCGACGTCGTCGCCTCGGTTCCCTGGTACGAGCCCTTCGGGATCGTCCCGCTCGAGGCGATGGCGTGCGGCGTCCCGATCCTGGGCTCCGCCGTCGGCGGGCTGCTCGACACCGTCGTGGAGGGCGTCACCGGCGTCCACGTGCCGCCGCGCCGCCCCGACCGGATCGCCTCGGCGCTCAACGAGCTCCTGCCCGACGCGCGCCGGAGGGCGGCGCTCGGCCGGGCCGGCGCCGTGCGCGCCCGGACGCGCTACGGATGGGAGCGCGTCGCCGACGCGGTGCTCGCCGTCTACCACGACCTCACGCGGCGAACCGCGCTGCCCGTCCAGGAGGCCGCGCGATGATCGAGCCGGCTCCGTTCACGATCGGCCACGCCCACCTCGCGGCGCTGACGGGACCCCTCGCAGAGCTCGACGCCGACGTCGACCGCCTGGGCGCCTGGGGCCGCCACCTCGCGCGGGTCCTGATCACGGGCGGAAGGCTCCTGGCCGCCGGAAACGGCGGCAGCGCCGCGCAGGCCCAGCACCTCACGAGCGAGCTCGTCGGGCGATACCAGCGCGAGCGGCCGGCGCTGAGCGCGCTCGCGCTCCACGCCGAGAGCTCCAGCTTCACGGCGATCGCGAACGACTACGGGCCCGACGAGGCGTTCGCGCGGCAGGTCCGGGCGCACGGACGGCCGGGGGACGTGCTGCTCGTCCTCTCGACCTCCGGCCACAGCCCCAACGTGGTCGCCGCGCTCGAGGCGGCGCACGACGGCGGCCTGAGCGCCTGGGCGCTGACCGGACGCGCGCCGAATGCCGCGTGCGACGCGGCGGACGACGCCGTCTGCGTGGACGCGCCGCTGGCGGCGACCGTGCAGGAGATCCACCAGGTGGCGATCCACCTGCTCTGCGCGGCCGTCGACGCAGAGGTCGAGCTGCTCTCGCCGGGGGACGCACGATGACGCGCCTGACCGTGGTCGGCGACGCCCTGCTCGACCGGGACGTGGACGGACGCGTGGAACGCCTCTGCCCGGAGGCGCCGGTGCCCGTCCTCGACGCGATCGCCGAACGGTCACGGCCCGGCGGCGCGGGCCTGGCGGCCGCGCTCGCGGCGGCGGACGGTCACGACGTCACGCTCGTCACCGCGCTCGCCCGCGACGAGGCGGGTTACGAGCTCGCCTCCCTGCTCGAGGCCGCCGGAACGCGGGTCATCGACGTCGGGCTCGAGACGGCGACTCCCGTGAAGGTCCGCGTCCGCTGCGACGAGCGCCTCCTCGTTCGCATCGACCGCGGCGGCGGGCAGGTACGGACGGCGACGCGTGCGAACGGGGACGCGGTCGAGGCCGTGGTCGAGGCGGACGGCGTGCTCGTCTCCGACTACGGCCGGGGGCTGACCTCCGAGCCCTGGCTGCGCGAGGCGCTCGCGGCGGTGGAGCAGGTGGTCTGGGACCCGCATCCGCGCGGCGCCGAGCCGGTCGACGGTTGCGCGCTCGCGACGCCGAATCTTCGTGAGACGGGCACCGACGGCAGCCTCGTGGCTGCCGAGCGCCGCGCCCGTGAGCTCCGAGACGAGTGGGCGGCGGAGGCGGTCGCGGTGACCATGGGACCGAACGGCGCGCTGCTCGTCGAAGAGGGCCCCGCGGTCGTGCTTCCGGCACCGCCGGCGGCCGGCGGGGATCCCTGCGGCGCAGGCGACCGGTTCGCCGCGACGGCCGCGGCCGGCCTTGCGGCCGGCGCCCCGCTCGTCTCGGCCGTCTCCGCCGCCGTCGAGTGCGCGTCGGCGTTCGTCGCGGCCGGGGGCGCGGGCGCCTTCCAGCTGGAGCGCTCGACGGGGATGCCGCCCGGCGAGCCCGAGGACGCCGTCCAGCTCGCTGCCCGGGTCCGCGCCCGGGGCGGCCGGGTCGTGGCCACCGGCGGCTGCTTCGATCTGCTCCACGCCGGCCACGTCGGCACGCTCACGGCCGCCCGCGCGCTCGGCGACTGCCTGATCGTCTGCCTCAACTCCGACGCGTCGATCCGCCGGCTGAAGGGGCCCGACCGCCCGCTCGTCCCCGAGGAGGAGCGGGCCGCCGTGCTGCGCGCGCTCCGCTGCGTCGACGCCGTCGCCGTCTTCGACGAGAACACGCCCGCCGAAGTTCTCGCCGGCATCAGGCCCGATGTCTTCGCGAAGGGCGGGGACTACGCCGCGCAGGAGCTGGCCGAGGCGGAGGTGCTCGCGTGCTGGGGCGGCGAGATCGCAATCCTCCCGTACGTCGAGGGACGCTCGACGACGCGGCTGCTCGCGGAGGCGGCGGCCCGTGCGTGACCTCGGCACCGTCGTGGTTACGGGCGGCGCGTCCGGGCTTGGCGCCGCCGTCGTCTCGGCGGTCGGCGACGCAGGCGGCCGCCCGTACGTCCTCGACCGTACCCGGCCGCGAAGCGGTGTCGCGCACGAGGTCGTCGACCTCTCCGACACCCGGTCGGCCGAGCAGGCGGTCGACGAGGCGGCGGGAACGAACGGCGGGATCGGCGCCGTCGTCACCTGCGCCGGAACGGACGTCTGCGGCCCACTCGACCGCGTCTCGACCGACGATTGGGAGCGCGTCGTCCGCGTGAACCTCCTCGGAACGGCGGCCGTCGTCCGCGCCGCCCTGCCCCACCTCGAGCGGTCGCAGGGGCGGATCGTGACCGTCGCCTCCACGCTCGGCCTTCGCGGCATGGGAGACGCGACGGCGTACTGCGCCAGCAAGTTCGGCGTCGTCGGCTTCACCCGGGCCCTCGCGGCCGAGACCGCCGGCCGGATCGGGGTCACGCTCCTGATACCCGGCGGGATGCAGACCGCGTTCTTCGACGGGAGGCCCGACCGGTACAGGCCGCCGGACGACGCGGACCTGAGCGACCCGGAAGACGTCGCGGCGGCGGTGATCTTCGCTCTCCGGCAGCCGGCGGGGTGCGAGATCCGCGAACTGCTGATCGCCCCGGCGATGGAGAGCTCATGGCCGTGAGGACCGTGGTGGCGCTCCGAGCGCTGGGTCTCGGCGACCTCCTGACGGCGCTGCCCGCCCTCCGCGCGCTCGCACGTGCCTTCCCGTGCCGCAGGCGGATCCTCGCCGCGCCGCGAGCGCTCGCTGCGCTCGCCGTCCATGCCCGCGCCGCGGAGTCGGTGCACGACACCCGCCCGCTCGCGCCGCTGGATCCCGACCTCGCCGAGGCGGACCTCGCCGTCAACCTGCACGGAAAGGGGCCGCAGAGCCGCTCTCTGCTCGAGGACTCCCGTCCCCGCCGGCTGATCTCGTTCGGCGGCGACGGGCCGGAGTGGCGGCCCGAGGAGCACGAGGTGGCGCGCTGGTGCCGGCTGCTCGAGGAGAGCGGGATCCCCGCCGACCCGTCCGATCTCGACATGGCTCCGCCGGCGTTGCGCGTCCCGCGCGTTGCGATCGGCGCGACATTGATCCATCCCGGAGCGGCGAGCGGCGCCCGCCGCTGGCCTGTCGAGCGATTCGCCGCGATCGCCCGCGCCGAGCGGGCGGACGGGAGGCAGGTCGTCGTGACCGGCGGGACGGGCGATATCGGCCTCGCCCAGTTCTTGGGCGACCTCGCGGGCCTTCCCCGCGGCGTCCTCTTCGCCGGCCGGACCGACCTGGTCGGCCTCGCGGCGCTGGTCGCGGCCGCGGGGCGCGTCGTCTGCGGGGACACGGGGGTCGCGCACCTCGCGACCGCTTTGCGAACGCCGTCCGTCGTCGTCTTCGGCCCCGTCTCGCCGGAGCGCTGGGGCCCGCCCGCCGACCGGCCCTGGCACCGCGCTCTCTGGGCGGGACGCACGGGCGACCCCCACGCCGACCGGCCGGATCCGGGCCTGCTCGAGATCCAGGTGGCCGACGTCGTCGCGGCGCTAGGCCGTCTCGAGCCGTCGAGGGCCGCATGAAGACGGCCGCGCCGCCACTCCCGAAGGAGATCCAGCTCGAGGTCACGGGCGCATGCAACCTCGCCTGCAAGATGTGCCTCGTCCGCTACCGGCCCAAGCTCGGCAAGCGCGCCGGCGCGATGTGCCTCCACGCCTTCAAGTCGATCGTGGACGACCTCCCGGAGCTCGAGAAGCTCACCCTGCAGGGGCTGGGCGAGCCGCTGCTGGCGCCCGACTTCGACGAGATGATCGAGTACGCGTGCACGCGCGGGATCAGCGTCGGGTTCAACACGAACGGCACCTTCCTGACGCGCGACCGGGCCGAGCGGCTGGTCCGTGCAGGCGTGGACTGGCTCCACATCTCGCTCGACGGCGCGACGAAGGAGACGTACGAGGGGATCCGCGACGGCTCCGACTTCGACACGGTGCGGCGGAACGTCGCCGACCTGGTCGACGTGCGCCGGTCGCACGGCGGCGACCGGCCCGCGATCCAGCTCGTGTTCGTCGCCATGCGGCGGAACCTGCACGAGCTCTCCGCGCTCGTCCGGCTCGCCGCGGAGCTGGGC
Organism: Gaiellaceae bacterium; assembly: GCA_036380355.1. Lineage (GTDB taxonomy): Bacteria > Actinomycetota > Thermoleophilia > Gaiellales > Gaiellaceae > JACDAN01. The sequence continues at coordinate 1,977 of DASVEW010000084.1, read as the reverse complement.
GTGGAGAGCATCTGGGTGCAGAACCTCTCGCACTCCTTCTCCGACACCGACCCCTACGGGAGCTACGCAGAGATCCGCAGGTTCGCAGCCGCCGAGGCACTTTGGGCCGAGCCGAGCCCGGAGGCCGTGCGGCGGTTCGGAGACGCGCGTGCGCTCGCCGCGGAGCTCGGGATCGAGCTGAGGCTCCCCCGCCTCGAGCAGCCGCCGCCCGCCGGCCGCGCGCCGGGCTCACCGGGCTGCCACTGGCCGTTCGAGTCGGCGTACGTGACGCATGACGGGACGGTCCAGCCGTGCTGCATGGTCATGGGCGCCGACCGGGTCGTCCTGGGAAGCGCCGAGCGCGACGGCTTCGCGAAGGTCTGGAGGAACGAACGCTACGCGGACTTCCGCCGGGCGCTGCGGACCGACGACCCGCCCGACGTCTGCCGCGGCTGTTCGCTCTACCGCCGCGTCTTCTAGGAGCTAGTCCTGCGCCGAGGCGGGCTGGCGGCCGAGCTTGACCTTGAAGCTGCGCCTGTCGTCGCCGCGGAAGGCTTCGATCGTGATTTCGTCGCCGACCTCCTTGCCCATGATCGCCCGCCGCAGGTCCTGCGCGGCCGAGACCGGCTTGCCGTCGATCTCGACGATGAAGTCGCCGCCCAGGAGGTAGCTCACCCCGTCGATGACGACCTCGCGCGTGCCGGCGTTGATGCCGGCCTCGGCGGCGCCGCTGCCCTGGTACACGCGCACCACGAGCAGCCCGCGCTCGGCCGGCAGGTTGAAGAGCTCGGCGATCTCCTGGTCGACCTCCTGCGCGCCGACGCCGATGAACGGGTGCTCGACCTTGCCCTTCTCGATCAGCTGCGAGACGACGTTCCGCACGGTGTTCATCGGTACCGCGAAGCCGATCCCGATGTTCCCGCGCGCGCCGGTGTTCCCGGTCGCGATCGCGGTGTTGACGCCGATCACGGAGCCGTTCGCCGCGATGAGCGGGCCGCCGGAGTTGCCGCTGTTGATCGAGGCGTCCGTCTGGATGACATCGTCGATCGTGAATTCGTTCGGCGCCGTGAGCGGCCGGTGGAGAGCGCTCACGATCCCAGCAGTGACGCTGCGCTCGAGCCCGAGCGGATTCCCGATCGCGACGACCGAGTCGCCGACCTGCACCCGGTCGGAGTTCCCCAGCTCCAGCGGCCTCAGCGCGCGGGCGTCGACGTCCACCTTCAGCACCGCAAGGTCGGTGGAAGGATCGGTGCCCACCAGCCGCGCCCTGACGCTGTCGCGGTTGGAGAAGCTCACCTCGATCTGCTCCGCACCGTCGACGACGTGGTAGTTCGTGACGATGCGGCCCGCGGTGTCGATCACGAAGCCCGAGCCGAGCGCCTGTTGCCGCTGCTCCTCCGGGAAGCCGAACGGGTTCAGGAACGGGTCGGGCTCGACCTCCTGGATGCTGGTCGTCGTGATCTGGACGACCCCGGGCGCGCTCTGCCGGTAGATCTGGTTGACGGTGAGACGCCGGTCCTGCGCGAAGTCCGCCGGCGCGCGTGACTCGAGCGCGGTGACGGGAACCTGGACGGTCTCCGTGTCGTCCAGGACGCCGGTAAGCTCGGCACCCGCGAGCGCAACCCCGCCCCCCACCACTGCCGCGATGAGAAGCGGGGCCGCGCTGGAGAGAACGCGGGGAGGTCTCAGCACGGCGAATTAGTACCCGGGTTTTCGTTCACCATGGTTCAGCCCCGTTAACGGGTCCTTGCGCGTCTGTTAATTGCTCTTTAGCGGCTGAGCCCAAGTTCCTTCGCCGCGCTCGTCGCCTAGCGGGCCCGTTGCGGGCCTCCATGGATCGTGGAACGGCTGGTTTCCTTACTCGCCGGGCTCGGGGACGCCCTCGGGATGCGAGGCGTCGGTGAACTCGCGGAACTCGCCCGTGACGAGGTACGCGGTCTGCTCGCCGATGTCGACCGCGTGGTCGCCGACGCGCTCGAGGCAGCGCGAGACGACGAT